>DAXB01000035.1 GCA_002506175.1 Methanomassiliicoccaceae archaeon UBA113
ATGGTGCTCGAGGGAGAGGATGCAGTCCAGATCTGCAGGAACATGATGGGCAAGACCAAGCCCCTCGAGTCCGCACCCGGAACCATCCGCGGAGACTTCGCGATGGTCACTGGATGCAACATCATCCACGGATCCGATTCCGTCGAGTCGGCAAAGAGGGAGATCTCCATCTTCTTCAAGCCCGAGGAGCTCATCTCCTACGACAGGACCGCAGACAAGTGGATCTACGAGTGATCTTGTAAAAATCAAACTCATTCCCTCCCTTCGGGGAGGGCAACACCCATTTTTGCATACCAATAGTCGAAACAGTCCTAAATGAGAATCGTATACGCCTTCTCAACGATGATACCATGGTATGCGGTTATGAGAATGTGAGCTCCGGTACTAGGAAGATGGCTATGGCCGGGCTGTCATTGGGGATGCTCGCCGCATGCATGGATGGTACCATAGTGGGTACCTGTGCCAACGTCATAGCAGCCGATCTGAAAGGTTTAGATTTGTATTCATGGATGATCACGACATATCTCCTGTGCGAGTCAGCGATGGTTCCCATTGCAGGGAAGATGTCCGATCGTTACGGAAGGAAACCCCTGTTCATGCTCGGTCTGGCGTTTTTTGCAATCGGATCGATGGCCGCGGGATTGTCGGTCAACATGGAGATGATGATCGTCTGCCGCGGTATTCAGGGGATGGGAGGAGGAATCATCATGCCTGTGGCCATGGCCGCAGTAGCCGACTTCTACCCTCCGTCAGAGAGGGGGAAGATGCAGGGAATGCTCGGTGCGATGTTCGGAATCGGAAGCGGAATCGGTCCTCTCGTGGGCGGCTTCGTCTGCAATTCCCTGTCATGGCATTGGATATTCTATATCAACATCCCCATCGTCATCCTGTGCCTGTTGTTCACTTTTGTAAAGTTCCCCGAACAGGAGCACAAGGAGATGAAGCCCATCGATTATCTCGGAATGGTCGTCCTCACCGCATTGATCTTCGATGTCCTCCTCTATTTCCAGGGAATATCTGATGGAATGGACCTCGGCGGAGTGAAGTCTATAGTAATGATATCATTCGCAGTCGTTATGGTCGACCTGTTCCTCTTGATAGAGAACAAGGTCGAAGACCCCGTTGTGGCCCCCAAGTTAGCTCATAACAGGACAGTACTCAGGGCCGGAGCATACATGTTCATCATGGGGCTGGCGATGATTGGAACCATGACTTTCAATGCGATGTATCTGATGAACATCTATGATCTTGATGCCATGCAGTGCGGATTGTGCCTGTTGCCTCTCGTGTTCGGAATGGTGTTCACGTCGATGGGAAGCGGAATGATGGTGAACAAGACGGGATACAGGAAGTGGGTCCTCGCGGGATCCGTACTAATGACCGCTTCTCTCCTGCTGCTCAGCACAATCGGTTCCAAGCCGGATATGTGGATCGTACTGGTATACCTTTTCATCTTCGGATTGGGACTTGGATGTGTCAACTCGACCGTCATGATCTCGGTCCAGAACCATACGCCGATCAAGGATATGGGAATGACAACATCGGTAGTGAGCCTCATGCGTAACATTGGTTCCACAGTTGGAACCGCGTCGTTCGGTGTGATCATCGCGTCCTTCATGAATACTGAGTTCGCTAAGACGATCTACGCTCCTCTTGCCGAGCAGTTCGGGCTCAGCGGAACAGGGCTTCTCGCCTTCAAGTACATCCCAGGTGTGCCAGACGAGTTGCCTGGAATCGTGAACGATATCTTTGGAAACGGAGTCTGCTCTGCGTATCTGTTCGCAGGTCTGCTATATGTCTTGGGAATCCTCTTGGCGTTGAGGATGGACAAGGACTACACAATCTCCAAGGATGTGAAGAACGAGCAGGAGTGAACAATCTCTTTCCCTTCAGGACACTTTTCCAATAGCTTACGTCTATGGGGTTTGCACATCTACCGCATGATATACACCACCGCTCGTTGTTCAGACGTGTTCCAGACCCAATGTATTTAACAGATGGGTCTATCCCCTCACACGCGATTAACTTATATTATTGCCAGGCGATAACGTAAGTATGGAATGTGGTGGATATGGCGATAAGACAACCTGTTGTGAGCGTTCTCGGTCATGTAGACCATGGTAAGACGAAACTCCTGGATAGGATCAGGGGAACATCCGTTCAGGCCCGTGAGGCCGGGGCCATCACCCAGCACATAGGTGCGACGGAAGTTCCGATAGACCACATTTACAATGTTTGCAAACAGCTTATCGCTCCGGGAAAGAAATTCGACGTTCCCGGATTGCTTTTCATTGATACACCTGGACACCACTCATTCGTCACACTCCGTGCAAGGGGAGGTTCCCTTGCGGATCTCGCCGTCCTCGTCATCGACATAAGGGAAGGACTGATGCCTCAGACGATCGAGTCCATCCACATCCTCAGACAGTACAAGACCCCGTTCGTAATCGCCATGAACAAGGTCGATACAATCGACGGTTGGATCTCCGAGGAGGGAAGGCCGTTCATCATATCCGAGAAGCAGCAGACCGCTTTCGCAAGGCAGGTATTCGATGATAAGCTCTACAACATCATCGCACAGCTTGCCGAAGAGGGCATCTACGCCGACCGTTACGACAGGATCGATGATTTCACAAAGAATGTCGCACTCGTCCCCATCAGCGCGAAAGAGGGGGAGGGAGTACCAGACCTTCTGCTCGTTCTCATCGGACTTGCACAACGTTTCCTGGAGAAGCAGCTGGATAAAGGAGAGGGACCCGGAAAGGGAACAATCCTGGAGATCAAGGAGGAGAAGGGACTGGGAAAAACTCTTGATATGATCCTCTATTCAGGATCGATCAAGAAAGGGGACACCGTAGCTCTTGGAACAAGGGGTCAGCCTGTGGTCACGAAGGTCAAGGCGATCCTCAAACCCAAACCGCTCGATGAGATTCGCGATCCCCGTGACAGGTTCGATTCAGTCCCTGTACTTCACGCGGCGGCGGGAGTCAAGATCGCCTGTCAGAACGTGGAGGGGGTCATCGCAGGAGCACCTATCCTCGTCGTCAAGAACGAGAAGGACCCCGCCATCAAGACCCTTGTAGAGGAGTCCAGCGTAAAGATAGAGGTATCTGAGAGCGGAATCACGATCAAGGCCGATGCGATCGGTTCTTTGGAAGCTCTCGCTTATGAGGCCAAAGCCAACAACATCCCGATCAGGAAGTACGGTGTCGGGGAGATCACACGCAGAGATATCGTCGAGGCAGCTTACGGAGACAAGAAGAACTGCGTCCTGCTTGGATTCAATGCAACGCTTTCCAAGGATGCAGAGGCCGAGATGGCCAACCATCCCGAGCTCAAGGTCATGACCAACCAGATCGTCTACCAGCTTATCGAGGATTACCTCGAGTGGGTGGATGATACGAAGAAGCAGGCCGAGGGAGACAAGAGGGCGGAGTTCGCATTCCCCGCCAAGTTCAAGATCCTGCCCAACTGCATATTCCGTGCAAGCAAGCCTGCCATAGTCGGAGTGAGGGTTCTCGCAGGAAAGATCAGACCCGGAGAGAATCTCATCGGTCCGGACGGACGCGACTGCGGAAGGATCAAATCGATCCACACGGGAGAGGACACACTCAAGGAGGCTAACCAGGGGGACGAGGTCGCCGTCGGAATCGACGGGGTCACCGCTGGAAGGCAGATCAACGAGGAGGACATAATCTACGTGGACCTCATCGGATCGTCCATCAAGCCTCTCAAGGAGATTGACCTGAACTCCGACGAGAAGATGGCCCTGGAAGAGGTCATCGCCATCAAGCGCAAGGACGAGCCTTTCTGGGGAATGTGATGCGCAAGGTCTATTTCGCGAGGGCCGTCGATAACCGCGACAGGTCCGAGGTGGCATCATCCAGACAGAGGATGGTAGATGCGTTCGCATCCATAGGGTGCGAGGTCATCAACGATTTCTCCTACGGTTACAAGGATGACAAGGATCTCGTGGAGAGTCAGCTTGCCAACATCAAGAAGTGCGACATCCTGGCTGCCGATCTCAGCATCCCGAACCATCCGTACATCGGAAGCATAGGTGAGATAATCTATGCGCATCAGCTCGGAAAATCGGTTTATGTGATATACGGCGATTATGAGCATCTCCTTGAGAGGCCTTGGCTCACGTATCACGTGGACCGTTTCTTCAGGACATCCGATGATTTGCTGGCATTCCTGTCGGAATGAATGGGCCTCCATCGGATTTCTATTTATGTCATCGAGATCAAATCAACGAATCGGTGTTCCGTCAATCATAATCGTTTTCCTTCTTTTTCAAGGAAGGCCAGACAATGTTCAGAAGCTTCATCAGCGGAATGACGCAGACGATAGCTCCCACAGTTATCACATCGAAGTATGCATCGGATGACTCGGAGAAGACATCGGAGACGATCAGGGACGTCCCGTTGGAGTGATATGATATGTTCGATGACATCAGGAGTATCGATGCGATCATCACCGTATAGTACACAACATCCAATGCCAAGCGGTATCTGGGATCCCGACTGTATCCGCGCAGGAAGGTTATCGGAATCAGGGGCAGCACAAATATCATGCGAGTCATAAAGCTCGCGTACAGGCTGGTCCATTCAGTTCCGCCAAGTCCGAAAGCTGTCCTGATGGAGCCGGTTAAAAGGATGAACAGCATTGCAGTTAAGACGGATATGGCTGCAATCCATAACAGTAGGACGATGGTGTTACGCGCACCTTCTTTCACGGACCCGTCCGTCATGAACAAGTCTCCAGTATGTAACGTATGGCAGTCAGTACTGCGTTCAGGCTCTCTTGGGAGAACTCCGTTTCTTTGCCGTTCACTCTGATTGTCTTGTGTTCCGAATCTATCAGTTTCTCCGTGACAAGAGTGAGCGGACCATCGGATTCCAAAGAGGTCAGGAACTCGGTCCCTTTCTGAATCGCATGGATGGAAAGAGCGAATCCCCCGCCATAGATGATAACATTGGTATCCGAGAACTGTATGCTTCTGTTCATATTGTGGATGCATATGTCCAGCGCTTCGTCCCCATGCCATTGCTTTTCGAAAGCAATCACGGTACCGTCTTCAGCCAAACGGATGAACATGTCGATCCCGGCATCGAACGACAGCATGTTCAGCATGTATCTTCCGGATAGGTCTATGTGGATTGTAACGATGGACCCCTTTGCGGAGATCATGTCCTTCAGGATCAGATACGCTGTGGCAGCTGATGCGGTGCAGTCGAGATGTATTTCAGATTGGCTCTTTGATTTGATGCTCGATTCGGAAGAATGCACTATGGGCATCTTCGAATCATAGACATAATCCCTGAGGCACACATCCATCTCTATGTCATTCACATCGAATGACAAATCAGAATACAGCGTCAGATCCAATCCGAAGTATATGTCTCCATCATCGATTTTGACATCCTTCACTTCGTAATCGATTACCTGAACCCCGTTTCCAAGGGAATAGATCCCGACGAAGGCAAGGATCGCTATCAGGGTTATCAGTACCGCGGAGGCTATGCTGATGATGCGATCACGATTCATTCCTTCGTCACCGTAACGCTGAATGGTATCCGACGTGATAATCGTTGTCCTGTGCAGGACAATTCAGGCATCGTTCAGTATGATTACAGGTTCATAATGTGTATCATATTCTGGTTCTTTTCAGATAACATTATTATTTTCCAGCAAAATAACGACTTATGAACAAAGCAAGAGCCTGCATCGTGGTCATTGCAGTAATGGTGATGTCTGCGGCATTTCTGTTCCCGGTGTCCTCTGAAAGCGAGGATCTGGATGCGGGCTATGCTGCAAATGAGATCGATAGGGAGCTGGTGTATAGCAAGGTTATAGCCATGGTGCCTGGCGATGAGGCCGGCGTCTATGCGAAAATGGACGGCGCGGATGCATCAACCATCATCGAAAAGGCATTGGAGATGTCGGAACCCGTCTTGGCAGGCATGTATACAGCAGACGTATCGGAAGCGATAGATTTCGAAACGGTATCAGCCGAGATCTATGCTAAGATCGTAATGGGCAGCGGGAACGTCCTGCAGATGGATTCCGGAGGGTTCCTGGATTGCAGTTTCACCATCCAGCAAGAATCTGGAATCGATTTCAATCTGTACGGCTCCTATGATGCTTCAGGGATAGTGAAGTTCACAGAGGATATGGTTCCCGATTACATCGATGTCGAAATGACGTTTAATCTGGTGTTATCTTGTTCCGGTTATGAAACGAACGGATTGTACGGTTCGGAAGACTTGACGATATGTTTGGAGAATACAGAGCACATAGAGTTCCCGGACGGGATGACGAATGACGATGTGTTTTCGGCATTCAAGAATGAATCTCACATAGGGTTGGAGATAGATGCTTGCATCCTGCTGTTTTTTGAAATGGAGCAGACTGTCGGCGAGGACAACATTTACTCTATATCATACAACCAATCGAACCAAAATGGTATTAGCTTCATTTTTGACGGGCAGATTCTGGATCAATTGGAGACGTTCACACCTCAGACAGCGGCTGTTTTCAATGTGTTGTCCCAGGATGGGAAGCTGTTCACGCTGGATAAGGCGCAGGTGGTCTCGCGGACTTTGAATCATGAATTGACCCAGAAGGAATATGATGCGATGAAGATGGTTGCGAAGAGCATCGTGGACCTGTCGAAGGAGAAAGGTCTGGCCGGGTTCTATTACAAGTTCGGTGAAAAGACCGTTCATTCTACGGTTAAGAGCAGCGTTGATGCTGTGAAATCAAGTGTGGAATCATATATCGGATCCAATAACATTTCGATGGAATACCTTTGCGATAAAGATGAAAGCGCGTCAATATCGTTAAACCATGGCAGTTTGAGCATGTATACAAGTGAGGTGGAAGTGACCATTCCCACCAATGTGAGAGGTCATACTGTGGATCACGTGAGTGGCTTCTTTTTCTTAATCGATCCGTCATATTCGGGGGAAGTAAAGATTACAGTACCATCCAGCATAAGATATGTGTATTCTATTGGGTTGGATTTCTATGATAGCGACGGTGTGACGGAGCTTAATAGCGATGAGATTCCAGGACACACCTACATCGGTACGAGTTCGAAGGTGATCAAGCAGGCCCTATCCAAATATACCGTTTCATTCGATACTAACGGGGGATCGGTTCAGTTATCTAGCAGGTCTGTGGAGGAGGGAAACACTTACACGCTCCCTTCATACAGCGGAACGAAGGAAGGTTACACATTCTCGGGCTGGAAATATGGCGGTACGTTATACGTTCCAGGTTATTCGTTCACGATGCCTTCTCAGAATGTATCATTCAAAGCCGTATGGTGCAGCAATGTGAAATACTCGGTCTCCTACGATCTGAACGGGGGCTCCGGCTCCATAGAGGCATTCAACATTGCGGGAGGGAAGACGTTCAATGTCATTTCATCAAAACCGATGAAAAACGGATCAACTTTCGTGGCATGGACGTGCAACGGTGTCGATTATTCGCCAGGTCAATCCGTGGTTATGAGCGAATCCGATATGGTGTTCAAGGCGAAATGGTCTGACGGCAGCAATCCCGGATCGAATGTGTCGGATGAATCAGACGGTGGAAACAGAGGCATAATCATCATTGCTGCAATCATAGGAATCGCGGCCGCCATTCTGATTTGCATAGTGTATTTCATGACCAAAGGGTCAAAGTTCCGTTGACGATCCGAATGTTGAGAAAAGCAGTGTGATGGGCCGAAAAAGGGCCGTTCCATCGTACTGTTTTCCTCTGCTAAAGCTTTATAAATAACTTATAGATACTCGCATTCAAGGTGTTCAAATGGCAGAATTTAAAGCTGTTGTTAATGACAAGAAAACCGGAAAGTCCTACAATGTGACTGTATCCGGTCACCACGCGAACTCTCTGATCGGAATCAACATCGGAGAGACAGTAGACGGAGTCTTCTTTGGCCTCCCCGAATACAAGCTTAAGATCACAGGCGGATCCGACAGCAACGGAACCCCCATGAGGAAGGACCTTCCCGGAAACAAGAGGATGAACCTCCTGCTGTCCGACAGTAAGGGATTCCACGAGAGGTACCCCGGACAGAGGAAGAGAACCGCAATCCGCGGATCTGCGATCTCCGACGCAATCGTCCAGATCAACGTCGCTGTCGAAGAGTACGGACCCAAGTCCATCGAGGAGTGCCTCAACCCTGAGACACCCGCGGAGAACTGATGAAAGTCCCTAAGCAGCCCGAGATCAACATCGGAATGATCGGTCACGTCGACCACGGTAAGACAACACTTACCAAGGCTCTCTCCGGAGAGTGGACCGACCGTCACTCCGAGGAGTTGAAAAGAGGAATCTCGATCCGTCTCGGGTACGCTGATGTAGCATTCTACAAATGTCCTGACTGCCAGGGCGCTGCAGCTTACGGCACTGCTAAGAAGTGCAAGAACTGCGGTGCGGATGCAGAGTATCTGAGGGCGGTATCGTTCGTCGACGCTCCCGGGCACGAGACCTTGATGGCCACGATGCTTTCCGGAGCAGCCCTCATGGATGGTGCTCTCCTCCTGGTGGCAGCCAACGAGAAGTGCCCCCAGCCTCAGACGAAAGAGCATCTTATGGCTCTTTCGATCATAGGCATCGATAAGATCATCATCGTTCAGAACAAGATCGATATCGTTACAAGGGAGCAGGCCATCGAGAACTACAAGCAGATCAAGGAGTTCGTGAAGGGAACGATCGCGGAGAACGCCCCGATCATCCCGATCTCCGCCAACCGTGGTGTCAATATCGACATGCTCATCGAGGCAATCGAGGAGCACATCGTCTCGAAGATCAAGAGGAACAAGTCAGCATCGCCTTTGATGCATGTCGCACGTTCCTTCGATATCAACTCTCCCGGAACCAAACCGCAGGACCTCAAAGGAGGAGTCCTCGGAGGAACCCTTATCCAGGGAACTTTGAAGGTCGGGGACGATATCGAGATTTCGCCTGGAAGGAAGACGGAGGTAGCAGGAAAGACGGTCTATGAGAGGATCACCGCTAAGGTGACATCTCTCGAAGCCGGAGGCAAATCGGTCAAGTCCGTTGTGCCCGGAGGTCTCATCGCGATCGGAACTGGATTGGATTCGTCCATAACCAAGTCCGACGGATTGACTGGAAGGGTGATCGGAGTTCCCGGAGAGCTTCCCGCCGTTGTCCACGACTTCAAGATGAACACGACCCTTCTGGATCGTGTCGTCGGATCCTCTGCGGAGCTTTCGGTCGAGGACATCAAGAGCAATGAGCCTCTGATGCTCAGTGTCGGTACCGCCACAACCGTCGGTGTCGTCAAGAGCGCCAGGAATGGTTCGGCCGAGGTCGTATTGAAGATCCCGGTGTGCATCCTACCCGGACAGAGGGTTGCAATCTCGAGAAGGATCTCCAACAAATGGAGACTTATCGGTTACGGAATCGTAGATCAGTGAGATCATGCAGACCGTCGTGCTCGACACAAACGCTTTACTCATGCCTTTTGAGATGAAGATGAATCTTGACCTCGCTCTGCAGGAACTGCTGGGTGAGGTCAGAGTCGTCGTTCCTGGACCGCTTGTCGGTGAACTCAAGCACTTGGATCACAGATACGCGAAAGCGGCTATCGCACTTGCTCGCAAGTATGAGATCATACCTACGGAATACACCGGCGATAATGCTGTTGTCGAATTGGCAGCCAGGACAGGCGGTTATGTTCTTACCAATGACAAGGAGCTTAGGAGAAGGCTCAGAAAGGAAGCCGTCCCCATCATCATGCTCCGTTCTGGTTCGCATCTCGTCATAGATTCTTATCTGGGCGAGGAATGAATTATCTCATTCTTCCTGTTCGAGGTAGTATTGGGCCATCGAGCGTATCCTGGATACTCTGTGGCCGTTCTTATCCTTCAGAGGAGGGATGATGGAGAATCCGGGACAGGTCATGAACAGGTATTCCGCATCGGTAATCATCTCATCTTTTCCGCGGTCGAAGAAGCTCCATACGGGTTCCACGACGATGACAGCATCCCCGTTGGGGACCGCATTCGTTTCGACCCATGCTTTATACTTCAGGGAATAGGATCCATCCTTGCGGTTGGCGAGAGATGATTTTGCAACATATGCCTCGAAGATCTTGTCGGAATTCATCAGAAGGGCATAGGACAGTCCTGATTTGGAACCTTCCGACAATCCCATGGAGTTCAGGAAAAGGCTGCACCATACAAGTGGCGAGATGTAGTCTGTCATGTTCCTATCGATGTTCACGATGGCGAAATCGTTGGTGATATCCGTGGATGCGGGAATCTCCTCCAAATCCATCAGCAGCGTCTTAAGGAACTTCTTGTTGTTGTTATCCTTGGTTCTCTTGAGTAGGATCTCGATCGTACTCTTGATGAGACGGTTTTCCGGCCTGTTCGTGGTGAAGATCTCATATTCGCAGAAGATTCTTTCTTTGTGAATCAGGTTCTCCTTGATGTTCTCTGCGAACAGGATCCTCCCTTTGAGGACGGATTCGTTTCCCTGCTGTCTGATATAAGCGGAACGTAGACCTTTCATCATCAGGAGGCTTACCTCGGATGTGAAGACACGAACGAAGAATTCGAACATGTTGGCGGTCTGAGTAATCGATTTGCGTTCGATTCCGAAGATCTTGTACAGCATTATCATCAAGTTTTCGTCAGGAGCCCTTTTTGATTCGCCGACGATGTTCGGGTAGATTTCGGCAGAAGATCCTCCTGAGAATTCCAGGTGTCCAACGCAGTGATCCAGTGTGAACGATCTTCCGCGTGCAGTCTCGCTGTTCAGCGTTATGAAGTTGCATTTCCTCTCCACGAGGAGATCGGTCATGGTGATGAGGTGGGAAGACGGGTCGCCCTCTCCTGGTTCGAAGATGTACGGCACTCCTTCATGCAGTTCGTACTTCAATCTTCCACCCCGGCATAGATTTGGATGTAGTTCTCTGGGTTGAGGAACACAGAGTCATCACTCACTATGTCGAAAACATCAGGGAGATCGAACATCATCTGGAATTCGGATTTCTTCCTAATTGTGATGAATGGACATTCCCTCGGGTTGGAGGCCTTTCCCATGACCCATGCCATCTTCTCGTAGTCGTCGAAGAAATACTCCTGCAGTAGAGGGATGACTTTTTTCTTGAAGCATTCTGCAAGCTGCGGCATGGTCTTGACAGAGATGAAGTACGCATGTCCCATCGTGTGCTCCCTGTCATACAGAAGCTCGATTCTCTTGTTGATGACCGTGAGCAGCTTTCCGAGGTTAACATCAGACACCTCTCTTTTCATCAAGACGCTCGGATCGGGCATCTTCTCGATGAACTCGAACCTTCTTCTCAGAGCGGTATCGAGACCGGCCAGCGATTTATCTGCAGTGTTCATTGTTCCCAGGACGTAGACGTTCTGAGGGATACTGAACTTTCTCTTCATTTGAGGAAGCCATACCTCCAGACACTCATCCATACCCTTACGCCTGGATGACTCCAACAGCGTAATCATTTCTCCGAAGATCCTCGAGATGTTACCACGGTTAATCTCATCGATGATGAACACGCATTCTCCTGTATCGTGTTTTCCTTCTTCCTCTGTCTCGGTGAGCGCAATGACCTCGTTGATCGTGACGTACGGGACCTTCACTGGAGCTTGGCGTACTTCTGCTTCCGAGATACGGAGGATCCTGGTTGTCTGCGGTTCCTCGAATACTCTCAGTGGAACGACATCAACCGTGTCGTCTTCGATCGATTCTATCACATAGAATGCATCGGATGCATCCTGGATTATCAGTGAGATGAGGACGTCCCCTACACGTACGTCCGCGGGAACATACTTCCTGTCGATCTTTCCTTCGTTAACCATTCTGGATCTTTCCGAGTTGGGGCCGTATTCTCCTCCCGGGATTACAATCCAGATATCTGCATTCTGTCTGATATTGTCGTATCCGTTCGGCATAATCCCGAACCTGGAGCGGGGGAATTCGGCCTTCCTGCAGAAGTCGTAGAAGACTCCGGGCATAGGAAGGTACACAAGGGTACCGTCGTCGTTGACGACAGGCTTGACTCCCTCGATGAAATCGTCGTAACCCAGAGACTGGTGGAAGGTCATGAAGGTGATCCTTCCCATCTTGGTGTAACGGTCATATTTCTCAAGGTTGAGTATGTATGGGTCCAATACCACGTCCTCGAACGTTCTGCCTTCGATGATCGCTACTGCGTAGTTAACCGAGTTGTAGGTCTTTCCTGTTCCAGGTGGACCGTAGAGCAACAGGTTATTGGATATCCCCATCCATAACACCTTCAAGCGTCAGCTTCAGTCGGATCGAAGAGCGATTCGTCGAATTTGGCGGTCTGGAATTCGGGTCCGAAGATGAGTTCTGCCTTGATATCGCTTTCATTGACTTTGATTGTCATCGCATCATTGGCACTGGAACTGAGGTCCAAGACGGTCTTTGCGACGATTGCCTTTCCAGAGTAGATGTAGCTGATTGCGAGCTCGAGTTTTCCGTAGGAGAGGTCTCCTGCGGGGACCCTGAGCTTGTATGTGCAGTATCCAGGAACATCTTTTAGGCATTTGTACAGGACCGGCTCGATAGATCCGTCTGCGTAGATGACTCTTGCTTCGATGTGGTCGGGGTTTGTTCCGAACAGTGAGTTGACGTAGAGGTTTCCGGTGAGGATACGTCCGTCGGACGAGAGCTTGGATAGTCCGTAGAGACGGTTCTTGGAGTACGGTCCGTTGAAAGTCACAATGGACTGTGAGTCGGGAGTCGATACCTTGTGGGAGAACTGCATCATCAGTGCGGTGACTACAAGGATTACGACTGCCATGATGGCAATGAGGAAAATCTGGAAGTCCGTGCTGTTCGGATCGATTATCTTTACGTCTACGAAGCCGGAGAACATAAAGAACCAGACGCAGAATGCGATTAGCAGAACGATTGCTACCGCGAGAATGGCAGCGGCTAGTTTGTTATCGTATCTCTCTGGTGGAGCCTTATCGACTTCTGAACTGAGGTTCGCGCCTTCTGCTTTAAAGACGAGGACTGTGTGTCCGCTACCCCTGGAGAACAAGATACTATCTCCGGACTTAACGTCGAGTGCTTTTACGGTCTTCTCGGAAAGTTGGACTTTGTTGAAGTCGTCAACTTTACCTGAGCCTAATATTTTCATATGATAGGTATTGCTTCTCCCCTATAATAAAATAAGCCTTTATCTAAGAAGAGCATAGTGGCGTATGTCCTGTTGTGAGCATTGTGTAGACGAAATTGTGTAGACGATCGTCGAATTATCTAAGCATGTGCTTCTTTCTGCCCATCTGCTGTCTGATCATTTCGGAGTTCATGATCGACATGATGCTGTTGTACAGTTTCAGCGTCTGATCCTGTGCGGTGAGCGAAAGCTCCCATGCATGCCCTATTGTGATGATGACTCTGCTCGAATAGTTGGATTCGTACCTGATGCTCGTTATTTCGTCATAGAATATGCATTTCCTGGGGCTCACCTGGATGCGGTCGTTGTAGAGTATGTAGTTTCCGATCATGACGATGGAACCGGGGTACGCGTTAGACGGCTGCGGTCCCGGCTGCTGGGGTTGTTGCGGTTGCTGAGGTGGCACGTTTGTGCGTTGTTGCTGGGGAGGTACGTTTACGTATTGCGGCTCAGGTTGAGGTGCCTGGTTTTGGTATTCGGGTTGATTGTAGTACTCGGCATCCTGTTTGGCCCTCCTTTGCTTATTGAGATGGTACCTGTAGATCAGGATGGCTATGGCGGCTATCAATACAGCTGAGAGAATAATGACTGCTTCTGTCAGGTATTGGAATGAAGAAACCGAAGCAATGAAATCGTCGAATGCATCCATCTGTGTTCCCTGCGACATCGCCTATGGGCTTTCTGGTTAAAATAAAGATTGACAGGCGATTCAGATGAGTGGAATCGGAGGTTCTTCCGGGACGGATCCGTCGTATGGTTCTTTCCCGAGTTCCTTCAGCTTATCGCGTATGAGGTCTTTCCCGAACGATGACACTCCGTACACGGGTACCTTGTTGCCTGCCGTGAGCACATCTCTCTTCTTAGACTCCAGTCTGATGAATTTGGATGCGCATGCGGTGATGATGTCGAAAAGGTCGAATGCAGTTTTAGCATCTTCCTCAGACATTCCGGATGTGTGGACCCCTACGATCGTCAGGTCGCTGCCGAAGATGTCCCTCATGGCCTGAGCGTCTTTTACGGAAGGTGTCGTGACTGCCACCTTCTTGTAGCCTTTGGAGTATGCGAGCCCGACGCCGTCGATCATGTCGATCTTCGCGGTGAGCGGATCCACCATGTTCTCGGCCCCTACGGCCTCCACGACTTTCGGTATGGGTTCGGTCTCGCAAATGCCCGAGATTCTGCCGCCCATGCCTTGGACCAGCTTGGGTCTGGTGATCACGGCGGTACCGCAGCCATCGGCCGCGATGACCGCCGCATCTATCTTATGGTTTTTCAGGGCCAGACAGAGTATCTCCGATATTCCGAAGGAAAGGAAGTTATCCATCTCCGTCTGCCTGTTCTCGCAGCACATCCCGAAATGTTCGATGCGGTACTCTATGTTCTCCCTGACCGTATCGACGTTGAGTTCATCGATATTGCGGACTTTCTTGAAGAGAGGACAGTACTTCACCTTGGGTTCGCTGACATCGACGACTTTCCCGTCCTCGATCGTCACACGGCTCATGCCCAGGCATTCCATGACGTGCTTCGACATCGGATCACTCGATGACTTCCACCGAGACGAGTTTGACATCCTTCAGAGGTCTGTCGCTCCTGTCGGTGTCGACTTTGCTGATAGCGTCCGCGACTTCCATTCCCTCGAGGACGGTTCCGAACACGGGGTGGGCGTAGGGGGTCCTGGGATCCTCTTTGTCGAGGTATGTGTTGTCAACGGTGTTTATGAAGAACTGGCTTCCTCCGGTGTGGGGTCTTCCGGTGTTCGCCATGGATATGGTCCCCCTCTTGTTGGAGTGTCCTTTTCCGAACTCGTCTTCGATGGTGTATCCGGGTCCGCCGCATCCTGTTCCCTCGGGGTCTCCTCCCTGGATCATGAAGTCCTCGATGACTCTGTGGAAGATTGTTCCGTCGTAGTATCCGGATTTTGCGAGTTTAATGAAGTTGCCTGTGGTGATAGGCATATCTTCGTGCATCTGAATCTTGATGTCACCCATTGAGGTGTGCATGATAACTGTAGTCATAGTGGGTGGATTCTCGTTGTGTGTAATAAGAGTGATGTCTACTTCATTAAGATGCTCATTGAATTATCGATGGAAGGATGTGTGTGGGGTGATGGATACCAATATTACCTGTGGAGGGTTTGAAGCGGTAAGTGTAGCGATGCCCGCATACGACTTGATGGCAATAACCCGAGTCTGATACTGACAAGGTGACCAGCAACAACATTATGTTGCGCATTATTGTTTTCTGTCTGTCTGCTTTCTGATTTGTATATCACAAAACGGGAGACTTGTAGTAGTTTTTTGTGCGATTTTTGTTGATATAATATTTGATATGTAGAAATCTGGACCGATAGGGATGTTTGAGAACAGTGTCGAGTCCGTTTGCACCCGTATCTGCGTAAGTATCGGGTGCGATTATTACGGAATTCGTAAAATGGAGGGCATTCGAGGACCGATAATCCGAGAACAAATACCGCCCGATTAAAAAAGTGGTCTG
>DAXB01000030.1 GCA_002506175.1 Methanomassiliicoccaceae archaeon UBA113
GCCCACTCGATTCGTCGAAGAGGCCCTTTATGTTAAATAAATGATGATTTGTTGCCGTCGGATAAATCGACGGCATTGAAAACGGAAATTGTTTCCGGAAGATCTCAGAGGATATCTTCCAGTTTCGAAAGCATCTCTTCGGGGTCCCTTGCGAGTATCCTTATCATGCTGTTCTTCTTCGCACCCTTGTCTATGATGGCATCAGGTATGGTCTTGCTCTTCGATAGTGCCGAGGATGTCGCTTCAGACACCTTATCCTTATTGGACATCTCCGCGGATACGGTATTCCATCCGACCTCTTCCATGATGTCGATGATATCCTTCCTGTAAGCGATAGTCATCGCGCACCTTATCTTTGGATCACGTTTCATGATTTCTAACAGGACATAGGAAAGATGTTCTGCCGCACCGAATTTAGCTGGCCCTTTCTTGATACCGCCGTTGTGAACAACCATGCGCTTGTCGATCGCAGCTATCTCTTCTGGTCCAGCTGCGTCCTTCAATGCGAACGCTATGTTCATTCCGTTAGCAGGAACGAACTCATCGGGAATCATGTTAACCATCTTGGATGATGCCGCATCTAGTGCATCAAGGATTGCGAATTTATCGGAGTCCCCCCTCATCTTCACCATGGGGTTGATCACCACATCGCCGTGTCCGATGGCATATTGGGTTGCGATGGATTCTTGGATTAGATCTCTGGATTTCATGACAGCGTTCACGATATCCAATCCTTTTGCCATGTTTGCGGTGATGAACGAGGAAAGGCAGCATCCGCTGCCGTGTCCGGCTTTGTTCAGGCGGGGATACGTGAGCTTGTTGAATTCGGACGAGAGGTACAGATAGTCTGTGACCTTGGGCCCTTTGAGGTGTCCTCCTTTGAAGAGGACGGACGAGCCCTGCTTGCCTATCAATTCGCATGCGAGTGTTATGTCATCCTCGTTTGTTATTTTCATTCCTGCGAGCATTTCCGCTTCGTATTTGTTGGGGGTTACCAGTTCGCAGATCGGAAGCAGTTTCTTCTTCAGAGCCTTTACAAAATCATCATCGCACAGCGAGCATCCGGTACCGGAGACCATCACAGGGTCTACTATCAGCGGTATGTCGTGATCCTCGAATTCGTCCGCTACAAGGGATACGATGTCCGCATTGTAGAGCATGCCGGTTTTGACTGCTTTGATGTCGCAGTCTTTCAGCACCGCATCGAGCTGCGCCTGGATGAAGTCCTCAGGCATGGGGAAGATGTCGTACACGCCCTCTGTGTTTTGAGCTGTGACGGCAGTTATGACTGAAGTGGCATGTACGCCGACAACGGACATGGCTTTGATATCCACCTGGATACCTGCGCCGCCAATGGAGTCGGAACCAGCCACAGTAAGAGCTGTTCTCATTGGTTCGTCTATATGAAAAGCAATAAATAAAGAATATTAGATGAGAAGTGCTGATGAAGGTTAGCAGCATCCATTTTGTTCTGAAGGGCAAATCCGATTACAAGAGTCTCGCACCAGTTTTCCCGGACATACTCAAGATGTTTCTTGCGGAGATCGGTCAGAAACCCGAAGAGGAGGAGATTCTGCAGATGCTGATTGACCTCAACGTATCCGATTTGGAGCTCAACAGGAAGCCCGAGGGATACAACAGGAAGGGAAAGGTCAGGCTCGTTTTCCCTATGGATTCCAAGGAGTTCTATCTCAAGACATATGGAAAGGCCGATGACCTCAAGACCATCGCGGATAAGATCAGCGAAATGCTCACAGCGGCCAAGATCAAGTTCGAGATCAAGGACAAGAAGAAGGATATCGACGACATAAGTAAGCGTTATAAGCTGAACTCCAACGAGGTCTATTCCCTGATGGAGGACGTCTTGTACGATTCAAATGGATTCTCAGCTCTGGAGATGGATCTGGAGAAGGAGATCGAAAGGATAATGTCCTCGAAGTCTGACCTTGATTCTAACAACAGTCAGCTTGAGAAAGTCATGGACGAACTCGAGCAGTATTATCTCAGATACGTAGGCTTGTGAAGTCTATCGTCATCTTGCCGGTGTATGTCAGCAAAGGAAAAAGATCGGGTCGGCGAAAGCCGTCCCATTAAATCATTTGTTCCTCACTTTTACAAGATAATAGACAAGCGCGATAGCGAAGATGATCGTAGCTATCGAAAGGACATAGAATATCGCAGGTATGCCTCCATTTTCTTCATTTTGGGAGCTAATATCGTCCCCTGGAGTCTTTGAATCATTATTCAGAGTAGAAGGCTGAATCTCGGATGCAGATGAGACGTGCGACCCATCCTTTATAGGATCGATAATGTTCGTGCATGTCTCGATTCCATATTCCTCGCCATCTGTCTCCAACGCGGTAATAGGAAGCAGTAACAAAGATGCCGCCAACAGGCAGAATACGGTTTTGTTCATGCACGAACAACTATTCGGTTCGATTTAATGTTTGGTAGAATGTGTTTGGGGCTCGAGGATTCACTCCTCGAGCTTCTCCCAGCAGTTATCGATAAGCTGAGTTTCTTGACGGATCCTCTCATCGCGCAGCATCAGCTGTTCTATGGCTTTCGATATCTGGACGTCTGTGGACGAGGGAGAAGTTCCTCCATAGGACTCTCTTCTTTCCACGCATTTGGATACTGGGATGTAGCCATACACGTCGTCCTCGATTCTATCAGAGAACTTCCTGAGTTGTTCAAGGGACATGTCCTCGAGATTGATTCCTGTCTCGATGCTCTCTCTGACCGCTGCACCGACAATCGCGTGTGCCTCGCGGAACGGGACATTCTTGGTGACAAGGTAATCCGCAAGATCTGTTGCATTGATCTGCCCTTTGCTGGTGACCTCAAGCATCCTCTCCTTGTTGAATTCGGCCGTGGCCACAACCTTTGCCATGATGTCGAGGCACGCCACAACAGTATCGATGGATTCCATGACCGGGCGTTTATCTTCTTGGAGATCGCGGTTGTATGTCAGCGGGAGCCCTTTCGTCATCGTGAGCATGGTCATGAGTGCGCCTATGACGCTTCCGGTCCTTCCTCTCACAAGCTCTGCGATATCGGGGTTCTTCTTCTGAGGCATAATGGATGATCCGGTGGTATACCTGTCAGCCATCTCCACGAATCCGAATTCCTGGGATGACCAGAGCACCAGTTCTTCGCAGAGGGACGACAGGTGTATCTGTGTCTGGGCTGCGCAGAATGCGAGCTCGTTGACGAAGTCCCTGTCGCTGACCGAGTCCATGGAGTTCTCGGTCGGTTCTCTGAATCCGAGCGCGGAGGCGGTCATGAACCTGTCGATAGGATATGTTGTCCCAGCCAGAGCCGCGGCTCCGAGAGGACATTTGTCCATTCTCTCGAATGCGTCCAGGAATCTGTCGGCATCCCTCGAGAATTTGAACGCGTATGCGAGCATATGCTGGGCCAGCGTGACCGGCTGTGCATGCTGCATATGCGTGAATCCGGGCATTATGGTGCCACCGTTATCCTCAGCGATCTTGATGAGGCTGGTCATAAGGTTGTTGAGACAGGATGCAGACCTCAATGCGCAGTCCCTCAGGTACATCCTGAAGTCGACCGCTACTTGATCGTTCCTGCTCCTGCCTGTATGCAGTTTTCCTCCGGCCGGGCCGATCCTCTCGGTGAGCCTGAACTCGATGTTCGTGTGGATATCCTCCAATGTGTAATCCAGTTCGAACCTGTCGTTCCTTATCTCATCGAGGATGACCTTCAGTCCAGCGATGATGCTGTCGGCATCCTCAGCGGGGATGATATTGCATGCCTTGAGCATCCTCACATGTGCGAGGGAGCCCATGACATCGTAGAACGCCATCTTGGAGTCCACATCGAGGGATGTGGTGAAGTCCAGGGTGGAGTCGTCCATCTTCCCGGTGAATCTTCCCGACCAGAGGGCTTGCTTCAAGAGAATCACTTCTTCTTGGGTGCGGCCTTCTTGCAGCAGGCTTTCTTCTTGACGGGCTCTGCGTGGGCCTTGTTGAGAGTCATTCCGGGAAGTCCCCAGCAGTAGATGAATCCCTCTGCGGACTTGTGGTTGAAGCTGTCTCCCTTTGCGTAGGTGCTGAGGCCGGTATCATACAGGGAGTAAGGCGAGGTCCTTCCGACGACAGTGGCTGTTCCTCTGTACAGTTTTACCTTCACTGTTCCGGTGACGTACTCCTGTGTGGAGTCTATGAACTTGATGAGGGATTCGCAGAGTCCTCCGAACCAGAGTCCGTCATATATGAGCTGGCTGAATCTCTGCTCGACGATCCTCTTGAACTCGATCGTGTCTTTGGGGAGGGTGAGTGCTTCAAGCTCCTTGTGTGCTGTGATGAGTGTGATGGCCGCAGGGCACTCGTACGTCTCACGGCTCTTGATTCCGACAAGACGGTCTTCGATGTGATCGATCCTTCCGACACCGTTCTTTCCTGCAATGTCGTTGAGGGCAGTAATCAGTTCGACTCCGCCCATCTTCTTTCCATCGAGTGATACAGGTACTCCCTTCTCGAATCCGATCTCGATGTATGTGGGCTTGGCAGGAGCTTTCTCCGGATCCACTGTGTATGCCCATACTCCCGCGGGAGGCTCTGCCCAGGGGTCCTCGAGGACTCCACACTCGCATGAGTTGCCCCAGAGGTTCTCATCCCTGGAGTAGGGGGAGGACTTCTTGACGATGATCTCGATTCCGTTCTTCTTGGCGTACTCGATTTCCTCTTCTCTTGTGGTAATCCATTCCCTCATAGGGGCAATGATCTTGAGGTCAGGATTCTGGGATGTGATTCCGACATCGAATCTGACCTGGTCGTTTCCCTTTGCGGTGCACCCGTGTGCGATATAAGTTGCTCCCTCTTCTTTTGCAATCTCGACGAGCTTCTTTGTGATGAGGGGCCTTGCTACTGCAGTGCTGAGAGGGTATACGTTCTGATACATGGCGTTTCCCTTGAGCGCGGGCCAGATGTAGTCTGTGACGAACTCCCCCTTTGCATCGAAGAACTCGGCTCTGATGGCCCCGTTCCTGAGTGCGCGTGCGACGATGTCGTCTGAACTGGGAGGCTGTCCGACGTTAATCGCGACTGCTACCACGTCAACATTGTAATTGTCCTGGAGCCAGCGGATATCGACAGATGTGTCGAGTCCACCGGAGTATGCGAGAACTACTTTCTCTTTCTTGGCCTTCGGAGCGGAGGCCTTGGCTGGTGTCTTCTTGGATGCTACCATTTTATCTGATTCTCGTTAGTCCTTTCCTTTAATAATAAGTATTGGTGACATAAGTTCGGGTGATACATGAAGTTTCTATCATTTGGTAATAGATAATCGGTGTTAAGTAAGACATTTTTCGTTTCGAATGACAGTTTTGAATTCAATCATTAGCAGCCAGATTTTCGTTAGACTGCAATATGGTTTGTCGATTTTGAAATAATCGCTCGTTGCGAAGAATTCGTTTAACCTATTTTATTTAAAATTATTCATTGAATGCATACGTAACAGAGTTTCATTTGTTTACATATTGTTTGATTTCTACGATAGTTAATAAAGTGAATTAGTTAACTAACAATGGATGCAAAAATGGTTAATTTTATTATCTGAAATATATAAATACTGTAACTTTTTTCTTACGTTTGCAGAAGACCAAGATTGAAATGGTTAAGTTTGTTTGCATTATTGTAAACAGTGGTGGTTAATGTCTCTAAGACATCCGACGATTGATGTGGAGCATGGATGTATACACATCTTGATTTACAGAGCGTTGGATAACCGTCGTTGACTGCATCGATATCCAAAGAGGGATAACATTGGCAACAGAAGTGGTGGAATCGAAATTTGACAAAGTCCTTGGAAAATGGGACGTCATCTTCATGGCATTCGGAGCCA
>DAXB01000092.1 GCA_002506175.1 Methanomassiliicoccaceae archaeon UBA113
CGTCGGCCACCCTCCATCTCCCAACGATGTGGCTATAGCATCGGTGCTTTATTATCTTCGCCATAGGCGGTGTCGTAGTGAAGCTGAGTTCCCAGATTCTTTTACCTATCTGTTGGTATTCTATGGACCTTAAAAACGAGACTTCGGTTCATAAGCTTTTAATAGGGTACATCGCAAGATTCCAGATATGACCTCAGTTATCGAATCAAACATGTCCATCTGCGACAAGAAGATCAAAGTCACCGCCGATAAGAGGGATGATGGAACCATAGACGTCAAGATCGAATCCGACTGCCAGGCTATCGAAGGTTTTTCCCAGAACCTCACGAACATCACGATGGACGACATCCTAAACTTCGAGACCAGCAAGATCAATAAAGAACAGGTCCGCGGAAACATGTCTATGATATGCGTTGCACCCATCATGGTCTATCAAGCCGCTTGGATGGAGCTCGGCATGATGTCCAGAAAGATCTATCCTAAGAGCGGACCTATCACTATCGATATGGGTCAGGACTGAGCAAAACGGCTTATTCGGATGCTGATTCAATCCGAAAGGCCGTTCTACGCTTCTGACTATAAATTATTCATACAAAAAAATGTAGACAAGCGTTATTAATCTGACATTTACATACATTTTTTATGAAATACAAATCGGCATTCGCCGTCATGGTTGCGTTTTTCATGTTGGTCTCCGCCGTACCGCTCTCGGAGTCGGTAGCAGATACACCTGAAAACGTCTACAACGGATTCGTGTTTGAATCCACACCAACACAAGAAGCATTTGATAGGTATCTGTGCAGTGATGAATACATCGCGATGAATGTTATGTACGCTCTCGGGTTGTACAACGGCTGCTTCAATTACAACGTTATCCTCTCAGACATTAAGTATGACGCGGCTGCGTCTTTCAGCACGTACTACTTCGATACCGACGAAACCGGAGTGGAGCAGTTCATTAGCTACGTATTCAATGAGTCGATGAATGTCAAGTTCGTTGCAACAGTGGATGAATACTATGGAGGTTACGATCTGTTCCTCGAGAATCTCGTTGGGGATGTCTCCCAGGTGAAAGGCTACATTGGCGACACATTCAACGCCGGAGACACCATCACTGTGGAAGCCAAGATAGATTTGACCGAATACGAAGATTACGATGAGACCGATATGCTCCGTGCAGACGGTAAGTATATCGTCGATTCATGGGATTTGTATTATGCATACGTTATGAAGGTAAGCGGAACCGCAGTGTTCTCCATCAACGGGAAGACGACCGAAACGACATTCGAGACTTACGATTCCGAGAACTATACCAGCCTTTGCAACTGGAGGTATCTCACAGATATCTCGGACGTAAAGATAGGTGACGCTTTCGACTATGACAGGAACAACCGTCTGATGTACAACTCGCATTTCTGTGGCTACAAGCTAGGAAACGGTATTTACACCATCTCAGACACAGAAAGCACAAGCAGCAGCTATATGGATATGAAGGCCTCCGTTGATGAGTCTTTCTTGTACACTTCAGCTCAGCTTAGCGATGTGGAGTACCTCTATGATTACATGTATGAACACTCTTCATCCGAGATTTCGCAGATAGGATCTCTCAACAAGAGCTACTCGGATGCTGTTTTCAAGATCGCCACGGATAACGTCAACAACATCGAACAAGTTCCAGTGACGTTTTACAGCCAGGATGAAGTCGATGATCTGAACAAGACCATCAACGACCTCAACAAGAAGGCGGACGAGAACAAGACGACCGTCTGCATCCTGTTGGCTTTGGTAATCGTCCTAATAGTGGTCCTTATCGCATTATTGGCAAGGAAGCATGCAATCTGAGGACACTGAAACTAAACGCCGGCCCGCTTTGCGGGCCGGTCTTCATTGTAATAATCTTGTTTATGTCTTACACGCACGGTACGGCAATCACTTCTTCCAGCCTTTTGCTGATGCTGGTGGGCTGTTGTCCTCTTTACGTTGACGATTATTCTATATAGTTGGCTTATGATTTTCATCTGAGGTTACTAAATGCCTAAAATCATCGACGCAGAGTGTGTTGGCTGTGGAGCATGCGCAGACGCTTGCCCCAACGGTGCAATCACAATCGACGACATCGCAATCATCGACGCTGGAAAGTGCACAGACTGCGGTGCTTGCATCGACGAGTGCCCCTCAGCGGCAATCGAGTGATGTTTAAAACCGTGACTTCGGTCACGGCCTAAACCCCTTTCTCTTTTACTTAGTTCTCATTCGCGCTCCAACCTTAGTTATATTAACGCCGGTCTGGATTAGGGTTCCATTTAAAGGTGTTCAAATGCCGAATCTACTCGCAGAAGGGGGCAGACAGCTCCTTCTTGGAAACGAGGCCATATCTAGAGGTCTTATCGAAGCCGGTGCCGGTTTCGCATCCACCTATCCAGGTACCCCGTCTTCCGAGGTCGGAAACATCCTCGAGAAAATATCCGGGGAAGCAGGATTGTACTTCGAGTTCTCAACCAACGAGAAGGTGGCTATGGAGGTGTCCGCCGCAGCGGCATCGTCCGGAGTCAGATCATTCGTGTTCATGAAGCACGTGGGACTCAATGTTGCTGCTGACCCTATGATGACCCTCGCATATGCAGGAGTCAAGGGCGGAATGCTCATCATGTCTGCTGACGACCCCTCTTGTCACAGCTCTCAGAACGAGCAGGACAACCGTTACTATTCAACGCTTGCTCTTATCCCCATGGTCGAGCCATCGACCCCTCAGGAGGCCAAGGACATGGTCAAGGTCGCATACGAGATATCGGAGAAGCTCGAGCTTCCAGTCCTCTTCAGGACCACCACGAGGGTCAACCATGCCCGTGGTGTGGTCGAGTTCGGTTCCAAGGCAGTTCCAAAGATCAAGGGGCACTTCGACAAGGATGTATCCAGATTCGTGAACATCCCTGCATACGCCAAAAACAACAGGACGAGGCTCCTCGATCTGAACGCCAAGGCACAGCAGCTCTCGGAGGAATCCCCTCTTAATTTCATCGAGGGATCGGGAGATGTCGGAATCATCACATCCGGGGTGTCTTACACGTACGTCCGCGAGTTCATCAGCGATGCATCCATTCTCAAACTGGGATTTACAAACCCTCTACCTGAGAAGAAGATCGCAGATTTCATCAAGGGAAAGAAGTTCGTCATCGTCGCGGAGGAGCTCGAGCCCTTCCTGGAGGATCAGGTCTTCAGGATCTGCGCCCAGAACAACCTCAGCGTCCCTGTATACGGAAAGAGGTCCGGACACCTTCCCAGAGCCTGGGAGTACAGCCCCGATACGCTCAAGGGGATAAGGGAGCTCGTCAAGGTCACGGATTTCACTCAGCCGCTTCCCGCGGTCACCGTGAAGCTCCCCAGCAGGCCTCCGACGCTTTGTGCGGGATGCCCCCACAGAGGAATGTTCGCCGCAGCGAAGAAGGCTGCAGGCAATTCGGATGTCATATATTGTTCCGACATCGGATGCTATACCCTCGGAGTGCAGCCCCCATTCCAGGCAGCCGATTTCATCATCTGCATGGGAGGTGGAGCTGGAGCAGCGGGAGGATTCGCGCAGTCCACCGAGCAGACGGCCATCGCATTCATGGGTGATTCCACATTCTTCCATGCCGGAATCCCCCCAATAATCAACGCACTGTTCAATAATCACAAGGAGGTCATCGTCGTTTTGGACAACCGTACTACCGCGATGACCGGACACCAACCCAACCCGGGAACCGGAAGGGATTTCGGAGGAATAACCACCGAACCCATCGATATCCTGTCTTTGGTGAAGGGTGTCGGCGTTAAGTTCGCCAAGGAAGTCGATCCATATGATGTCAAGGCTGCCACTCAGGTCATGAAGGAAGCCATCGCGTTCGACGGATTGGCGGTCGTCATATCCAAATGCCCCTGTCCTCTCGAGCTCAAGAAGCAGAAGCAGCTCGTCATCAGGGAATGCACGGTCGATCAGGACAAGTGCACCAAGTGCTACAATTGCGTAAGGTCAATCGCATGCCCTGCACTAATCAAGAAGGACGGAATCATCACGATGGACCCCACACAATGCATAGGATGCGGTATGTGCGCCAACGTATGTCCCGTCGATGCAATCGAGGTGAGGAAATGAAGTACACAGTCCAGATCGTCGGAGTCGGAGGACAGGGCGTCCTCCTTGCATCTATGGTCCTCGGTAACGCGGCCATGAACATAGGTTACAAGGTCGCCATGAGCGAGGTCCACGGAATGGCACAGAGGGGAGGAAGCGTCCTTTCCACGCTCCGTTTCGGAGACGATGTCATCAGTCCGCTGGAGGCCGCCGGATCGGCCGATCTCATCATGGGATTCGAGCCCGCGGAGACCTGCAGGAACCTTCCTCTGGCCAACAGGGACTCGGTAATCCTCATGAACCTGGACCCGGTGCTCCCTTCGATGGTTGCAGCCGGTTTCGAGGAATATCCCGACATCGAAGATCTCAAGAAGGCAGTGTCTGACGTGAATCCCAACCTGTTCGTAATCGATGCGACGAAGATTGCGATCGAGGCAGGAAAGGCTGTGGCGGCCAACGCCGTCATGATCGGTGCAGTCGCCGCAATCAAGGGATTCCCCATACCCAAGGACAAGCTCCTCGAGGCTCTCATCGAGCAGGTCCCGGAGAAGTTCAGGGATCTCAACGTCAAAGCGTTCGAGATGGGTTACAACTCACTTTGAAACAATTTCGGGGGTTATCCCCCGATTTAACCTTTTTTTCGATTCCGTTTGCCGATTATTATCTTGTAATGCATATTTATGATGTGATAATTGTATATAGTGTGTATATACAGTTATATACTCAATATACAATCATCATACAGTGATGATATGGATATCATACTGAGCAATACGAGCAGCCGTCCGATATACGAGCAGATAACGGAACAGGTGAAGAATGCGATAATGCGCGGTGAGCTGAAAGCAGGCGATCCTCTGCCCAGCATGCGTACGCTCGCACAGGACCTCAGGATAAGCGTGATCACCACGAAGAGAGCCTACAACGATTTGGAGAACGAAGGATTCATAACGACCGTGGTAGGCAAGGGGTGCTTCGTATCAAGCCTGGACAAAGAGGTCCTCCGCGAGGGGAATCTGTTGAAGATCGAGATGCTGATCCGGCAATCCATAGCGCTAGCCAAGGTCAGTGACGTTTCAAGTAACGAGCTCAAGGAAATCATAGACATCTACTACAAGGAGGAATAAGGATGGAGGAAAGTATCTCAATCAAAGGATTGAACAAGGTATTCCAGGATTTTTCATTGAAGAATATCGATCTGGAGATCCCCAAGGGGTATGTGACCGGCATCGTAGGTAACAACGGGGCTGGAAAGACCACGCTGCTTAAATGCATGTCCGGATCTTATCTGCCCTCATCTGGGAGCATATCCTTCCCATTCGAGACGAGGGTCGGGAGCATAGGGTTCGTCTATGACGAGTGTCCATTCTCCAGCGGAATAAAGGTCTCCCGCTTGTCTAAGATGATGGGCGTCCTGTTTCCGGACTGGAACGGTGAAACGTATTCGTCCCTATGTCAGAAGTTCGATATCCCCCAGGACCGGTGCATATCAAAGCTTTCGCGCGGTATGAGGATGAAGCTGCAGGTGGCAGTTAACCTCTCCCATGATACCGACCTTATCCTGCTGGACGAACCGACGGCAGGCATGGATCCGGAGGCAAGGGCGGATTTCCTGGATCTGATAAGGGACTACATCTCCGGTGAGGAACGCACCGTCGTCATATCGTCGCATATCACGTCGGATCTTGATAAGATAGCCGATTACATGGTGTTCATGTACAACGGGGAGGTCATTCTTACCGGTGACATGGAGTCGCTGATGGACGAATACGGGGTGCTCAGGACCGGAGGGGAGATCATCGTCCCACAGGAGCATATAATCCATACGGACAGGACCCGGTTCGGTACCGTGAGCCTTGTGAAAGACAAGAAGGATCTTAGGGAAGCCTATCCCGAACTGGTGATCGATGATGCAACGATAGATGACATCATGGTGAATCTGATGAGGGGGCGTTGACAATGACTCCTCGCTTCTGTCCGACGGAGGGTGCCGGATATGCCGGTCCTTATGATGCTATCGTTGTATGGCCTTTCGATATCAAACAGATGGATGTGATTGTATGAATACGATATGGAGAAAAGCAGCGACCGTGATGAAGGTCCAGATGATGGATCAATGGACCTTGGTGGGGATTCCCGCATTGATCGCCCTGATGATGGTCTGTAACAAGTTTCTGATGGATACATTGCCGTTTCTTACGTTGGTACCCTGCGTGATACTCATCATACTTGCTGTCAAGACGGTCAAGAATAACTCGCTAAACAACGGCAATAAATTTACCTCCTTCCTCATTTCGTCGGGATACAGCAGAACGGATCTGTACAACGCAGAGGTCCTCATCACCCTGTGTCTGGTGCCGTTCTTCTTCGTCATATGCTTCTGTTTGGGTTATATGAGCAACAATATGAGCCTTGCACTTCACATAGCCGTACTGCTGACATCGGTCAGCATAACGGCGGTGATGATCATCTCGGCGTTATTCTATTCCTCCAACAGGCGTGTTTCGATCGCGGCCGGCATCTTCGCCTTATTGCTGACGATCCCCTTCGGGTTCATGGCATATGCGGCATTCTCGGCCGGGGATCCCGTTTCATTTTACGTGCAGTCATCTGCCGTGTATGCCGTGATATGTTTTGTAATCCTGTACGTTCTCGGGAGGAGGATAATAGCGAAGTACGATTGCTGAGAAGAATAAACATTTTAAACGGCGGTTTCGGCATCCGCCGTATCCTTTCAATCATCATCGGAACATGTGAAAAATAGGTAGGGGAGGTCGGACCTCCCCTTTATTTAAGGTTTTTAAGGAGGAAAAATGCAGACGTTCCCAGTGTCTGTATTTTGAATCATCATTCATGCGCTGGTGTAAGCGTAAAGGGGTGAGTTCCTGACGAAACTCTCGAATTTCTCCTCATCATCTTCAGAGGTGACGTTCGAGTAGTTTTCCATGCAAGCCTTGATGTGGTCGATGATGACATCGTTCATTGCTTTGAATGCATCGTCGAGCTTCATGCTCGCCATATTTCCGATCATCGAATCGTTGGCCACTGCCATTGCGTGGGGGCAGATGCCTTTGATGCGGGTGTAGCCTTCGTTGGCGACGAGGGTCCTATCTCCCTCGAAGAAGAACGGCTTCACTGTGATTGCGAATGTGAGTATGTTCTGAGACTGAGCTGCCTCTACTACGACTGGGGTGGCTCCGGTTCCGGTTCCTCCTCCGAGTCCTGATACAACGATAACCATGTTGTATCTGGAAAGTGCCTCTCTGATCTCTTCCTTGTGGATGTCCGCACATTTCTTACCGATCTTGGTGTCTCCCTTGGTTCCCTCTCCGTGAAGAACCTCTTTGCAGATGTAGATCTTCTGTCCGGCGCGGGTTGCGTGGAGATCTGTCTTGTCGGTGTTGATTGCGATAGTATCCACAGGACAGTCGGAGCCGTACAGCTGGTTGACGATATTGCATCCTGCACCGCCTACTCCTACGATCGCTACTTTGTAATTCGCTTCTGTGTTTGATACCATTGTGTGCACCCCCAAGTGCTTGAAATAGTTTCCATAGACATCATCCGGTACGGCTTTTACCGTTCCCATCACCGGGTGATGTCCAAATTCCCATCCTTTTCTTCATTTGAGCGCCGCTCTCATCTGAGCCGCCCTGAAGGCATTCTCGATGGCTTCCGTCTCGAGGTCCTTCGTGACGATCTTGTCGAGAAGACACTTCCTGATGAACTCTTCCTCCGAGACCGTTACACCGGTCTGGACGAGAGCGGACAGGGTGTCCATCTGTACGTCGCTGAGGCGGACGAAGATCCCGCCTTCTGCCTTACCGGGTGTACCCGCCTTCATTGAGGCGATGTATCCCTTGATGGCATCGCGGATGAAATCGGAACGGTTTCCAATATCATGGTCAGCCATGAAGTCCTCCATCATCTGGATTTCCTCTGGTCCCATCCTGATCGTGACCTTGGTTCCGTCGTCCGTCATTTTCATCCGCTCTTGCAGCTTTCCTGTAGAGTCCCATCCCTTCATTTGACTGCAATAGTAACATGTCTGACAGAGTATATAATATTGTCGGACAATGTAAGACAAATAATGCTGTTTTGTCTTACGCATTAGAGCCGGTTGCATTATTTATAGATTCCATTCCGCTTTACTATAATAATAACCTATAATAATGGTCTCTTTATCACGAATATTATTCAGCTACTGAAAGGGATTCAGAATGGCGTACGATTACAGCTCGATGGAGAAGAAATGGCAGGCCAAGTGGGTCGAGGAAGGACTCAACAGGGCCGAGAGGGATGAAAGCAAGCCGAAGTTCATGGCGATCTTCGCATATCCCGGTGTCACCGGATACCTTCATGTCGGACACCTCAGGGGATACACCTACCTCGATGCCATCACCAGGTACAAGCGCATGACCGGTTACAACGTCATGTTCCCTGTCGGTACCCATGCCACCGGAAACGGAGGAATCAGCCTTTTCAAGAAGATCGAGAAGGGGGACGAGAAGACCCTCGACTATCTTAAAAGGAACGGATGCACCGACGAGGACATCGCCGGCATGAAGGACCCCATGGCGGTCATCGACTTCTTCAACCAGGTCTATCAGAACGACTACTGGAGGAAGTTCGGATTCCTGTCCGACTGGCGCAGATTCACCTGCACTCTGTATCCCGATTACGGCAGATTCATCGACTGGCAGTTCAGGAAGCTCAAGGAATCCGGAATGCTCATCCAGAAGCCCTATTACGCATCGGTATGCCCCAACTGCGGTCCCGTCGCCGTCGATGCATCCGAGACTGATATCTCCAAGGGAGGAAAGGCAGAGACACAGGACTATACGCTCCTGAAGTTCAGGCATGGCAACGAGTTCCTCATCGCTGCCACCCTCAGGCCCGAGACCGTCTACGGGCAGGTCTGCTTCTGGGTCGACCCCGAGACGGAGTACAAGAAAATCACATACAAAGGCGAGACATGGATCGTCTCCCCGCAGGCGGCCGAGAAGCTCCAGCTCCAGAAGGACGGAATCGAGATCGTCGGCTCCGTCGCAGGAAAGGATATGGTCGGATGGATGTGCGAAGCACCCATGATCCACCGCGAGATCCCCGTCTTCCCGGCATCGTTCGTCAACCCCGATGTCGGTACCGGACTGGTCACATCGGTCCCGTCGGACGCGCCCGATGACTGGATATCACTCGACGCGATCAAGAAGGACCCATCGATGATCACCAAATACGGTCTTTCTCAGGATATCCTCGACAAGGCAGTCCCCATCTCGATCATCGAGATGAAGGGATACGGTGACTTCCCAGCGAAAGACATTATCGAGAAGCTCGGAATCACCGAGCCCGGAGACCCCAAGCTCATCGATGCGAAACATCAGGTGTACAAGGACGGATTCCACACCGGAAAGATGAAGGATATATGCGGCGAGTTCGCGGGACTCCGTGTGCAGGAGGCACAGGAGAAGATGAAGCAGGCCATGATCGCATCAGGCGAGGCCGATGACTTCCACGACCTCACAGAGGAGGTCGTCTGCAGGTGCGGCGCACGCGTACACATCAAGAGGATCGACGACCAGTGGTTCATCAACTACGCCGATCCGAAGTACACCGAGATGACCAAGGAGCACTGCAAGACCATGGAGCTCAACCCTCCCGAGTGGAGCGACAACGTCTACGGCGTTCTCGACTGGTTCAGGGAGAGGGCCTGCGCAAGGCTCGGAAACTGGCTCGGAACAAGGTTCCCGTTCGACGACAAGTGGATCATCGAGGCCATCTCCGATTCCACGCTCTACCCCATCTACTACATAATATCCATCTATGCCAACGAGAAGAAGATCACTCCCGATCAGATGACCGAGGAGTTCTTCGACTACGTCATCCTCGGAAAGGGGGACATCAACGCGGTCGCCGGCAACACCGGAATCTGCGCAGAGCTCCTCGATCAGATCAGGAAGGATGTCCTGTACTGGTATCCTCTCGATGTCAACCTCGGAGGAAAGGAGCACATGACCGTCCACTTCCCCGCGTTCCTGATGAACCACATCGCGATCCTGCCGAAGGAGATGTGGCCCAAGGGAATCACCGTCAACTGGTACATCACCGGAAAGAAGGACAACAAGGGGGAGGCCACCAAGATCTCCAAGTCCAAGGGAGGAGCACAGCCCATCCCCGGAGCAGCAGCCAAGTTCGGAGTTGACGCTATGAGGCTCTATTATGCCAACGTCGCATCCATGTTCGTGGACGTAGAGTGGGACGAGGACACCGTCAACACCTACCGCCAGAGGGTCGACAAGATCATGATCTCGGTACAGGATCTCATCGCATCCGAGTCGGATGCGCCCAAGACATCCATCGACGCATGGCTCATCTCCAGGTTCAACAACCACATCGCCAACATCAGGAAGGCCATGGACAAGAACGACCTCAGAGGACTCACCACCATCGCATACTTCGATATGTTCAACGACATCAAGTGGTACAACAGGCGCGGCGGAAACAACAGGGAGACGATCCTCGAGGCCCTGAAGATCTGGATCCAGTGCATGATGCCTGTCACACCCCACACCGCCGAGGAACTCTGGTCCCAGGCAGGATTCGAGGGACTTGTCTCTGCAGGACAGCTGCCCGAGCCCGACCAGTCCAAGATCTCGGCTTCCGCAGAGTACGGCGAGAACCTCATCAGGGACCTGATGTCAGACATCACCGAGATCAGAAGCATCGCGAAGATCGATGTGAACAAGATCGTGCTATACACTTCCGCACAGTGGAAGAAGGACGTCATGTCTCTTGCACTCGATATGGTGAAAGACGGAAAGCTCACAATCCCGGACCTCACAAAGGCCTGCATGGCCAAGGAGGAGCTCAGAAAGAACGGAAAGGCTGTATCATCTCTCGCCCAGAAGGTCGCTGTGGAGTTCCAGAGGTCCAGCATCGAGCAGAAGCAGCCCATAGTAGAGACCGACGAGACCGTTCTCCTGAAGGATGCTGCGGCATTCCTCTCCGAGGAGAACGGCGTACCCGTAGAGGTCTACTCCGGAGACGATGCCGACAGGTACGACCCCCAGGACAAGGCCAAGGTAGCGGTGCCCGGAAGGCCTGCTATCTACCTCGAGTGAATAACTCAAAGAAACCTTTGAGGGAGCGGACGGGGCGGAACCCGTTCACTCCCATCTTTTGTATAATTCGTGTTCCTGTCCGATCTGATCGAGGCAGCGTCCGACGACGATATTAACAAGGTCGTCGATGGTTTTCGGTTTGGGATAGAATCCGGGGTTGGCATCGACCACTCTAACGCCCAGCCTTGCGAGTTTCAGCTCGTTCTCCAGCATTATGGCGCTCTTAGGAGTCTCTCTCGGCAGGATTACGAGCTTCCTGCCTTCCTTGATGCAGGCCGACACGGCACGCGATATGAGCGTATCGGCTATGCCGCAGGCGAACTTGGCTACGGACGACTCGCTGCACGGTGCGACGAACATCGCATCGTATCTGCAGCTCCCCGAGGCTATCGGTGCGAACATCGCATCGTCCTCGTAGACCCCGTCGGCCATGGAATAGACCCGATCGACGGTGTAGTCGGTCTCGGCCTCCAGGATGGCCTTGGCGTTCTTCGACATGACCAGGATCTTCTCCCCTTTCAGCTCCTGGAGGAGCCTGATTCCGTATACGGATCCGGAGGCACCGGTCATGGCGACTACATACTTCATCGGATCAGCTCTTGAACAAGTCCTTCGCCTGGTAGATGCGGTATGTCATGTATGCTCCGACCGCGACGAATACGATTGTGAGCAATCCCGCAGTTGCTACTGACAGCGCTGTGGCTATCGCGCAGAGAGTCAGAGTGAATTTCCATTTCTCCTCCTTGTTCGCATAGTATCCAGACAATATGGCGGAGAGTCCGCTAATTAATAATATTCCACATTCTATGGTACCAAGAGCCCTGACATCCGCGGTGTAAGTGTTGCGGAGCTCGGTTATCATATTCATTATCTGCTTCTGCTCGTCCCCGGTGAGTTGTGAAGCCATGTCCGAGAGCATGTTTATTAAAGAATCAAAATTCAGGAACAGGTATAGTCCGATCAGAGAAAATACCGACATCGCGATTCCGTACAGTATGATGCATGCGGGTACTGCTCCAAGTTTCTTGGTCTTGATGCCGATGGGGTTGCCCGCGGAGTAAGTGCTTTCGGGTTGTTCCTGATTGAGTGACAGTCCGCACTCGCCGCAGAACAAAGAACCCTCAGGTATAATCGCTCCGCAGCGGGCACAGAATTTTTCATCGCCTGACATGCGTTTTGTATGATTGGGTACTCATTTAAGCTTATCTTAACGTCAGCAGAGCGGAGCGAAGCATGTACGTATATGGTCAGGAACAACAGTACGGGACCTTACAGATAATATATATGAAAAATGGAATCACTGTTCATGGGAAAACAGGAGGATTGCGTAGGCGGACCGGCCATGAAGTTCTGTTACAAATGTTGGTCAAAGGTTCCTGCCGATGCTGGATTTTGTGAGGTGTGCGGAGCGATCTTCCAGGACAAGGATGAAAAGTACGTGCCCGATCCCAATCCAGTGAGGTCATTCGAGGAGGCTCCAATAAAGATCAAGAAACCCTCCAAGATGTGGGCTGTAATTCCCGTTGCATTGGTCGTATTCGTTGCAGCCATACTGCTGATATTCAGCGGGGTGTTCACGCCGGAGCCTGAGGAGGCCGGAATCCCCTATGTCGAGCTTTCTCATGAATGGTCTGATGACGGTAACATCCTGTATGTCACGGTGGAGATCAATAACAGCACCCAGAA
>DAXB01000039.1 GCA_002506175.1 Methanomassiliicoccaceae archaeon UBA113
GACATAGTCTTCCAACTGCTTCATGCTCCGACAATCTGTATCCATGATGATAAAGGGATTGGTCTTCGTCCTAGGCTTTATTATGTTTCGGACGTGTCGAAATAATCGCAGTCATCTTTAATAACGGTCGTTGAAAATGTTCATTCATGAACATGGATGCTTTAACCGCCGTCAAAGAACGTCATTCGGTCCGTTCCTATAAGGACATGGACTTGGAAGAGGACAAGAGGAAGCTCATCGAAGAGGAGATATCGGTCATCAATTCCGTTTCCGGGCTGAACATCCAGTTGATAGACGGTACTGACGGAGTAATGTCGGGGGTATCCAAGTTATTTGGGGGATGGGACAGTCTCCCCCGCAACTATATCGCGATGGTCGGCAAGGATGACGGGGGCCTCGCTGTCAACTGCGGGTATTATGGCGAGAGGCTGGTCCTTTTCGCCCAGTCCATAGGCCTCAACACCTGCTGGGTAGGCATGTTCAAACGCAGCAAGGTCGAAGCGGAAGTGAAGCCCGGCGAGAAGATATGCATCACGATATTCATCGGCTACGGAAACGATCAGGGCAAACCCCACAAGTCAAAATCCGTATCGGATGTGTCAGAAGCGATCAATCCTCCGGAGTGGTTCGTATCGGGTGTCGAATGTGCACTTCTGGCTCCAACGGCGATGGATCAGCAGAGGTTCATATTCTCTCTGAAGGATGGAGAAGTATACGTCAGAACCAAGAAAGCTTCTTTCGCGGACGTGGATATGGGTATCGCGAAGTACCATTTCGAGATAGCATCCGGACACAAGGTCATCTGATTCCGGTTCAGAGGTATCTCTTGTTGCGGACGATCATTATCGCGGCGGCCATCAGCATGACTGCGATGACGGCTACGCTCGTCGCGATCACGTTCTCGGTGTAATAGTACAGGAGACCGCAGACCCCGATACCGGCAAGGAGGACTCCTCCGATGATGGCACCGTCCGCTGCCGAAGGCCCTCCGCATTCATTGGTATCATCGCGCAGGTACATGGATACGGCGAAGTAGCATCCGAAAACGATCAGGATGGTGTAGACGGCGTTGAAGATGTCGGTGAGCAATCCTACGGCGATGCCTGCGACTATCGCCGCAACGAATGCAATCCCTGTGTTGGTGTTCCATTTCTTGGTGTCGTCTGCCGTGCCCATGTGGCGGGGAATCCGTTCACAGGTAATAAATCCTAGTTGGTTGACTTTTTCCAACCCTACCTATAATAAGTAGTTCAGTAATGGAGAATTATGCCTAGCAGCAGGTTCGAAGCCGTTGATGAAGCGTTCAAGAAGAGACCCATCGTCGTCGATGCACCCGCACCGACGACCTCAGAGTACTACGGTTGCAACGTCTTCAATAGGAAGGCTATGAGGGAATACCTCTCGGAGGACACCAGGCGCAGGATCTACGAGTCCAGCGAGCAGGGTGTTATCCTCGACAGGAAGACCGCGGAGGACGTGGCTGCAGGGATGAAGAAATGGGCTCTCGACAAGGGGGTCACTCATTACACGCACTGGTTCCAGCCCCTCACCGGAGGCACCGCCGAGAAGCACAACTCGTTCATCGAGCCGTTCGGAAAGGGCGAAGCCATAGAGGAGTTCACAGGAAAGATCCTCTGCCAGCAGGAATCGGATGCATCATCGTTCCCCAACGGGGGTCTCAGGAACACCTTCGAGGCCAGGGGATACACAGCATGGGATCCCTCGTCACCGTCGTTCATCATAGGGGATACCCTGTGTATTCCGACCATTTTCATATCATATAACGGGGAAGCCCTGGATTACAAAGCCCCCCTCCTCAGGTCCGAGATCGCTGTCGGAAAGGCCGCCGAGGCCCTGCTGGAGTATTTCGGCATCAAGGATGACAGAGTCGTTGCATACCTCGGATGGGAGCAGGAGTTCTTCCTGGTCGATTCCGCATTGTATGCCCAGCGCCCCGATCTCATCATGACCGACAGGACTCTTATCGGGCACAACGCGGCAAGGAACCAGCAGCTCGAGGATCACTACCTAGGTTCGATCCCGGAGAGGGTCCTCGCATTCATGAGGGATCTGGAGTTCGAGTGCTACAAGCTCGGGGTACCGATCAAGGCAAGGCACAACGAAGTCGCACCCAACCAGTTCGAGATTGCACCCGTCTACGAGGAAGCGAACCTCGCCAACGACCACAACCTCGTGCTTATGGCGGTCATGAAGACCGTATCGGAGAAGCACGGATTCAAAGTGCTCTTCCACGAGAAGCCCTATGCGGGCGTCAACGGATCAGGAAAGCACTGCAACTGGTCCATAGGAACCGTTTCAGGCATAGGTCTGTTCACCCCTGGCAAGACGGACAACGAGAACCTGATGTTCCTCATGTTCGTGTCGAATGTTCTCAAGGCGGTATACGACAACAACGCTTTGCTGAAGGCATCCGTCCTCACGGCCACCAACGCCCACAGGCTCGGTGCGAACGAGGCGCCGCCTGCGATCATATCCACATTCCTCGGGGACCAGCTCAGGCAGGCCTTCGACGAGCTCCTGAGTTCGACCGACATGGTCAAGCTCAAGGGAAAGAAGACCTACAGCCTTCACATCCCGCAGGTTCCGGAGCTTTTCCTGGACAACACAGACAGGAACAGAACATCGCCTTTCGCATTCACCGGGAACAGGTTCGAGTTCAGGGCGGTTGGATCATCAGCCAACTGCTCCAATGCGGTCTGCACGCTCAACACCATTGTGGCGGATCAGCTAGTCAAGTTCAAGAAAGCCGTCGATGCCAGGGTCAAGTCCGGAATCCCGGTTATGCAGGCCATCTTGGATGAGACCCGCGAGACATACAGGGCATCCGAGAACGAATGCTTCGACGGAAACGGTTATTCCAAGGAGTGGAAGGCCGAGGCAAAGAGGCGCGGTCTCGACTGCGAGACATCTGCTCCGAAGTCCTACAACATCCTCACGGACAAGGATGTCGTCGCCCTTTACAAGAGGGCCGGCGTCATGACCGATGTGGAGCTCGAGGCGAGGAAGGAGACCTACTGCGAGATATACAGCAAGAAGGTGGAGATTGAGGCCAGAGTCCTGGCGGACCTGACGGCCAACCACATCCTGCCAGTGGCCACGAGCTACGAGACCAAGCTCCTGGACAACGTGTCCAAGATGAGAGAGGTCTTCTCCGCCAGCGAGTACAAGCAGCTCTCTGCGACCGAGCTCGACATAATCAGGAATATCGCTACCCATATCTCGGATGTCCGTGACCTTGCAATCAGCATGGAGGCGGCCTGCGACAAGGCGAACAGCGCTAAGAGCGAGTCGGCCAAAGCCAATGCGTACCATGACAAGGTCATACCCTATATCGAGAGGATCAGGGTCCTCGTCGATGACCTCGAGATGATCGTGGACGACGATATGTGGCCCCTGCCGAAGTACCGTGAGCTCCTGTTCATCCGCTGATACGGTCGCCGATTCTCTTCGCATGCTTTCGGGTAATCAGTGCATGTAATAGTTATCATTATATAGAAGAACAAACTTCATCAGTATCAGTATTCCAAATAATGGAAAATATCGGAGGAAGAAAAATGGGAATGGGTAACGCCCCTGTCATCATCCTTAGAGAAGGAACAAAGAGAGAGAAAGGAAAGGACGCTCAGTTCAACAACATTTCAGCTGCAGTCGCAATCGCGGGAGCAGTCAAGAGCAGTCTCGGACCCAAGGGAATGGACAAGATGCTTGTCGACTCCATGGGAGATGTCATCATCACAAACGACGGAGTGACAATCCTCAAGGAGATGGATGTCCAGCACCCCGCAGCAAAGATGCTCGTCGAGGTCGCAAAGACACAGGATGCAGAGGTCGGAGACGGAACAACAACATCCGTCATTCTTGCAGGAGAGCTCCTCAAGAAGGCAACAGACCTCATCGATGCCAACGTCCACCCCACGATCATCGCAAAGGGATACAGGATGGCAAACGACAAGGCACAGGAGATCCTGGACAAGATCGCAATGAAGGTCTCCATCACCGACGAGAAGACCCTCAAGCTCATCGCCCAGACTGCAATGCTCTCAAAGCAGGTCAACCAGTCCAAGGAGCTCTTCGGAGACCTCGTCGTGGATGCAGTCAAGACCGTTGCCGAGAAGAAAGGAAACGGCTACGAGATCGACCTCAAGAACATCCAGACAGTCAAGAAGGCCGGAGCCAAGATGGAGGAGACCCAGCTCGTCAAGGGACTCGTCATCGACAAGGAGCCCGTCCAGCTCAACATGGAGAAATGCGTGAAGAAGGCAAAGATCGCATTGATCGACGCTCCCTTCGAGGTCAAGAAGACCGAGATCGACGCGAAGATCCAGATCACCGACCCCTCACAGCTCTCCGCATTCCTCAAGGAGGAGGAGAACATGCTCAAGAACATGGTCGACGCAGTCGTCAAGTCCGGAGCAAACGTCGTCTTCTGCCAGAAGGGAATCGACGAGCC
>DAXB01000040.1 GCA_002506175.1 Methanomassiliicoccaceae archaeon UBA113
CAGATCGATCAGGGCAAAGAGGAGATCACAGTCGAGCTCATCGAAGCCATGGTCCCTATACCTGTCACTGTCAAAGGAGACAGCGTCAGACTACTTGAAAAGGAGAAATGAGCAATGGTAGATACTGTTGAGGCATTGGTGGATGGAGGTAGGGCTTCCGCAGGTCCACCACTCGGTCCCGCACTGGGTCCGAAGGGAGTGAACATCGGTCAGGTCATCGCAAAGATCAACGAGAAGACAAAGGCATACGACGGAATGAAGGTGCCTGTCAAGATTCTGATCAACGACGACAAATCATTCGACGTCAAAGTGGGAACACCACCTATGTCCGCTTTGATCAAGGGAGAGCTCGGAGTCGATTCCGGAGCTCACAACCCTAAGGCCGAGAAAGTCGGAAACCTGTCTCTTGACCAGGCAAAGAAGGTTGCAGAGATGAAGGGAGACGACCTCCTCGGAGCAACACTCAAGGCCAAGGTCCTTGAAGTCGCTGGAGCATGTGTCGCCATCGGAGTAACACTCGATGGAAAGAACCCCAAGGACTTCATCAAGGCAGTCAAGGCCGGCGAGTACGACGCTCAGTTCTGAGCTTAAACATTCGGGGCTTCGGCCCCTTTTTTAATCATCCAAACATAATCTGTCTGTTTGAATTGGAATCAAATGAATCAGTTTTGTTCAAGGCAATCTGGAATGCAAATCCCGAGTACACTGTGTCATACGATCTCGGCGGATCCCGTTTTGGAGGGCCGTCCACAACAGCGTTGGTGTGCATGTTATTTCGGATTTGATTGGTTTTCGGAATGATGCCCAGGCATTATGCGGGCATAATAGATGATATGTGACAATTATGCACGCTGTGGCATGCCAGTGCATAAACGAAAATGACAATTGATCATTATTGGTGTATTTCGGTAATAATGTGGGTGCATTTTATATCGGTGATTTTCTAATGAGAATCTGGAGATGGCGGTTCATGCTGTTCAGAAAAAGGGAGAAATTGATGTTCTTCGGGCCTGGACTGATGCTGGCCATTACAGCCGCTGGAGAGTTCGGGATTGTGGAGGCCACCGAGATAGGTGCGCAGTATCATCTTCAGCTTCTATGGGTAGTCATGATCGCCCTGTTCTTCAAATACGCTTTCGTCACCGGCGTCGCACGTTATACTTTGGCAACGGGGCAGACTGTTTTCGACGGTCTTGGAAAGGTGCCCGGACCGAATCATTGGGCTCAGTACCTGCTCTTCCTCGCTTTCATCATAGATATGATCGTTTTGGGGGCGATGGTCCAGTTCGTGTCGGTCTATCTATCATATCTGCTTCCGGGAACGTATTGGACCTGGATTGTCTGTCTGATTGTGATGATAATTGTCACGCTGATCATCCGTACCCGCAGCTATGGGAAATTGGAACCCATCGTTGCCGTTGTCGTTCTAATCGTTATCTTCGCAGTATACGTTTCGATATCAGATTTCACATTCACAATGGGAACATTCTCGGAGGGTTTCAAATTCGGGATACCGGAGCATTCGGAATTGGCGATACTGGCGATCATCGGGGTGTGCGGCAGTGCCCTGAACATCATGCTGTACTCCAAATGGCTAAATGATTACATCGAAGAGAACAAAGTCGACGTGGTTCATGATAGGAGCACTTTCAGGAAGTACATGAAGAGCATAAGGTTGGACATCATCATCGGGTTCGTCCTGGTCTTCGTGTTCACTGTGGGATTCATGCTCCTGGGTTACGCAAGCTTCGAGATGTCTCTGGTCCAGTACGACGAGCATATAACCATCGACAATCTGATAGCCCATACCATGGTGCTGCTGTCGGCGCTCCCCTACGGCAAGTACATCCTTCCAGCCCTCATCATCATCGTCTTCGTTGCGGCGGCAACAATCAGCTTGGAATCGAGAATCGGCGTCATAGGGAAAACAATCTGTCAGATAAGGTCAGAGAACGGAAAGGAGACAGACATCAGGAAACTGTATTTCATCATATTCTGGGCGTTCTTCGTCATTGTATTCGTAACGGCTTCATTCTTCAATCCGATAAGCATGGTAACGTTCTCATCCGCAGCATGTGCATTGTTCTTCGGTGTGTTCTGTCTGCTGATTATATACCTGAACAGGCGGCTTCCGGAATATGCGCAGGGAACCAGGGCCTGGATGGTCACGGTTGCTCTGGGTAGTCTGCTGTCAGTCGTAATCACATTGAGGATCGAGGGAACGATCATGGAGTTTGGGGCCCCGATGTTCAGCAACATGCTGGTGGCGGTGTTCGCGGTCTTCCTGATCATGTGCACCCGTACGTACAAGAGCACCGTTATCGGAAAGACCAGCATATTCTCCAAGTTCTGGATAGTGATCATGTTCGGAATCGTATCTATGTGGGGAACCGCCGGCGGAGTAGAATTTATGTCCGGAACGGAGTACGCCATCGTCATCAATTTCAGGGATATGGCGGTCATAATCGCCGGATTCATCGGAGGTCCGTGGGTAGGGATGGGCGCAGGCATCCTTGGTGCGGTCTACCGTATGTCGGTAGGCGGGCCTTTGGCCATTCCGTGCGGGGTTGCAACCATCATTCTCGGATTCCTTGCCGGATATCTGTCCAGGAGGTGGCAGGGCAGGATAGGATTCAAACGGGCCATATGGACGGTGGCCGGACTGCAGTTCCTGCATCTTGCCGTCATCGTACCGATTGTCGGTCTGATAGTGGGTGTAGGCGGAGATGCTCTTCTGGAGACGTTCGTCACGTCAATCATGCCGATGATATTCGTCAACGTCTGCGGAGTCTTAGCATTCATGTACCTGGCAAGGTTCACGGAGACTTTCCAGGGAGTGAACGAACGTACGACCCTTGAGGACATCAAATCAGATATCAAGGGATTCTTCTTTGAATCGGAGGACGATTGATATGGAGTCGCCTTATGGGGGGAAAGGTTTCACTATCGTGATACTCATAATGATGATATTGCTTGTCGGCGGTCACCTCATCGGATTCAATTATTACTCGGACGCTCCGGATACAGTCGAGGTGCCTGTGGTTCTGGATCTGTCAGGGGATAGGGCGGATGAGGGAACGGAGTATCTGAGAGGTATCGAAATAGCGATCGATGACATCAACGCGGGCGGCCGTCGCCAGTTCGTGCCTGTGATCTATGACACACACGGCTCTGTGGAAACGATGCAGGAATGTTTCAATGACATCACGTCGAAGGGATACACATTCATGTTGGGCCCGATGAGTGCGGATGAGGCAAGAGTGGTCGTCCAGTCGGATTATGACATCTGTGCATTGACCTTCTCGGTTTCATCCACGTTCTTTTCCGATGAGGACCGCATTTTCAGGAACACGATGACTGACGAGCAGTATGCCAATGCTATCGAGTTATACCTTAACGGAGGCTACAAGTCTGCGGTCATCCTGTACAACAAGACTTTCGAATCTTCCTCTATGTTGAATAGCTTGATGCTGAAACTGGACGATAAGAAGATACACATCAGTAAAGTGCTGGTGACGGATCCCGAAAAAGCTGGGGAAGAGCTCTTGAAACTGTCTCCGGATGTAGTGGTATCCATATTGCCGGCCGCTTCCGGTCTGGAAAAGGTCATAGCGACCGCAACAGGCGGCGGATTGAAGGCCAAATGGCTGGGAATCGATTCCTCCGTATCGGATGAGGTGGCTTCCGCTATTGACGGATTCTACGCAGTGACAACCCAGAGGATCATCTCCGAGCCGAGTTTCTTTGATAAGTATGAGAAGAAGTACGGAGGATCTCCCGACCCGAAGGCCATGTATGGTTATGATTTCATGGCGATCCTCGGAGAGGTAGTCAATTCGGACGGTTCGTCGTATTCCAGATTCGACGATGGGATGAAGACTATCCGCTACATCGGGATGACCGGTTTCATTAAGTTCAATGAACACGGGGACTGTTATTCCTCATCCAACATTGTCGTCTCACATGACGGAGAATGGATAATACTGAGTTGGAATGATATTCTGAACCTTTGATGCGGTTTCGTGAGAGATTCCTGCTACAGTCACTATATCAACTTTATATACTACCTGTAATTTAGGGAGTATTACTTGTAGGAGAGCCGAAAGGCTCGCAAGTACTACAGGAGGAATTGTATTGGCAGAAAAACCAACCGTAATGGCCGTGCAGAAAGCACTCGAGAGTGCAAAGAAGCGCAACTTTACTGAGACGGTTGAGTTGGCTATCAATCTCGTAGATGTCGACCTTACTATCCCCAAGAACCGTATCCAGGAGGATATCATTCTCCCGGCCGGACGTGGAAAGAAGGTCAAGATCTGCGTTATTGGTGGTGGCGAACTAGCCTTGAAAGCCAAGGACGTGGCCGATCTTGTAATCACACCCGAGGAACTCGGAGCGATTGCAGACGACAAGAAACAGGCAAAGAAGATCGCAAACAGTACCGACTACTTCATCGCTGAGGCACCTTTGATGGCTCAGGTCGGAAAGAGACTCGGAACTGTGTTGGGACCTCGCGGAAAGATGCCTAAACCAATCGCACCGGGAGCAGATCCCTCTGTGATGATTGACGGTCTCCGCAAGTCTGTGACCATCAGGACTAAAGACAGGAAGACATTCCACGCACCCGTTGGAACAATAGATATGAGCGCAGAGGACATCGCCGAGAACGTCGACCTTATCCTCAAGCGTGTCGAGGCTCACCTTGAGAAGGGTAAGCACAACATCGCATCCGCTTACATCAAGACCACAATGGGTCCTTCGGAGAAGCTTCTGTGAGGAGGTATTAAGATGGCACACGTCGCAACTTGGAAGAAGGATATGGTAAGCGAGCTCGTACAGGACATGCGCGAGGCTCCCGTTGTCGCAGTTGTCGACATGGAGAGTATCCCCGGACAGCAGGTCCAGTCTATGAGGGCAGGTCTTAGGGCCCACGCTAAACTCAAGATGACCAAGAACAAGCTTATGTCCTTGGCAATCGAAGAGGCAGCAAAGGATAAACCCGGACTCGAGGCACTCGTGGATGCTGTCGATGGCCAGTGTGCAATACTGACAACTGACTTGGATCCCTTCAAACTGTTCGCACAGTTGAAGAAGACCATGACACCCGCTCCCGCAAAGGAGGGTCAGCTTGCACCTATCGACATTATTGTACCCAAAGGACCGACACCGTTCGGACCTGGCCCGATTATCGGAGAACTTCAGAAGATAGGCCTTCCCGCAGCAATTGAGGGAGGAAAGATCGTAATCAAGAAGGACACACCGCTCGTCAAAGCCGGAGAACCTGTTCCCGGACCCGTCGCAGCGATGCTTCCCAAACTTGAGATCCTTCCGATGGTCGTAGGTATGGACCTTAGGGCCGCCTACGAGGACGGAACGATC
>DAXB01000062.1 GCA_002506175.1 Methanomassiliicoccaceae archaeon UBA113
CGGGTTCGAATCCCGACGGGCCCGCCTGGATGCATCACCATACGATGACAAGTCCAAGGAAGTAATAACCATGAAAAGAGGCTCACGCGCCTGGAAGAAACGCGGTAACCAGCGTTGGAAATGGCGCAAAAAGAAAATGAGAAGAAGAAAGAAGCAGGCAAAGATGCGTAGGCAGTGATTGCGTTTGCTTTCACACTCCAGGGGGTATAGGCTAACCTGGCAGACTGGCGGGCTCCAGTTATTGAGAGTGATTGTAAATGGGTTTGCTGACAGTTGATGATTAACTGGAGCGATGACTCATTGATTCCGCGGAAGGTAGCTCCTTCCGTAGTGGAAACCCGCTGACGGGGGTTCAAATCCCTCTGCCCCCACCTACGCATCTTTGATGCTCCTTTAGGCACCTAAGGGTGCCAAACAACCTTCTTCCCAATTACTTTTTTTCTTATGTTCGGAACAATATCATATGACTGTCCGTTGCATTTTCAGATCGGTGCGTTCTCGGGGTCATGATGATGGTATTTGCCAGTGACGGAATCCATTGAAAGGGCAAATACCGATGTGCGATTGATGCTGCTGTCGCCAATCTTTTCCGGATCCAGATGAGGGGCCAGCCTTTTCACCAAAGACGAAAGGGCGATTCTCTTTTCCGAGCGGTCTGTGATTTCATTCACTTTACCGCGCACGATCACAGATTCATAGTTGGTGTAAATCCCGCATGGGCTGTCGCCCTGAACCTCGAAGCCCTTCACGATCATCACGGTAAGGCAGGCGCAGCCTCTGGATCTGAGGTTATCAACCTTCTCGCCCTGCATTCTCCCGTGGAAGTAGATGCGGTCGCCGTCGCGCACATAGTTCACCGGGGTCCCGTACGGGAAGCCATCATCCCCGACGGTGGACAAAACGCATTCTTTGCAGGAATCGAGGATCCTGTCGATATCCGTGCGTTTGAAATGATTCTTTTCCATGCTCGGCTGCATGACGGTCGAATCATCTCTTCGATATAAAGAAAGGAAGCCCCGGAATGATCCGGGACTGATGGTTTATCTCAGTTCTTGAAACTGTGGATGGGTGCCGGAATCCTTCCGCCACGGTTGACGAAGTCTGCACAGCCGTATTTGTTCACCGGCATGATCTTGGCTTCTCCGAGCAGTCCGCCGAATTCTGCGAAGTCTCCAACGTCCTTTCCGATGACAGGGATGAGCCTTACAGCGGTCGTCTTCTGGTTGACCATACCGATGGCCATCTCGTCAGCTATGATTCCTGCAATGGTGGTTGCCGGGGTGCTTCCGGGAATCGCTATCATGTCCAGACCTACGGAGCATACGCAGGTCATGGCTTCCAGCTTTTCCAGTGAGAGTGCTCCTATCTCGGCGGCTTTCGCCATGGAGCTGTCCTCTGTCACCGGAATGAATGCTCCGGAGAGTCCTCCTACGTATGAGGATGCCATGACTCCTCCTTTTTTGACCTGATCATTGAGGATGGCCAGTGCAGCGGTCGTACCGGGTGCTCCGGCGTATTCCATTCCCATTTCGTGGATGATATCGGCGATACTGTCTCCTACGGCTGGTGTTGGGGCGAGAGAAAGGTCCACGATACCGAACGGCACTCCGAGTCTCCTGGAAGCTTCCTTGGCGAATAGCTGTCCAACCCTGGTGACCTTGAATGCGGTTTTCTTGATTGTCTCGCACATCGTCTCGAAGTCCGCTCCGCGAACTTCCGAGAGCGCTGCTCTCATGACACCGGGTCCGCTGACACCGACGTTGATGATGCGGTCTGCTTCGGTGACTCCGTGGAATGCTCCGGCCATGAAAGGATTGTCATCCGGAGGGTTGCAGAACACCACGAGCTTGGCGCATCCGAGAGAATCGTTCTCCTTGGTGGCCTCCGCCGTCTTTATGACGATGTCTCCCATCAGTCTGACGGCATTCATGTTGATTCCGATCTTTGTGGATCCTAGGCTGATGGACGAGCAGACGCGCTCGGTGACTGCCAGAGCCTGAGGTATTGATTCTATCAGTAGCTTGTCTCCGGTCGTCATACCTTTCTGAACAAGTGCGGAGTAACCTCCGATGAAGTTGACTCCGACCTTCTTTGCCGCTTTGTCCAAAGTCTCCGCTATCTTCACGAAGTCCTCGGGCCTTTTGCATGCGGCGCCTCCGATGAGCGCTATGGGCGTGACGGAGATCCTCTTGTTGATGACAGGTACCCCGTACTCGCTTCCGATCTCATCTCCGACCTTCACGAGGTCTTTGGCAGATTCCGTGATCTTGTTGTAAATCTTCCCGCACAGGACATCCAGGTTGGGGTCGATGCAGTCCAGAAGGCTGATCCCCATGGTGATCGTCCTGACATCGAGGTTGTAGTTCGAGACCATGTTGACGGTCTCGAATACCTCATTCAGCTCTACCATCGTCTCAGATCCTGTGCATCATGTCGAATATCTCCTCGTGCTGTGCCTTGAGGATGCATCCGACTTTCTCTCCGACCTTGTCCAATCCCTCATTGAGCTCGTCGAACGTTCCGGTGAATGCATCGGTGTCGACGATCATCATCATGTTGATGAATCCCTGGGATGTGCTCTGCTTGAGGTCCAGGATGTTGATGTTGTTCTCAGCGAAGAATCCGCAAACGGTTGCGATGATTCCCACATGGTCTTTTCCTACGAGGGTTACGATGGTTCTGCTCATTCCGTTTCACCTTTCATTAACGAGTATTCAATGGAATCCACGAGTGCGATGAGACTTGCGCTCACCACATCCTCCGATACACCGACCGTTGTCCACGTGGTCTTTCCGTCGGTGGATCTTATCAGTACGCGGACGCTTGCGGCTGTGGCCGCTTTGCCGTCCAGGACACGTACCTTGTAATCTGTTAGCCTGATGTTGTTGATCTGGGGGTAGAACCTGCTCAGGGATTTCCTCAGGGCCATATCCAGTGCGTTGACGGGTCCGTTGCCGTCCGCAGCCGTCTGTTCTACGTTTCCGTCGAGGTCCACGACCTTGATGCTGGCTTCGCTGTCCATGTACCCCTTGCGTTCATCGATGAATATGCGGAATCCGTCGATGCTGAACTTGGGTTTGATGTCTCCTCTGAACCTCTTCACCAGGAGCTCGAAGCTGGCATCCGCACCCTCGAACTGGTATCCCGCGGATTCCATCTCCTTGATCTTCCTCGTGATGTCGCCGGTGTCATCGCCGGCGGTTAGTCCGAGCTCGTTGAGCTTCTCGGTTATGCTGGCGTTACCCGCCATCTCGGAGACGAGGACCCTCCTTCTGTTACCGACCAAGGTCGGATCGATATGCTCGTATGTGCGGCTGTCCTTCATCAGAGCGGATACGTGTATGCCGCCTTTGTGGGCGAACGCGCTCTCACCGACATAAGGCATCTCGGGGGACGGGATCACGTTGGTGATCTCAGCTACCGATCTGGAGAGCTGTGTGAGCTGGGAGACGTCGATATCCGATGTCTCGACTCCCATCTTGAATATCAGGTTGGGTATGACCGTGCACAGGTTCGCGTTACCGCATCTCTCGCCGACTCCGTTCACCGTACCCTGCACCATGAGGCATCCCGCATCTACCGCCGTAACCGATGATGCTGTCGCCATGTCGCAGTCGTTATGGCAGTGTATCCCTACCGGAATCTCCGTGGAGAGGAGCACATCCTCGACGGCATCCGCGATCTCCGACGGCATGGATCCGCCGTTTGTGTCGCAGAGCACCACCCATTCCGCTCCCCCTGCTTCGGCAGCAGCGAGTACGTTGATTGCATACCTCTTGTTCGATCTGTAACCGTCGAAGAAGTGCTCCGCATCGAAGATGACATGTTTCCCCTTCCCTGTTAGATATCTGATGCTGTCCTCGACCATGTCTAGGTTGTCTGCAAGGTCGATCTCCAGCGCATCGGTAACCTGGAAGTCCCATGCCTTTCCTACAATGCAGCACCATTCGGCCGAACATTCGGCCAATGCTTTGAGATTCGGGTCCTCGTCCGACCTGTTGTCATGCTTCCTTGTGGATCCGAAGGCAACGATCTTGGTATTACTCAGCTTTATTTCTGCCGCTTTTCTGAAGAACTCGTCATCGACGGGATTCGTGCCGGGCCATCCGCATTCCGCGAAATCCATCCCGAATCTGTCCAGTTCCCTCAGGATGTCGAGCTTGTCCTCGCATGAGAACAATATGCCTTCTGTCTGCGCACCGTCACGCAGAGTCGTGTCGTAGAATACGACCCTGTCTGCCAACTCACTCACCGAGTCTGACATCCAGTATGCTGATCAGGTCGCTGAGTATCGCGGAAGCCGTCTCAAGGCGTCCCGCACCGGATCCCGAGATGGTGATGGGTCCCGCGAGATCGGTTATGATCTCCGCGGTGTTGAGCGTTCCTCCGATGCTGAGCGGGTGTCCCTTGGGTATGAGCCTGGGTGCGACCTCCAGTTTGGTTCCGGAGACCTCTCCGATGAGCCTGATGACCATTCCGTTGGATTTGGCCAGCGCCACGGCATCGGCGTTGATGGATGTGATTCCGGTGATCTCCACGTCGCTGAACGTCGCGTTCCTTCCGAACACCGCGTTGGCGAGGATGGCGACCTTGCATGCGCTGTCGTATCCTTCGATGTCGTTGGTGGGATCGGTCTCGGCGTATCCGAGCTGCTGGGCCTCCTTGAGCGCCTGCTCGAAGGGCTGTCCGTTGT
>DAXB01000076.1 GCA_002506175.1 Methanomassiliicoccaceae archaeon UBA113
CCCACTGTTTTTCAGAAAGAGGCCAAAAATCCTCGATAGTCCTTTATAGAGTGACATAATCTCCGAATCAACGGACTCGTGGTCTAGTGGTTATGACGTCGCCCTTACAAGGCGGAGGTCGCCGGTTCAATCCCGGCCGGGTCCACCATTTTTATCATACGTTCATTCAAGAATAATCGTATGTTATCGGGATTTACTTACTATTGTGTTAAAATTTAAGTTTGTATTATTCAACCCTCCTGATGCATCGATCGGACGATACACTTAATTGCATCCGTGTCAATCCATATCCATCATGGCAGACATCCCAGATTTCCAGACGACCGAGGAAGGCCGTCAATACGAGAATGAGATCATGCTCGTCCTTCAGGGCGAGAAGAAGGATTATCCCAGTTACTTCGGCGGGCTGAAGATCGCATCAGGGCAGGAATTTAAGGTTCCCAGCCCGATCGACGAATCCATAGAATTCGGAATCTTCCAGGAACCGGAGGAAGGAATCATGTCCGAAGCCGTTTCCGCGGCAGCAAAGGCCTACGGCCCGTGGTCGGTCAGGCCAAGGGAGGAGAGGGCGAAGTACTTCGAGCCTGTCGTCGGTGTCCTGAAGGCCCGCAGGATGCATTATGCAGCAGTCATAACGGTCAGTACGGGAATGGTCAGGGAGGATGCCCTCATGGAGGTCGATTCAGCCATAGAGGCGATCGAGACCGCCATATCCGATGTGTCTTTCATCAGGGGGAAGAAGCCATTAGGTGTATGGGCGATTATCACGGCCCACAACTCGCCGTTCGCCTCACCGGTCGGGTTCGCAGTGGCGGCAATGATCGCCGGAAACACCGTGGTCATGAATCCGTCTAAATACTGTCCTGCGCCCGTGTACATGTTCTACGAGCTGATGGAGAAGTACGGGCTTCCCGACGGGGTTCTGAACCTTATCGTAGACAGGAAGGATTCATCGACGGAGGACCTCGCCAATGATATGCGTGTGATGGGAATCGCCGCATCTGGATCAGGGGACAGACTGGAGGATCTGATGTTCCTCCAGGTGGATGAGGATCTCAGATTCATAAACGAGGTCAAGGGAATGAATCCTGCTATCGTAATCAGGCCCTCGGACATGAAGACAACGGTAAAGAACATCATCGACTCCGCATTCTCGTACAGCGGCCAGAGGCTCCAGTCTTGTTCGAAGGTCATAATCACAAGAGATGACTACGACAAGTTCCTGGATGTCATGGCGGAGTTCATGAAGGATGTCAAAGTGGACGATCCTGTCAACGACACGGCCTTTACCGGGCCGGTCATAAGCATGGATGAGGCCAAGAGGTTCTCGAGGATCTCGATGGAGGTCCTGCCATTCGTGATTGCCAAATCCAAGCCAGTTCCCAAAGGGATGCAGGCGAACTACGTCCAGCCTATCGTTGTGTCCGGATTGGATTTCGATAATGACCTGAACTTCATGGATTCCGGGCTCCCGATCCTCAATGTGGTCGTTGTGGATTCCGTGGATAAGGCGTTCGAGGAGCTGGAGGACACGGAGTGCGGTCTGTCGGCGGGAATCTTCACCAAGGATCCGAAACTCATAGATAGGTTCAAGGCGGAGGCCGATGTCCAGCAGTTCTACGTTAATGAGAGCAGTAGAATTTTGAAGCCAGCATCCAAAGCCAGGCTGGCCAATTTTGTTGAATAAAACAGCAACTGGTTCTGGATCGGGGCCCTATGGCTTCCGTTCCTGAACCGTTTTTCACTTCAGTATCAGGCTTTTGCGGGATTCATTCGGATTCTTTCTTTACTATCCAGATGCTGTTGCGGTTGGTGCCTACGTTGTCCACGTACCCGCGTCTTTTCAGTTCGGATACGTCTTTCTTCACGGCGGACAGCGACAATCCTGTCTTTTTGGATACTTCCGTGAGTTTCACTGTGTTGTTTTTCCTTAAGCTGTTCAGAACCTTCCTGAGGTTGGGGCTGAGGCCATCGTTTGTCTGATGCTCAGGCATGGGTTCGGATTGAGTATCGGTTCTACAGGACAGTATCAGTTTCGCAAGCTGTTCCGGGGATGCGATGACATTGGATGCTCCGTCTCTTATGTAGTATCTGTCATCGAAGGAGAAAGGCACGAATTCGCCTGTTGCGGAAACGGAGAGGTATTGTAAGCCCTCATCCGTCTCCAGAATGTCGATTATCGGCTCAATCGACGGGCGGACATACGTTTTCACGGATTCGCGTATCTTCTCTGCTGCCGTGTCGCATGCATCTAGTCCGATGACATCTCCGTTTTCGTCGACTCCGAAATATACCGTTCCGCCGTGACTGCTATTGAGCATGGCGGAAAGGGCGCGTACTCCTTTGTCGAACTGTTTTTTGCCCTCTTTGAATTCGACGGTTTCATTTCTGATACCGAGGTTCGTCATCGTATCATATATGCTATGCAGACTGCACTATTAATCGATTGCGAACTAGTTACTAACTAGTTACTTATGTTTTATAACTAGTTATGAACTAGTTAAAATAGCATAAGCGGGGTCTTAAACGGCTGTCGGATCGGACCAACGGAAACAGTGGAATAATACCGTTTTAAGGGTCTTTGCAGGGGTCATAAAACCATGCTGATTTTTCTTGAGGTTTTTGCCTGTATTATGGTGGCTGTTTTTTCTTGAAACGAAAATAAAAACAATGTGTCTTGGGTGTAGCCAGACATTCAAAAAATAGTTAATAACTAGTTACGAACTAGTTACCAAAATAAAAAAATTCAGGACAGTTTAACGTCCCATATATAGTGTTTAATAGCGGCCGAAATGGCTGATAGTTCGCTCTTTTTCAGAGGGTTGTTTTTGACCTGTTTTAAGACCACTCTTTTGCATCCTTTCGCCGATTTCACGATGGGTATAACCGACTCCTCGTTATGCTCCGACAGGTCGATGGTCAATGTCAATTGACATCCGTTCTCCTCCGAAATGCGGATGCATTCCTTCTGTGTATCCGTGAGTTCTGCACCCACCTTGAGATCTACCGCGTGAGCGTATCCTGCTCCTATGAGATCGTCCAAGACGGAAGGGTTCCTGCCGTCGGTTATGATCACCACCTTGATCCCCGATGGGCGTATCGACTTGATGAGTTTGTACAGTTCGGGGAAACACAGAGGATCCGAGTCGGATGCGATCGCAAGGAAGTCTATAGAGTCCCTGTCTGTTTCCAACAGCGTCTTGATGCTATCCGCATCATAATCATCCTCTCCGTCGGAGACATATGCCACCGACATGAACACATCGGGGACGGTGACGGTATCTATCCTGGAGAATGACGATACATACACCATATCACAGCGCAGAGGTCACAAGCTTGTTGAGCGTCTCGCAGCAGTCGCTGTCGAGATCGTCGACCAGGACGATCGAGGCGTGATTGAGCAGCGACACGGATGCGATCGACATCGCATACTCTCCGGACCATGCTCTGATCAGGACGGGATGTTTGGCTTCCGGGACGGTGTCGGAAAGCCTGTAAAGGTCAGTGCAGACTTCGAGGCACTGTTTCATGTTCTTGACCATAGGGTCGATTGCGATATCGGTCATCCCCGATTCGGATGCTTTATGGACCAGGTCCAGGACCTCCTCGATCCTTTCGGCGCTGACGGACATGGGGCATCCGAACATGCCTGCCGCCATGCAGAACTGCTCTATGTTCTGGGCGTTCGCACCCACTATGAGGGGTCTGCGGCCCATGAGGCGTAATAGCGCTTTCGGGAGGTTAACGGGTTCATCCGTTTCAAGGATTAACTCACCGTCCCAGATTTTCGATATTATGTCCGCTATCTCCTCGAAGCGTTCCCCATCGAAGCTGTCGTTCCTTATGCATAAGGCATCGGGGAATCCAATCCTCTCCTTCCGTTTCATGAGTTCGGAGACGCGGATGCATACCGCGTCCGGATCCATGGCGTCGGATACCGTAAGTGCAATCATAGGTCGGCCAGCTCCTCCCCGTAAACGCGGGCCATATCGGCCGCCCCGGGGCCTTTAACGATGACCAGGTCCGCACCGGAGAGCATGACACCCAATGCTGTGATAGCCTCCATCATGGATGCCTTGCGGGCAGATACATCCGTACCATAGGAATCCCAGGTCTTCGATACGCAACAGGATATCGCATGACGGCTGTCTTCCACTCCGCGGAGTCCGTCCATGCGGTAATTCTCTATCCTATCTCTAAGCTGTCCGAAGGACGGATCCATGGTCGCATCACCGAGGTTCACGATGATGTTCTTCGCACCGTTCTCGGACATCTCCCTGCATAGCGATTTCGGATCGCCGGCGCATGTGGCCATGACGACGTGGTTGTTGGAATGCTTCGACAGCTCGAGGCTCTGTTCCTCGCTGTCCGATCCGAGGATCATCACGGAATCGGCGATCTCCGATGCCGCTTCCTTGAGGATCTCAGTGTCGCCGAAGATCATAAGCGGGACTCTCGTCCTGGCAGCTATCATTTTGACAAGGTCGGAGTCCGCTTTTTCGGAGAGCCTGAGGCAAACGCCGTCGGACCCGAGCTCCTTCCACATGACGGCCCATTCCTCGGGGTCCGTCTGGCGTCCGGAGAACATCTCCGCTGCGGTCCTTGGATAATCGTCGAGGGTGTCGAATACCTCTCCGAAAACCACGGGCCTTCTGTGCCTGGCACTGTCCAGGTCCAGGAACGCGGGGCTCCTGGCTCCGCCAATCACATAATCGCCTCTGCCGACGTACAGCTCCTCGGCCTCCACATCGTATGTGCGGGACGTCTTCGGGAGGCGCATGGTATCAGATTAGCTCTACGAATTCCTTCAGAGTGAAGATTCCGTTCAGGCTGCCTATCGCCTTCGGAAGGGCATCCCTGATCTCGGATGCGGTCATGGTGCTCTTTCCGATATCCATGACCAGTTCGAGGCTCATGGTCTCGTAGCAGACCTTGACCTTGCTGAACACCGAGATGAGGTTGACGTTCCAGTCTGCGATGACGCTGAGAGTCTGGGTGATGCTTCCGGGGCAGTCGGGTATCTCTATGGCGACCTTCACCAGTTTGGTATCCTCCTTGAAGAGGGTGATGGAGCAGATCCACGAATCGGCGTCCATCGTGATGAGGACGTTCTTCCCGTCCAGGTCTCCGAGGATGTCTCCGTATACCTCTCCGATGTCGAAGCATCCGTTCCTGATCGTGATGGGGTATCCGCGCCTGATCTCCTCCTTACCGGTCTCCTCGACCTTTCCCTTGAACAGCCTTCCGATCTCCGCGGGTTTGATCTCTATCCTCTTGATCTTGGACACGGACGGGTCGCTTGCGGCCTTGAGTGATTTGAATGATTCCAGAAGGATCTCGCCCTCTCCGGCGAAGTTCATGTCCGCCATGAGCTTCCATACGATGACGGTATCTGAGATGCCGTTCAGGGAACCGGAGTTCAGGATGTTGATCTCCTTCTTCGCGAGGAAATCGGCGGCTTGGGCGCTGGAACCCGGCACATCGTCGAGGTACATCGTTATGTGGGTCAGTGTGCGGTAGTTCTCCTGAGGGAACATCGAGAGCATGATCTCGTAGTCCTTCGGACCCGCGGCAGGGTGCTTGAACAGGGTGCTGTACATGCATCCGCCGTCCACGATACCGATGGTATCGGATATCCAGTTGTCCACTTTGATGGATGAGCCATTGACCTTTGCGAATTCCCAAATCTTCATCGGAGAACCTTCCTGCCCCGAGGAATGGGGACTGACGAAATATAGGTTTTGTCGGGTTCGTCCTGCATCGATGTTTCAGATGCGTCGGTTCCGTTTCGGTGTTTCTGCATCCAAATCCATGATGAACGCGGCGGCGAACAGCGGGAAATGCTCCACACCTTCATCATCGACGATTATATTGGAGTCTTCGAACACGATTCTGCGGCCTATGTCGAATACAGATGCCACCTTCCTCAGGGATGGGGATTCCCTCTTCTTCCCTGATTTGACCTCTATCACGCATACCGACCCGCCCATGACCGTCACGAAATCCAATTCCATCTTGTTCTGGCCGTTCGTCTTCCTGTAGTACATCGGGTCGTATCCGGATTTCATCAGGCATTCCGCAACAGCGTTCTCCGCTATCGCGCCATTGTTGTAGGATGCGTCCTTGGAGTATACGGCTCTTGCGGTGTCGTCGCCGTACATGCGCACGAGCATCCCGGTGTCTGAGAGGTATACCTTGAATGAGTCCATGTTCATATGCGATTTGAGAGGGAGCTCGGGACAATCCAGTGAATAGCAGAAGTTCCCGTATCCTGCGTATTTGATCCAGAGCAGGTTGTTCATGTACTTGTCCAGGGACCTGCGTTTTCCGTCGTCTTCCAAGCGGGAGTACATGAACTTTTTGTTGGTATCAGCTAGCTGCGGCGCGATAGAGTCGAAACATCTCATCGTCCTGAGTATATCGGAGCCGGTATTGTAACGGTTGATGTCGTTGCGGCAGGTCTGGATGATGTCGTCTAGTATGCGCATCGATTCCGTGAAGTCCTTTGTATCGGCATAGGCCCGCACCGATTCCGGCATCCCTCCGGTTATCATGAAGTCTCTGAAGAGGGATGCGAGCCGTTCATATGCTGCAGGATGGATCGGGGTTCCACCCCTTATGTCGGAGCGGACTTCCGCTATGATGTCTTCTTGTATGCCTGCGGCCCAGAGGAACTCCTCGAAATCCATCGAGTGCATCGTGATGTTCTCCTCGTAGCCAGTGGGGAGGAGGGGCCTGTCGGCGCCATCGGTGTGGATCATATCTATCCCCAGCAAGGATCCGGATGCGATGACGTCGAACCTCCCGTCCTCTGTGAACCATTTAAGGGCGCTTCTGGCGCGGGGGCATTCTTGTATCTCGTCCAGGAAGATCAATGAGCCTTCGGGGATGTTTTCGTCGGTGAATAGCCTAAGGCCTTTGAGCACCGTGTCTACGTCCAGGTCGCCGTCGAATACCCTCTTGGCGGAATCCGATCTGCTGAAATCTATCTTTATGAAGTCTTTGTATTCGTTGCTCCCGAATGCTTCGATGATGTATGTCTTTCCGACCTGTCTCTGGCCCTTGACCGTGAGGCATTTGTGTCTGCGGCCTTTCCATTCTAGCAGGTGGTCATACATCTTCCTTTTGAGCATAAGTATGTATTATGATTCATATATTACAATTTACCCGAAGGTAATTTGCCGAAAAATGCAATTTACCCGGAGTTATTTTGTAAAATTTTACAATTTACCCGGGCAACTAGATGTCAGCTCATCCTTTCTTCACGAGGTCGAACTGGTGCTTCGGCGATGTGAGGGGCTGGGTCCAGATGGGCTGCTCCTCGTCTCTGTACTTCATATCCTGGGAGATGTTGTGGAGGCTTCCCTGGTAGTCCCTGTTGGAGGCTATCCTCCGAACGGTCTCCGAATCGTTCCCGGAACGATGCTCCATGCCCGACATCCTCAGGGCCTCGTCCATGAGGTCGGCGGCCTCGTTGAGGAGCTTCTCAGCCTTATCCAATTTGGCGATCCTATCATCCATCAGCATCATCTCCTGGTTATCGTGTATCCGCACGGTCTGTCCGCATCGGATGCCGCCGAGTAGCCGCATGCCCTGCACGTCCTGCGGAGCTCTATAGTTTCGCCCTCTATGGTCCTGTTCCTCACGGAGACCAAGGTGTTCCTGCATACTGGACAGGAAATCCTCTCCTTGGCATTGGCGGAGCGAGCGCAGCGGATCTCCATGTCGAAGATTCCTCTCTCGACGCCTATGCGGCGTATCCTAGCCGGACCTACCCGGAACCTGGGGTCGACGCACATGAGCTCTGTGGACACCAGGAGATGGAGATCGTGCTGGGATCTTATCCTCTGGTGCGTGGACATGCAGTCCTCGATTGCCTTGGCAACATCATCGTCTGAAGGGATCCTGTAGGACATACCGGATCATGCGTATGGTATGCAAGGGATTTATGGTTACGGTAGTGTCATGGATGAGACCGTCCGTCCGTTTTCCGTATTAGGGTTTTATTTACGGAAAACCGATTGGTCTCCTCGTGGTTCATCCCATGCGGGGGTAACCGAGTTGGCCAAAGGTGCGGGACTTAAGATCCCGTTCTTAGTGATTCGCGGGTTCGAATCCCGTCCCCCGCACCCTTAATGTAATGGAACGCGTGTCTATTAGGTTTCTACATTTACTGACAAACCCGAGTTCCTTTTTATATACATGAGCAAGGATGGGCATTTATCCCTTAGAGGACGCGATGGAGAGGGCAGGTGTGGACATCTGTGCCGGGCCCGCCGGTGCGCGATCGGGGATATAAGTACCGAGGTACAGGGGAAGGCGGAGGGACGAGGTCCCAAGGGTTCCGCCCTACCGGTGTATCATCGGGCTTCGACATCTGAACGGATGATGATGCTCCGTTCCGAGTAGGGCACATGTTAGGGGTAGCCTGGAAGGGACATGAGTATCGGGAATCGCCTGCGGTCGGGGATTAGGGCCCGAACCGCAGTCCTGTGCAGGGATCGACCCCTCTGCATGTGACGGCATCTCAAAAGTCCGTTGAAACCCGCCATGATGGTAGCCATGCGTCTCGGTGCATGGAGAAATGAAAAATGAACACAAAGAAAATGATCGCAGCAGTAGCGGTGCTCGCACTCGCATTCGCTGCATTCTCTTTCGTTCCTGCTGCACAGGATGATGGAGCCGAACTCGATGTTATTGTCGTCGAGGGAGATGTCACATCTAAGATTACAGCAACAGGCGAACAGAAGATTCTCATCGAGAAGAACGTCACAATCAAAGAGGGCGGTTCGATCACAGTCGATGCCAAGGGTGAACTCAAGATCGAGAGCGGAGCAACCGTCCTCATCGAGAAAGGATACTTGACTATCTTCGGTAGCGCAGTCATCGATGGAGACATTGTCTCTAAGAATGAGAACGGACTTACCATTGCACCCTCAACCGAGGATGATGTCAACATCAACGGATCCATTTCCGTCATCGGAGACACATCCACAAATACAAAGGTGTTCGCAACACTCACCGGAATACTGGGCGAGGACAACGTCGCCGTCTATGGAGATGTCACTATCGGAACCAAGGCACAGATCGTATTCACCGAAGTGCTCTTCAAAGCCGGCTCCACACTCACAGTTCTCGGAACCGCTTCCGGAGACATCCGCACAGCAGGACTCGTCACCATCGACGGAATCTCTAAGGCCTTCAACATCAAGATCGCAGGGGCATCCGCAACAATCAAGATCATC
>DAXB01000078.1 GCA_002506175.1 Methanomassiliicoccaceae archaeon UBA113
AGAGACTGGCGTGCTTTTGTCAGATGGGTCCAACCCTATACTTTCGTACAAAAAACTGGTACAAAGGCCCGTACGTCAGATCGGCGCCAGAAGGCTGCCGGGTCTGCCCGGCACCGAAGATAAAATGGTCTGCGGAAGAAAGCCAATCCCGGAATGAGGTCTGAATGACACCCATCAGCTCGATACGATAGCGATAGCTCTAGACCTTGATATGATTTCAAATAGTCAAAACGGTCTATTTGGATGCGAAGACCACTTTTTAACTTAAGATAAATGTTGAAAAACGATGGTAAATAAAGTGTAAAAAATGTTCGAACACATCAATTAGGACGTTATAGAATGGAAGTCCACTGCATAGTGGCCTTCTGGCCGCAATGGGAACATACCTTACTCGGTTCTGGTTTTTGACATTTCCTCGGATATCATCTCATTGATGTCCGTTGCATCCCCCGGAGCACCGATATCGGGTACTGTAGGTCCTGGGAAGAAGCACGGTCCGAAAAGAGGGTAATGCTCCACTCCGTCGGAATCGACCCCTATGTTCCCGTCGCATATCTTAATCGCGCGTCTGACGTTCCTGTTGGATGAGAACAGCGTGCGCAGGGATTTTGCCCTCTTGTTCCTGCCGGATTTGACCTCTACGGCCGTGACGTCCGATCCCATATAGATTATGAAATCGATCTCCATGGTGCTGTCGTCTCTGGAGTAATAACGCAGGGGGTATCCGTTCCTGACAAGTGCGGATGCAACGGCATTCTCCATTATCGCACCGTTGTTGCTGTATGGATCAACATTCACTATGTTGCCTGCAACCTCCGGGTCCATCATCGTTACCAGTACCCCGGTGTCCGCCATGTACAGCTTGAACATATCCTGCCTCGTCCTAAGGGATATGGGGGAGGATGGTTCCTCTATGTTGTGGCAGTATTCCACCAGTCCCGCTCTCCGGAGCCACAGGAGCGAAGGGCCGTACATGCGTTGCGAGGCTCCTTTCTTTTTCTCTATGTTCGAGTACCTGAATCTCCCGGTGTCTCTGGCGAGCTGTTCAGGGACGGATCTGAAGCAAGCCTCTATCCTGAACCTCTGGATGTGTTTGGAGTATTTCTCCGCGTCCTGACCTATGACGGATATTATGTCCTCCAGGATCTTTCTGGTGGCCGAGTAATTCTTCGTCTCTGCATATTTGAGGACGGCGGCAGGCATGCCTCCAACGACCATGAACCTTCTGAACAGATCGGTTATCCTTTTGCAGACGGCATCGCCTATCGGGCTTTTCTTCTGGATGCACCCGCGTATGTATTCGGTCTTGTCATGGTCGAGCCCCATGGCCCATAGGAATTCCTCGAAGTCCATCGGACCCATCTCAAGTATGTCCACATATCCCATGGGGGTGATGTGCTGGAGGTCGTCTATCTTGATTCCCAGCAGTGAACCGGATGCGATGATGTCGTACTTGTTCTCGCATACCATCCCTTTCAACGCGGAGTATGCGGATATGCATGACTGTATCTCATCCAGGATGATTGCCGATCTCCCTGGTATCAATTCGGCCTCCGACAGGAACGACAGTTCTTCCAGGACCTCGGATCCGGAGCGGTTTCTGCCCTCGAACACGGAGCGTACGTCATCGCGTTCCTCGAGGTTGATGTACAGGTAGCTGTCGTAGTTCTCCCTGGCGAACTCGGTCACTGTGTACGTCTTCCCGATCTGACGGCACCCCTTCACCAGAAGGGCTTTGTGATGCGTGTCGGTTTTCCATTCCGTCATCTTCGAGTACGCTTTGCGCTCCATGACCAGAAGATGCGTTCTCAGTATTTATGCATATTTTTGGGGTGAACTTCTGATTAAAAATGCATATTTTTAGGGGGAATATCAAGGAAGAATTACATATTTTCAGGTGGAACTTTCCAATCCCAAAACATACCGACTGACTTAACGATGTCATAAGTATCTGACGATAAGGATACATCAATCGGGAATGAGATGGAGATTATCATCCGCAATGTGCTGGATTGGCTGTCGGATACCTTGGATCAAGATCGGAGGGTATAAATGTTCAAATCTAACTGCAAATTGCAGTTGATTTTGAATCACATGTCCATTGCTGACGGATCAAGCAGGAACTGCTCGATCCCCAGGGTGAGTATCCCATCGTCATCCATCCACGGCAATTCCCCGTCGCCGGTGATGACGATCTTCCTGAACGAGTCGTCCACATTCCGGAAAGGCCTGATCTCGGTCTCCCTCTTGTCATCCGAATCATACAGCGAGAAGGCCGACTGGATGTAGTATCTGCGGAACCCCTTGTTAGCCACGAAATCGATCTCCAGACGCTTGTATTCGGATATGCCGTCCTTCATAGTACGTGTCTCCACCACGCCCACATCCACCGAGAATCCGCGCATCCTCAGTTCGTTGTAGATCAGGTTCTCCATCAGATGGGTCTTCTCGAACTGCCTGAAGTTCAGTCTCGCGTTCCTCAGACCCGTATCCTCCAGATAGAACTTGTACGGTGTCGATATGTACTTCCTGCC
>DAXB01000071.1 GCA_002506175.1 Methanomassiliicoccaceae archaeon UBA113
TTGCACCAAATTTCAGTGTTTGCAGACATTACCCACTGTTTTTCAGAAAGAGGCCAAATACTTACGATGTGTTGGGTTCGCCTTCAATTATTTATATAAATAATAAATAACGTAAAAACCGCATATACTGGTAGGATGCCGGACGATGGAAATCGCCTGAACCTGAACCAAAAACATCTTCCGCAGACAATATCGAAAAACGCTACGAATTCCGATGATATGGGACGGACTGCATCGTGCGTCAAAAAACAAATGTGATGGTAATATGAGTAAAGATGGGATGAAAATATTGGCGGTCTTGGCAATTCTGGCAATGTCCTTCGCCGCCGTTGGAGTGGTCAGCACATCATCTGATGAGACGATCGCGGATGGCACAGATTGCGTTGCCAAGATCGGAGATCAAGAATATCCGTCGCTAGCTGCAGCAGTAGAATCGGTAACAGACAGTAGCGAAACACTGATTATACTCCAAAAAGATGGCTGGGGATCGGCAATCATCATTCCTTCCGGGAAGAACATTGAAATCGATTTCAAAGGACACTCGTACAATGTATTCAAACTTCCCAGCTCCACAGAAACGGAAACGCAGTGCTTCCAATTGTCAAATGATTCCACAATCGTTATGAAGAACGGAACAATAAAAGGATACGACAAAGAAATAACCATGATTATCCAGAACTACGCAGATCTCACACTGAAAAACATGGTTCTTGACTCAATCGTTGATAATGTAAATGTGACGTCAGTCTTATCCAGTAACTGCGGAGAAGTATCAATTGAAGGCGATACATCCATCTTGGCAAAAGAAGGAATGGTGGCTCTTGATGTATGCTGGGCGGAAAATGCGGGAGATGATGATGGAACCCAAGTAACCGTCGAGACCACCGGAACGGTCAAAGGAAAGATCGTGTACGGCCTCAAGAATACCGCTACTACGACCGAGGGCAATGAATCATCACTGACAATCAAAAAAGGAAACTTTGACGGAGAATTCGTGGTCGGTAGCGGAATCTCCGATGAAGTCGCCAAAGCCAAGATCAAGATAGAGGGCGGATCGTTCACGGACCTCTCCGGAGCTGTGAAGTATGTCCAAACAGGGAAGACAATCAAACTGTTGAAGGACTGCACAGGAAAAGGAGTCATGATCGAAAGCGGATGTATAACAATCGACTTCGACGGACACACATACACCGTTGATAGCGAACCAGCAGGTTCAACCGGAACCAAGAATCAATGCTTCCAGCTCCTGAAAGGGTCTGAAGTTCATATGATGAACGGAGCAATTGTCGCAAGCAGCGATGATATCGAAAAGATAGTCCAAAACTATTCCAAGCTTACTCTGACAGATATGACCCTTGACGCCAATGTGGGAGAGAACATTGTGGGATGCGTTCTATCATGCAGCAATAACACAGTGAATATCGAAGGAAAAACATCCATATCGGCAAAAGAGAATGGGGTAGCGTTTGCTGTATGCTGGGCGGAAAATGCGGGAGATGATGATGGAACCCAAGTAACCGTCGAGACCACCGGAACGATCAAAGGAAAGATCGTGTACGGCCTCTGGAATGACGCTACTACGACCGAGGGCAATATATCATCACTGACAATCAAAAATGGAAACTTTGACGGAGAATTCGTGGTCGGTAGCGGAATCTTCGATGAAGTCACCAAACCCAAGATCAAGATTATGGGCGGATCGTTCACAGATATATCCGGTTTCAATTATTTGACCTCCAACTCATCCTATACATTCACAGGTAACAAAACAACGGATCTGGTTATCGAATCCGGAAAAACCCTCATCAATAATGGAACATTAAAGGTAAACGATTCAATCACCAACAACGGAACGATAACAAATAACAGTACATTCATTATCAACAGTGGCAAGACCTACACCAGTTCAGTTAATTCTAAATTCACCAACAACGGGATTGTAATCGATAATAGGGCCGACACCGCAGTGATTGGAACAATCATCAAAAACGGACTGGCGTCTGGAACCAATGCCGCCAAATGGACAGAAGAACCTGTGAAACTCAAGGAGGAACCCGTCATTGTAAACCCTTCAACCACAGCTCTTTCCGCCGGTATCAAGAACCAAGGATTCGTTACAAGCGGATCGGACGTCACCCTGAACAGCGAATGCATTACCACTGTTTATCCTAACAGCGATGACAAAAGTGCCGAAATCGAATTCCCGAAAGGTACAGTGATACCCGCCAACACCGTCATCGCCGTGTTGAATGAAAGCACAGAAACGTCCACCAAATACGAAGTCAGGTTCACCGGAGTCACCATACCCGAGAACAGCAACATCAAGATCACAGTTCCATACGAATCATTGATAGCAAAGAATGTAAACGTCTTCTTCATCGGTGATGACGGTAAGAAAGAACGCATGAACGTCACAGCTGCGGGTGCAAACAGCGTCACGTTCGAGACCACACATAACTCTACATACGAGATCGAGGAGAACACACATGTCACCATCAACTTCATATCGTTCTCCAGCGACAATAAGACCATCCACCTGGATCTTGAGAATGTAAAAGATCCTTCAAAAGCCGGAACTTTCGAGGCATACTACTCCTATTATTCCGGAGACATACTCAAAATTGACGCCCACATTGAAGATACACTTGGATCGGACGGGAACTACACGTTCAATAACGCGATAAACTCGATCTCTGCATGCTTCCACTATAACGTCGGATCGAAGGATTGGCACACACCATGGTTCACTGCCATCGCCAAGTACTTGGCGTCGTCCTAATAAGGTGTTTCGAATGAGATCGATGGAACAGATTGCACTGTGCATCGTGGCATTGACTGCCATGGTGCTCAGCACAGGCATAGTAATAGCTGGCTCGAATGACATTTCAGCTGGCTCTATCGATAATAACAAGCTCGGATACGGGTCATCCGACGACATTGAGGTTGTATACTGGGAACAGTTACTAGACGGTGAACCAAACTCGATATTCAACATCAAATTCGACAGCATACCCTCATCTGGACAGATTAAATTCACGCTTGACGGTAATACATATCCTGTACCTTTTGATGCCCAAAAGGAAAAAAAGATAGCGGTATCTGGAACACTATCTGTCGGCAACCACTCCGTCAGTGTATCGGGAAACAACTTCGATGCGTCATGCTCACTGACTGTGGGTTACGCCCCTACGTCCATAGCACTGTTGGAATCAGACGTAACTATCGAAGAAGAGAGTACCAAAACGCTCGCGTACACTGTCTACCCCAGAAAAGCGGTATATTCAAACGTTGAATGGCGGAGCTCCGACAACAGCGTTGCCACTGTAAACAACGGTACTGTGACTGCCATATCCGAGGGAAATGCTTCAATCTACATGGTAGTCAAAAATCCTAAAACTGGGACGGAGATAACATCTTCGATATGCCATGTTACAGTAACAACGGTGAAAGAAACATACACCATCACATATCATTACAACGGCGGAACAGAGGATCGCACAGCAGTGAAGAAATTCACCGATGTCCCGTTCAAGATCAATGTGAATACTGAAAAGACTGGCTATACCCACTACTGGTCGACTGCGAACTCCCCCGACCCCACGAAAAAAATCACCGATATCGAGGAAAAGAAAAATTACGAAATCTATGCAATCTGGACGCCTGTAAAATACACAATCACCTATGATGTAAAGGGCGGAACATTATCCGGTGAAGTCACCAGCTACACCATCGAAACGAACACATTCAACCTTGTGGAACCTACCAAGGAAGGGTACAATTTCCTCGGCTGGTATGATTCCAAAGATACCAAATACACACAGATAACCAAAGGAACCACAGGAAACAAGGAATTCTTCGCAAAATGGAGTGATGAATCATATAGAATCACATATAACCTCAACGGCGGAGAAAACCATGCAGATAACCCATCGACCTATGAAAAAGGCAAAGAGGTTATCCTGAAAGACCCTTCCAAGACCGGTTATATATTCGATGGATGGTATAACAACGCAACATTCAGCGGATCCAAGATAACCAAGATATCGACAACAACCACCGGCAACATAACACTCTATGCAAAGTGGATTGTGATCATATACGACATCGAATACGAGCTCGACGGCGGTACCAACGATCCCGCGAATCCGAAAGAATACACGGTCACTTCCGAGATTACTCTGAAGGACCCATCCAAGACCGGCTACAAGTTCGACGGTTGGTATGACAACGGAATCTTCAGCGGATCCAAGATAACCAAGATAGAGAAGAACACCATCGGTGACAAGACGCTGTATGCGAAATGGAATACAATAGAATATAAAATAACATACAATCTGAACGCCGGTACCAACCACACATCCAATCCGGCAAAGTACACGGTCGAAACCTCAACGATCACACTTCAGGATCCGACGAAAACCGGAAATGAATTCGCGGGTTGGTATGATAATTCCGGCCTGACAGGAACTCCTGTGACGAAGATCCTGAAAGGCTCGACTGGCGACAGGACATTGTATGCCAAATGGAACGTACAATACACCATTACCGTTACAAGCAACAATCCAAACATGGGAACCGCGACATCATCCCTCAGCAAAGCAATTGCAGGACAGGAAATCACTCTGACAGCCGTACCCAAAACTGGTTACGTCTTGAAGAAGTACATATGCGCGGATGTCGACATCGGCAGCAACAGCAAATTCAATATGCCCTCCAAAAACATCACTGTCACGGCAGAATTCGAGGATGCATCAAAAGTCTACACTGTCTCTTTCAGCAGCTCCAACACCAGCATCGGTACTGTCGATAAAAGTCAGGTAAAAGTGACCACCGGGACCACATTCACAACATCGAAGAATGTCCTGACATTCTCGGACGGACAAAAAATCACCGCAACAGTCAAGACCTCATCACAAACCGATAAAATCAATCTGATGACTGGATGGAGCGCTTCATCTGGTACGATAAGCGCCAATGCCAGCATAAAGGCCATATTCGAGACAAAGAACATCTATGATACCCGCACGATATCGTCGAGCAACGGATTCAAGGTATCCGGGGACTGGATCCGTTACGATGCGGTGCTCACTGTCGAGAAGAAGGATTACAAAACATCCGATTGGACCGAAGTCGATCCGGAATACTCAAAGAGCACTTATGATAAACTCGTCTATAACATCGAATTGAAATCCGCAACCAGCGCGAAGGTCAGGGACCCGGATACAGGAAATCTCACCCTGATGATCCCTATGGATACGAAATACAACGGTCAGACAATCACAGTGTTCCACAGAGAGAACTCCAGCGTCAAGAATCTGGGAACCATCTTGGTCACAGGCGGGTACGCCTCTGTCGAGACGAAGAGCTTCTCTCCCTTCCTTATCGTTACCGAGAAGGTCTCGAAGGTCACCAGTGTAACACTGGATATCAAGGAGTTGGAACTTAAACCTGGTTCGGAGAAACAGCTCACTGCAACCGTACTTCCAACCGATGCGAAAACTACATCTGTGATCTGGATGTCCAGCAACGGCGAAGTTGCAACCGTCGATGCCAACGGAAAAGTGACTGCGAAAGCAGAAGGAACCACCACTATAACTGTGAAGACAGATGACGGCGGCCTGACAGATACCTGTGAGATAACTGTAAAGAACAGCTCGATATTGTTCTATATGTTAGCCATCATGATAATCATCATCGCCGCAATAGTGATCGTCTTCATCAGGAGGAACAGAAACGTCTATGATTTCGAGAGGAGAACTCACTTCTGACAATAATAGGGCCTCGGGCCCTCTTTCCTTCATAGAATGATAAACGAACTGATACCGGAAAAGGGAGATCGATGATGATGCACAAAAAGAGCGCAATAATAACGGCGGCGGCAGTTCTTCTGATTGCCGTAGTCTCATTCTCCGTTACGGAAACCGCCGAATCCGACATATTTGACAATGCGCTCACCATCAACGAGGTTTCCCTGAAGATAACTGACGGAAAGGGAGAATGGAGCGTATCAGCCTCTGGTTGGGAAGGCACGATTCCGATAACATACCTGATTGTCTGCAACGACGAGATCGTATTCGACACCCAATCGAATCAAGCACCGAATACCGAATACAGATTCAGCAGCGGTGACTTGAATATCTGGAAAGGTACAGAATACATGGTCATTGTATCGGCAGATGAATACCTCCCGGATTACAAGACATACACCACGCTATCTAGCATCCAGATAATCGGATCATCATCTATGGAGGTTGGGGATAAGAATGCTCTCAGCATTCGGTCTGAACCCACATCGTCCAGCTGCAAAGACGTAGTGTGGTCCGTTTCGGATAAAACCAAAGCCAAAATGAACGGCTGTGTTATCGAGGCATTGGATATAGGGACGGTTTATGTGAAAGCCACATCCGTAGAAGACAGCAAAATCATCTCCTCTGAATTCAAGATAACAATAGAAGAGTCCAGCATAACATCTGGATACCGTATCGTAGTGACCACGGACGAAGGGGGAACCGCCGAAGCCGACAAATCCAGAGCATTCCCAGGAGAATGGGTGAAGCTCGAACAAGATGCAGATTACGGTTACGAATTCGTCGGATGGGAATCCAACACCACCATCACGGTCATCGGCGATTATTCAGCTTTCGAGATGCCAGAATACGCTGTCAAAATCAAAGCGGTGTTCAGACAGACATATCCGGCGGATATGACAATAAGGGAAACAGAACACGGTACTGTTCTAATCCCGATAAATGCATTGAAATCAAAAGGGATGTATGATGATGACAATCTGAAAGTTAGAATCAACTTTGCAACTGAGATCCCACCCAATATCCCTGCATCCGCCACAACATACACAGTATCGATTACCTATAACGGTATAGAAGCCACCAGCTTCAGCGAATTGATTACAATAATGCTGGATTACAAGAACAAAGACAGCACAACACCACATGTCTATTCGGTATCCGCCGATGGTACAGAGGTATACAAACTGGATGGGGAATACAACCAGGATCTAGAAGAAATCACATTCCAAACCGGGAAAATTACCTTATTCTGCATATCTGAAGTTCCGATAGAATCCATTATCAAAACGGATTCCAACAAACCGACCTTTATTTTCGTCATTGCTGGATTCATCATCATACTTATAGCGGTCGTCATATTCATCAAAAGATGATTTGAATCGGTCTATTGTAGAATGGGCAGATGGTTTTGAGAAATCTTACTAGGAGACTCCTATCGCATCCTGCATATCTATGAATTGATGATCGGATTAACCACCTATCACACATAATAATCATACCTTGTTAAGATCATTAATATGTAATTTCAATCGAAGTGCCATTACAATCGTTTCTTGAAAACCTTCGATTCTTCATCGGAAAACGCAAGCAATCCCATCTGGCTTTGCTGTATATTATTCGATTAAAAAGAAAAAGGGGGATACCCCCTTTTGATTTTTTTCATCCATCAGCGACGCCCAGGCAATACTCTGAGAATCACATACAATGCTCCTATGATGATTATTGCCAGGAAGACGATAAGCATAAGAGTAAGCGAGATAGGTTGCCCGTTTGGCTCCCATACAGCTTTGAATGACAGGTCGTTCTCGCCCATCTTGTATTCAGACCCTGGAGAATACAAATGCTTCCCGTCTGTCCATCCCATGAACGTATGCATCTCCTTGGTGCCTTTGTAGTCCTCAAGATAAAATATTGTCCATTCCTGGACTATCTTCGGATTGATTGGATCTGTTCCACCGTCAACATCATATTTCACCACGTGCGTCGGAATCAGGTTCCATACTGCCGTGAATCTAACGCTTTCATTCACAGTATAAAGTGCCTCGGGTGCATAGATGTTCTTTCCATCATTCCATCCACCGAAGGAATAACCTTCCTTGATTCCTTCGTACTTGGCGACCCTAACCATAGATCCTTCCTGTACCTTTGACTGGGTCGGCGCTTCCGCTGAACCGCCGTTCTCATCATACGTAACCGCATGGAAGGGAATGGAATTCCACTTAGCTTTGAAGGTCACATCCTTGGTTTTAACGACATACTGTGCCCCGACATCATAGGTCTTGCTTCCGTCATTCCATCCTGCAAATTTGTATCCGGCCAATGTTGCTGTGCATGCCGGCAGGTTGAATGCAGTCCCTTCGCTCTTCATAAAGCTTTCCGGAACTTTTCCGGTTCCCCCATTGATATCGAAGGAGATTGTGTGCATCGGAGGATCGACCCAAACAGCCGTGAATGTCACGCTTGACGTAAGGTTATAACGATCGCCTGGACTCCAGGTCTTATCTTTATCTTTTCCGTCATTCCATCCAGAGAAAATCTTCCTTCCCTCTCCAGTGTAATCCCCGAAATAATACGTGAGAGTAATGTTCTTGTATGAGGTCCAGTAACCTTCGATGTGAACGGAACCGCCATTCTCATCGTAATTCACATAGTATTCCCTCTGACACTCTTTTACCTTTTTCAACATGTCATAGGAATCCCCATGGAATTCGTATCCTATGAGCTTATCTGAATCGGTGATCTGTTTCCATTCCCCATCCACATTCTCATAGAATGAACAGCCATCGAACGCATCCGGCGTTATTGATGCTGAATATGGTATTTTGACAGTTTTGATATTGGTGCATCCTGCAAATGCTTTGGCATTGACAATAACATCGTATGGGAGCTCCACTTCGGTAATTGATATGCAGCCCGAGAATGCATTTGTACCTATGGATATCAATGATTTCGGGAACTTTACAGACAGCTCTATGCAATCCTTGAATGCCCCCGGACCGATGCTAGTGATCCGATATTTAACAGTATCTTTGCCTTCTTGATGATAAACCACACCATTACTGATATCAAGGATGGTCAGTGACTTGTTCTCGGGACCGGTCAATGTGACAGTCTTTCCATCCCCATTCACCGTGTAGCATAGCCCGTCCTCCACAAAACTTTCTGATTCTGCGTCTAAATCGCCTATACAGACTAGGCTGATTGCCGCAAATGCAGTCAATAACAACAGGGACGCTGCCATCACAGTCTTGATTGATTCTCTCATCGTTAGCACCGTTCGAAACGTCAATCAGCACAGCGTCAGACGTTTCTTGCATCCTGTATGACACGCGCGCATTTAATCTATTGGTCGGAAGTCCAAGAAACCATAATAGAACAGTTTGTAGACACTGCATATTCCGTTATCGGTCACAGCAAGCATGATCGAAGACCGATCAAAAACTTCGGTCTGTCTGCTGATGTTTATGATGCTGACTCTTTCCAATGCACAGGATGCACGCGGCCCTAGTCAACCGTACTAACATAAAATAAATATTAGTTAGATATCTTTAACTCATGGAGCTCCGCAGGTTCGTGAAAAAGGATCCAATTCTGATCATCTCAATTATACTTGCGGCCTTAACGCTTTTCGTATGTCCTCTGGATATCGTCATCTCGCATGACTACAGCAGAATTATGAAAACAATCTGCATCCTGTTCTGTTTCCTGATAATCGTTGAAGGACTGAAGGAATGCAATGCATTGAAGAAACTTGCCGAGAAGATTCTCATCGGAAAGAAGACAAGCTTAAGCCTCTGCTTCGCCCTAGTCTTCCTGCCATTCTTCACATCTATGGTCTTCACAAACGATGTTGCCTTGATAACATTCGTCCCGTTCGCGATTATGATTCTGAGAACAGCTCATCTGGAGTGCAGGATCCCTGTTGTACTGGTTCTCCAGACTATGGCCGCGAACATCGGGAGCAGCCTCACCCCGTTCGGTAATCCGCACAACCTGTACATGTTCGGATTGTACGAGAAATACGGTTTCACTCTTCTAGAGTACGAGATCGCTCTCATCCCGATAGTTCTGGTCGGAGCATTGGTCTTGATTCTCCTGACGATGACCATAAAAAAAGAGAACATCGAATTCGAGATCGAGAAGAACAACGAGACCACTAGCAAGAAGAAACTGCTGGTCATCCTTATCCTTTTCATCATCTCCATATTGACAGTCATAGGAGTCGTCCCGTGGATACTCACCACAGTCATCGTTGCCATAGTGTTCGCACTGATGATGCCCCGGACATTCAAAACCGTGAACTACGGAATCCTTCTGATATTCTTCTTCCTGTTCGTCTTCACGAACAACATAGCAAGCATCGAATCCATCAGCTCGGCCATAACACACCTGACAGCCATGGACCCGATGCTGACGATTGTTGGAGTATCCCAGTTCACATCCAACGTGCCTTCCACAATCCTACTGGAGCAATTCACAATGGATTGGAAGGCCATCACCGTCGGAGCAGACATCGGAGGATTCGGAACACCCATCGCATCGATGGCTAGCGTCATCACCCTGAGCCTTTATCTGGCCGAGAAAGACTTGAACGTCAAGAAATATCTCACGAAATACACGATATTCAACATCGTCATGCTAATAGCTCTGATCCCGACGTTCTACCTGCTGGTGCACTGATCATTTCTTCGGCTTATACGCCTTGAGGTACTTCAGGATCTCTTCATCCTTATCGGTCCATTCCGGGGTGTATCCGCCCTTGATATACTCGTTATACCAGTCTTCGCACTGCTTCATGTATCCCGACATCTCCAGCTTCGGGACCACAATGATCTTCGTATTATCTGATGTGGGGGTCCATTGCCTGGGACGGGCATAGTCCTCCTCCTGCAGGAAACCTACAAGGAAAACTATCTTATCCAGATGCGAAAGCTCCGCATAAAGGGAGGCCTGAAGCATATAGGACATGGGGATGTTGGAGAACCCGCCGTTCTCATCCTTCCATTTCTCCATGTCGTGCGAGGTCTTGATCTCAAGGATCGTATCTCTCTTCCCGTCGACCTGGATATATCCGTCCACCATACCTCCGAAGACCTTCTCGTTATGGAAATGATCGTAACCGCATTGCTCCTTCGGAACCGGTTCCTCTATACCCACCTTGCTGTCTTCTGAGAGGGAAAGATATTCCCTAAGAAGAGACGGCCTCTCTTTCAGATAATCTCTGAGAACCGGTTCCAGGATATTTCCGGCATCGATGTACTTGTTCGGTTTGTCCCCAGGATAAAGTCCCGCGAGCTCGCATGCGACCTTGAAAGGGGTGGAGAACTCGCTCATCCCAAGTATGGGTCCAACCTTCGTCCCTGTGATCTTCTTGAACCTATAGATGTCGAAGATTACTGTTTTCTCTTCGTCGTCTATCTCGACTATGCTTGCCCTTCCATCGAATGCCATATATTTTGTGATGATGTGAAGAATAAAAACATTACCTTGGCATCTGTGAATCATACTAAAAATGACATAAATGTATCAAGATGGGCCCCTCATACCCTTCCGTTGTGGATATCCTCATACTCGCGAACGGTAGAATCCATCTCTTCAGCCGTTAACTCCCCCTGGATGAACATCGTGTCGAACCAGTAATCATCAGATATTACCTGGATGCCTGTGGGGATACCTCCGTTGCGCTGATAGAACCTGCTGCGCCTAACCCTCATGTCGTAATCCTCTGCATTCGGATCGCATGGCTCCAGAACGAGGAAGATCCTCTTCCCTGCGTTTATCTCTCTGAATCTATCGAGTATCCGAACCCCGTAGCCCTTGTTGCGCTTCTCAGGATCCGTGGCAAGGTAGATGAAGAACACCCTGTCCTCGGAGGTGTATTGATAGGTCAGTCCCACGAACCCGTCATCATAATAAGTGTATAGGGCAGCGCCTTTGTCCATGGCCCTCTGGAGGTTCTCCCTGGGAATCTTCTCTGTCTCGGAGAAAGAGACCTGATATAGGTTCCAAAAATCCTCGGTCACTGCCATCTCCCTGCGACACTGGATCATAGCTTCAGCAACCTGTACAGTTCCTCGCGTTCGGATTTGGATATGTTCCTATAGCGGCCCTCTTTGAGATTCCCCAGCTCTATGTTCATGACCCTTACACGCTGGAGCCTCTGGACATCGTAACCGAAATACTCGCACATCCTGCGGATCTGCCTGTTGAGCCCCTGCTTGAGGATGATTCTGAATGTCCTGTCATCCATCTTCTCGACGAAGCACTTCTTGGTGATCCTGTCCTCCAGGATGGGGACCCCTCCGGCCATGCCCCTGATGAAAGCATCGTCCACGGGCTTGTCCACCGTGACGATGTACTCCTTCTCATGCTCCCCGCGGGAGCGCATGATCTGGTTGGCTAGCTCCCCGTTGTTCGTCATCAGGAGGAGGCCCTGAGAATCCTTGTCGAGCCTTCCTATGGAGTATATCCTCTTGGGGTACCCTATGTAATCAATGACATTGTCCTTGTCCTCCGGATTGGATGTACACGTTATGCCCCTGGGCTTGTTGAACACCAGGATGATGTCCTCGACCTCCTTCTCAATGATCTTTCCGTCCACAGCGACGGTATCCTCCTCGAACACTCTGTCGCCTAAGACGGCGGGTTTGCCGTTTATGGTCACCCTGCCTTCCTCGATAAATTTGTCCGCCGCCCTTCTCGAAGCTACACCCGCTTCGCTGATGAACTTGTTGAGACGGACACCGTCATCGGACAAGAGCTTCACTCCCTGACGGTGGCTTCCGCGGACTGGATACATTTTGTGAGAACAGAATATGCGCTGATCATATCGCTCTCGTTCACGATGAAAATGGTATCAGTGTGACAGCTTACAGTCTCCTCCAGATTGATTCCGGCATCGGACAGGTTGGTGATCAGATATGCGATGACTCCGCTCGTGTTCACGATCATCTCGGGAGATTTCACAGCGATCTCGACGAGGTTCTCCCTTACCTTGATTATGTTCAGCATGCCAACGGCATCGATGATTCTGTCCTTGAGAGTACGGTCTGCGATGATGGTCACCGCGGATGCGGACTGAACGCACTGCATGATCGAGTTTTCGTTCCAGCAATCCTTGAAAAGACTGTCCATCTTGTGGAAGACCGCCCAATCGTTCTTCGCTGTGACAATGCATGTCTTAGTCCTCATCTCGAGCCTGCTGTCTTTGAGAATCCTCAGGATACTCAGCTCATGGTCTGTGGTGGTGTTAAGCCTTGAAGCATAACGGCGGCATGCGATCATAACTGCTTCCTCATTGTCGACACCGATGTCCTTCATAATCATCCTGGCTAATGACGAATAATTAACCAGCCCTTTGGCGACGCAATCCTTGACACTAGGGTGCGAATCTATGTAGATTCTTGTCTTCTCCGCGAGACTTTCCTTCATCTCACCTTTGACCATACATGAGTGTAAGTATGGCGAGTATTAATGTTTAATCTCGAACACATTTCAAAATGATAGTCTGAAATATACACAGTCAGTAATCTTAACGAAAACATCGGCAAATGCCTGGAAACTGAATCCAAAACAAAGACTTTATTCAAGAAACCTTAACTAATCTTCACTTTTTTCATGGTTGATATAATTAAAATAAATTAATCAAAAATTCACATTGTCTCTGCTTACAATTTGTTAATTTATCGTATAATATATAATTAAGTACGAAAAACAAAGAGATAGACACAGATAAAATAGGTAACAAATACTAATCTTTCTGACAATACATAAATATTAGTTAAGATTACTTACCAATCAATCAACCGAGACATCGGTATGGAGGAATCACAATGAAAACACCTGGATTCACTGTACTCACAAAGGACGACATGGATCAGATCCATGAGGCCACATGCAAAGTACTCGCAAACCCCGGAATCCTCATCAACCATGAGGGTGCCAGGAAACTCTGTAAAGCAGCAGGATGCGACGTCGACGACACAACCAAGGTCGTCAAGTTCCCCAAAGCACTCGTTGAGGACTGTCTCAAGAAGTGCCCCAAGTCCTTCACACTCTACAGCCGTAACGGAAAGAAAGATGTCAAGATGACCGGCGACGGATCAGTCATCAACTACACCACCTTCGGTATCGGTGTCAAGATGACCAACTATGTCTCCCCCGGAGTCTACGAGAACAGGGCAAGTACCCTGAAGGACATCGCAGAGATCGCAAAGGTTGTCGACGCATGTGACAATGTCGACGAGATCTGCCAGCCCGTTACCGCACTGGACTACGCAACAGCAGACTGCTGCCGTACAATCCGTGAGGTCGACGCTGTTATGAGCAACTCGGTCAAGCCCTTCTGGCAGGACACCGAGTGGCAGTACATGGACATCTACTACGACTACGAGGTAGCATGCTACGGCGGAGACGAGGAGGAGGCAAGGAAGAAGCCTTTCCTCATGCCCTGCGGATGCCCCTCCAGTCCTCTCCAGATCGACTTCGCTGCTGCTGAGATCTACACCCAGTCTGCAAAATACGGAATGCCTGTCATGGTTCTCTCCATGGCAATGGGAGCAGCTTCGTCACCCATCTTCCTCGCAGGAACACTCGTTACCCACAACGCAGAGGTTCTCGCCGGAATCATCCTCGCCCAGCTGTCCACACCCGGATGCCAGGTCGTCTACGGAAGTTCCACCACAGAATTCGACTTCTTCTACAACTCGTCCCCTGTCGGATCCCCCGAACTCGGACTCATCAGTGCAGGAGTCGCACAGCTCGCACAGTACTACGGTCTGCCCAGCACGACCGCCGGCGTATAGACCGACGCAAAAGTGCCCAGCAACCAGTCCGGACACGAGAAGACCATAACAGCTATTCTCCCCCAGCTCGTCGGAGCAAGCAACATCTATGGATGCGGAATGCTCGAGCTCGGAATGTCATTCAGCAAGGAGCAGCTCGTCATCGATAACGATATCATCGGAATGATGAAGTACGCAAAACAGGGAATCGAAGTCACCCCCAAGACACTCGGATACGAGTCCATCAGGGATGTCGGAATCGGTAACAACTTCATCGGAATCCCCGACACAATGGCAAACATCGATCTCCCCTCGCACCCCGAGGTCTTCGACCGTAACATGTACGACTCTTGGGTCGGACAGGGATCGAAGTCTGATGTCGATCTTGCAGCAGAGCGCGTGAAGGACATTCTGGCCAACTACCAGTGCGACCCGATCGCCCACCGCGACCTTGTCGATGCAGTCATCAAGAAGGCAGACGACAGGTTCCACCACAAGATCTGAAATTAAACAATCGGACTTGTCGGGATTGGTTCAACCTATCCCGACAAGTCTGCGCCATACCCCTCCTAGCCCCTATATGGGCACCCTATCCGCAGACATCCATGCGGATAGGGTCCTCCAAAAACGTATTCAAATAATTCATGTTTCTTTTACAATCACCTATTGTTTTCCAACGTAGTGAATTTTTATTAACCATATTTTCACTGGTCGATAGATAACATTTAATGTGAAAAATCAACTTAATAAACACATTCTATTCTAAAAAAATCGCACTAATAACACTGTAAAAAATATTGATTATTGTTTTTTTTACAACAATAATATACAATTATAGATGAAAAAATTGCGAGATTTACACCCATATTTAAAAATTCCCTAAAAAATAAAATTCGTAAGAAAATGCGATAAGATCATTTTACAAACGGCTTCTTTTCTGATACATTGAGGGAAGATAACGGTAACATATATTAACTAAAAAAATTATCATTAAATTTACCTAACTAAATGGTGAAATAATGAGTAGCGAACAAGTCACAAAATTGCACGATGCTCTTGTCTCCTGCCAGGTCCCCAAGATCGCGGCAGCAGTCGACGAGGCAAAGGCCGCAGGCATGCCCGCAACAGAGATTATTGATGCTCTCGGAGCAGCAATGTCCGATGTCGGAGTCATGTTCGAGAGGGGAAAGCTCTTCCTGC
>DAXB01000022.1 GCA_002506175.1 Methanomassiliicoccaceae archaeon UBA113
ACAAGTGTTCCCTTATATCTCATTTAAATCAACCATTTGTTGTGACATAGCCTTTGATAATATCTGGCAAACCAAACAATCTGCATGTGAACATGTTCGGAGCAATATATATCGATATAATTCAGAAAGAATAATCGAGAATACCGAAAACAGTTCATCCAACGGAAGGATAGAGGTACGGATCACTGATCCGGATCGCCGAGATTAGTAGCCTTGCCCTCAATAAACGCCTTGATGTCCTTGATCTTGGTGCTGCCTATACCGAAATACTCAGCGAACTTCTTGGTAGTCGTGAGCTCCCAGGTGTTCCCGGCCTTCTTCCTCGACACGAAACCGGAATCCACCAAGGTATGGACGTCCTCATAGACGCGGGGTCCGCGCAGGTTCAAGAGCTTGGACTGCAGGACGGGCTGATAGTAAGCGATGGTCGTCAACGTACGGAGGGCTCCGCCGGAAAGCTCAGCCTTGGCGAACGTTCCTGTGCACTCGGTGTACTCGGCCCTGAGCATCATCTTGTACTCGGTGCCGATCTTCGCGATCATCAATGCGGAATCGCGCTCATCGTACTCCCTGCGGAGGTCCATGACCGCGGTGCGGACCTCCTCCACCGGGATTCCGGTCTTCTCCGCTATGGCGGATATGGATATCGTCTCGGGTGTCGAGTACAGAGCCGCCTCGACCGCTGCCTTCGGATTCAAATCACATCACCGCTTCGATACGTCCGCTGATGTTATCCTCGAGGGTTCCTGTGACCCCCTCGGCCTTGATCTCAACGAAGATATCGCCGTAGGGCAGGGACTCCTGCCATACATCGAGGTATCCGAGCCTTACGAGATGGAGAACGGCGACGAACGTCTTCAGATTCTCCTTGATGTCGTGCGTGTAGAGGTCCGTGATGCATATCTGGCCCGGACCGAGCTTCTGGATCCTCTCCCATACCTGGGCGATGTCCTTCTGGTCGTCCTCCTCGTGGGCCTTGTTATCGAACTTGGGGTCCGCTTCCTTGGACTTCAGCTTCTCCCTTGTGCGCTCCCTCTCCATCTGGATCTCGATCTCGGCCCTCGCCTCTTCGAAGGCGCCGATGAGCTCGTACATGGTCACGGGACGTGTGGAATCCCTCTGGTAAGCCTGCGAGAGCGTGAGCTCGGGGACGATCATCTCGCTCTCCTCCTCGAAGAAGAACGAATCATCGGACTCCTCAAACATCTCTGCGGGCGGTTCTGAATTGATGCGTGCGGTCTCGGACTGGAGCCTGAGGATCTTCCACGCCATGAACATAAGTTTCCCTGCGACGATCATGTCGAAGGAATCGCTTGCGACCTTGTTGTTGTAGAGCCTGACGAACTCCGAGAGGTTGATCTCCCAAGGATCTATGCCGTTCTCGAGCACAAGGCTGAAAACAGAGCGGATGGCCTCATCGACGGGATCCTGAAGCCTCTCTCCGGACTCGGCCTTGGACAGGATGTCCATGTAACCGCCTATCCTCTGATAGGTCTCCGTGTTCTCGCTCATCGCCTTATGGAAGAGCAAGTGCTCCGCCAGATCGTCCATCCTTAAGTTCCCATCCATGTCAGATCGCCTCGCTTGTATCCTTAACATCCTCATCCAATTTAGAGAATTCGGCAAGATCCGGCTGTATGATGATCTTACTGATTCCGGAAGGCGGCCTCGTGACCCCGATCAGGTAGTCCGCATAGGATAATGCTATCTTATGGTGCGACACCTGAAGGAACTGCGCCTTCGATGAGCTCTCCTTGACCTTCTTGGCCACGAGCTCCGAGTTGATGGCATCCAGGGCCGAATCGACCTCGTCGAACACGTAGAACGGCGACGGCTGGTACTCCTGGACCGCCAAGATGAAAGACAATGCCGTGAGGGACTTCTCTCCTCCGGAGAGCGCCTCGAGCCTCAGGAGCTTACCGTTCCTAGGCTTGGCGTTGATGAGAAGGCCTCCGTTGAACGGATCGTCGGGATCCTCGAGGCCCATGACCGCCTCTCCTCCTCCGGAGAGCTCGGCATATATCGATTTGAAATTGGTGTCCACGGTGTTGTAAGCTTCCATGAACAGCCCCTTCTTCTTTGCTCCGAGGTTGTCCATCAGGGCCGTGAGCTCCGCAATATGCTTGTTGAGCTGTTCCACCTGCGAATTGAGACCGTCCAAACGGGACTTCTTCTCATCGTAGTCCTCGATGGCACGCAGGTTGACGTTGCCGAGCTGGCTGATCGTGTTCTCGCAGTTCCTTATCTGACGCCTGAGCTCCTCCTCGGACGGGATGGGCTGCGCGACCTCGAACGTGATCGCCTTGACCTCCTCCTCGAACTGCGCTATATTCTGACTGATGACTATGAGCTGTGCCCTGAAGCTCTCCAACGATGCGGATGAGTTCTCGATGTCCGTGGCCTTCTGCCTGATCTCGTTGTCGAGCTCGTACTTCCTGCTGAGGATCGCATCCTTCTGGTTGCGCAGGTCCTCTAGACCGCTCTCCATCTCCCTCTCGATCGCGTGCAGTGCCTCGAGCTCGACCTTGGCCTTCTCCATCAGCTCTCCGCATTCGGAAATGATCCTCTCATCGGATTCGATGGCCTTTACGACGGATTCGAGCTGCATCTGCAGCGATTCGTTCTGCTTACCGTATCCAGCGACCTCTGTGTCGATACCGCCGATCTGAAGCTTGAAATCGGATATGTTCTGGGTAACCGTGTACAGCTTGTCGCGGACGGCCTGGATCCTGTTCTGGAGCTCCACCGGTGCGATCTCCGCTATGCGGTCCTTCACCTTAGCCTTCTCTTCATTGACAGCCGTCATCTTGGATGACCGCTCTCCGAACTCCTTCCTCGCCTCGGATAATTCATTGTCGGCCTCTGCCATCCTCGCTTTCGCGGCGGCGAGAGCCTCGCCGGCCTCCTTCTTGGACTTCTCAAGCTCGGCTATCTTCGCCTTGATACCGGCGACCTTCTCCCTCTGCTCGAGTCCGGACGATGTCGTGTTCCTCATCTCATCGTCTGCGGTACGGATCTCCTGACGTATCTTCTGAAGCTCCGTCCTGACACCGTCGAGAGCGTCCGACGCCTTCCTGAGCTGCTCCCCGAGCTCCGTGAGCTTATCCTCGGAAGCGGCTCCGAACTTCATCATCTTCTGCTGGTTGATCGTACCTCCTACCATGGCTCCGGAGGCCTCTATGAGCTCTCCCTGCTTGGTGACGATACGTATTCCGCCCATGATCCTGCGGGCGACATCGATATTGCTGACAACCAATGTGTCCCTGAGGACGTTCCAGAACGCATTGTAGTACTTCTGGTTGAAATCTATGTGGTCGATGGCGTATCCCTCGGAGTCCTTCTCGCTCATGATGGCCTTTGCGCACGGTTTTCCGCCCATCATCTTGTTGAGGGGCAGGAACGTGACACGGCCGAGCTTCTCCTTCTTCAGGTATGCGATGCAGTCGGCTGCGACCTGATCGTCGTCCACGATGACGTTCTGCATCTTACCACCGGCGGCAACCGATAATGCGGTCTCGTATCCGGCATCAACGGTGGCCAGCTCCTGTATGGTCCCGTGGATCCCGTTCATCTCTCCCCTGTTCCTCAGGGCGAGTATGGCATCCACCGCCTGGCTTCCCATGTTCATCCTGTCGGAGACCTTCTTCTCTGCCTGGAGTGCGTTGTACTCGGAATCTATCCTGCGGTATGCCGCGTTGAGCTCCTGCTCCTGTTTCTCCAGTTCAGCCTCCTTCCTCTTGGCCTCCAGGATCTTCGCCCCGTAGTCCTCGAGGCTCGGTCCGGCCTCCTCCTTCATCTGATCCAGGCTCCATTTGGAGTCCTTGATCTCGAAATCTATGTTCTGGACCTTCTCATCCAGAGTAGCGCAGCTGTTGTGCGCGTCATCGGACGCAGTCTCCGCCTTGGAGTACCTTCCCTGCGATGCCATGAGGGCCTCGTTGCACTCCTCTGCATCCTTCTCGAGCTTCTCGAGGCGTTCCTGGAGCTCCTTCTGCTCCCCGCCTGTGTTGGAGATCATATCCGAGATGCTCTTCTCCTCCGCAGAGAGGGTCTCCTTCTCCTGCTCGGCAGCCTCCAGCTTGATAACCAGATCCGCCCTGGACTGCCCGAGCGCCTCCACCTGGTTGTTGTTGTCCTCGATGGATTCCTCGAAGGTCTGCTTGAAGCCCTTCTGCTCCTCCAGGTCCTCCTGGGTGGTCTCCATCTTGTCCTTCTTGGTTGCGAAGTCGACCTTCGCATCCTCGATCTTCCTCTTGATCTCCCTGTACTCGTCCCCGGCCTTGGCAGCAATCTCCTCCTCCTTCGCCTGGAGTTCCTGCTGCTTCTGCTCCCTGGCCGTCTCCAGGTCCGCCTTATCCGCGGAGAGGCTCTGGATCCTGTCCGTGAACTTCTGGATCTGCTCCTGCATGCTGTCGAACGCGGACTGCTCCATCTGGAGCTTCCTGTGGGAGTACTGGGCCCTGGCCATGTCCAGAGCATCCTTGAACTCGACGTACTTCTGGGCGGCCTCGCGGTCCTTCTCGAGCTTCTTGACCTCATTCTGAAGCTCGTTGACTATGATGTTGATGCGGTCGAGGTTCGCATTCGCCTCGTTCTTCTCGTCCCTCGCCTTCTCGATGTCCGCATCAAAACTGGCTATACCGGAGATTGAATCTAGGATGCGTCTCCTCTCCATGTTTCCCATGGCGACGATATGGGTGACATCGCCCTGCTGGACGAGATTGTAACCGTCTGCGCTTATCCTTGCCTTGGTAAGGAGGCTGTCGAACTCGGTCAGCGTGGATTTCTGATCGTTGATGTAGAAGTACGAGCTGTAATCCTCCCCGTTGTCGGACATCTTGACGTAACGCATCAGCCTTACCTCGTCATCGTCCCACGGCATTATACGGTCGGTATTGTCGAATACCAGGGTGACCCTCATGTAGGAGGCTTTGTTCTTGCTCTTCCCTCCGTCGAAGATTAGGTCTGTCAGCCTCCCCGCGCGGACCGCCTTGGGACTCTTAGGCCCCAGAACGAACAGGATGGCATCCGCTATGTTCGATTTGCCGGAACCGTTGGGTCCGGTGACTGCCGTGTAACCTTCCATCAGCGGAACTGTGATCTTACCGCCGAAGGATTTGAAATTCTCCATCTCGACTTGTTTTAAGTGCACTTCGTCCACCCTTTCAAGGGGTCTTTGTGTTGAGCTTGCATCCCATCATCATACCGCTCAAACAGGAGCGTCCCTTCATACGCGCCCGCAAATATGATATTTTAAGATATACTTGCACAGTATTTAAACAAAATTACTAAAAAACAGCAAAATCGTAAGAAAAAAAGTAAAGCCAGACCTTCTGCATCTGAATCTGAAAATGACCTATCGCCGATCATTCCAACATCTTGGGGATGTCCGCGACCGACTCCAGAACATACGTCGGCTCGATATCGGATGCTTTCAGGTCCTCTATGCTGGTTTCACCGGACAACACTAGAATGGTGTCTATTCCCGTGACCTTCCCCATTCTGATATCCGTATAGAGACGGTCCCCTACCATCACAATCTCCTTGGGATCCACCCCCATCTCCCCTGCCGCCATCTCGAGCATCAAACGGTTGGGCTTCCCTATGACGGTCGCCTTGGTGTTGCACATCTGCTCGAACATCCTGATAAAGGGGCCGATATCGATGTCGAATATGTCCTCCGTTGGACATACGTCATCGGGATGTGTGGCTATAAGCTCCGCACCCAACAGGAGAGCCTTGTAGGCCTTGTTGATCTTCTCGTACGTGATCGTCCTGTCGAACGTCAGGTAGACTATGTCAGGATCGTCCTCGACGATGTTAACTCCCATGGCCTTGGCCTCCTCAATGACTTCCGGCGAGGCGACCATGTATACCTTCTTGCCCGGACGTTCGGTCACCACGAACCTCGCAGTGGCGATATTGGATGTGAGGACGTCCTCAGGCTTCACATCGAATCCCATCGACACGAGCTTGTCATAATACTGAAGACGGTTCTTCGAGGAATTATTGGTGAGGAAGACATGGGGGATGCCCCTCTCGTTAAGAGCCTGTATGAACTCCCTGGCACCGGGGATGACGTTCTTCCCCATGTAGATCGTCCCGTCCATGTCTAGCATGAACCCGGCATACTTCATCTCAGTTCCTCCGCCACCATTGCGATGGTCTTCCTTAGCTCCTCGCGGGAGACCTTGTTGTAGATTGTTGCCGCCGGATGATATGTAGGCAGGAAACGGACATCGCGATCCTTCACGCGGATGGTCGTGATCTTGTTCACTACCTCGTCCATCTTCCCCTCGTAGCCCATGAGGTCGCGGCATGCGGACCTGCCAAGACCGATGACCAGCTTCGCATCGTACAGTTCGGATTCCAGGAACTGCCTGCATGCCGCCATCTCCTCTGGTTTGGGATCCCTATTGGAGGGGGGCCTGCATTTCACCGTATTGGTAATGAGCACCTCCGAGCGCCCGTAGCCTGCCTCCTCCATCATCTTGGCAAGGATCTTGCCTGAACGGCCGACAAAGGGTCTTCCCTCCAGATCCTCGTTCTCCCCTGGAGCCTCCCCGACGAAGATTATCCCCGTGTCGGGGTTCCCGTCTGGAAGGACTATCTGGGTGCGACCTTCGCAGAGACCGCAGAGGCGGCAGTCTGAATCGGGCCTCATTTCTTCTCTCTCACGATCTCGGATGCCTTGACAAGGGACATGAACTTGACACCGATCTCGGCGTAGTTCTGCTCCCCTCCGGCCTCACGGTCGATGACCGAAAGTGCGTACTCGACCTCCGCACCTGCCTCGCGGAGCGTCTTTATGGCCGCGATGCTCGATCCGGCCGTGGTGACGACATCCTCGACGACGAGGACCTTCTCTCCTGGGTTGAGGTCTCCCTCGATGAGCTTGCCGGTTCCGTGGTCCTTCTTCTCCTTGCGGACCATGACATACGGGATTCCCGTGGCCATGGACAATGCCGCTGCGAGAGGGACCGATCCCAGCACTACTCCTGCGATCCTGTCGGGACGGATGTTCTCACGTTCCAGTCTCTCCGCCATCAAGATGGAGATGAGGTACAGCACCTTGGGGTTTGTGCTTGCCTTCTTGATGTCTATGTAATAGTCGCTCTTGGCACCGGATGCCAATGTGAAGTCTCCGAACTGGAGAGCCCCGCAGTCCTTCAATGCTGTTGTAAGCTCGCTCATGTTGTCACCATGGTTCTTTCTTTACGCCCATCTTGTAGGCTATGATGTTCGCGGAACGGTGTATCACGAACATGATCACTATGATGAAGATCAAAGCCGCGATATGCCACCCCTCGATATAGTTCGCGTACACCCAATCGGGGAAGAAGAGTGCAGTCACAAGGAATGCCCCGGCGACGAAATCGTATTGATCCAGGATAGGCGCCTTCTGACCCCTCTCCATGCCGAGCCTCCTCTTGATGAACGCGCCCGTGAGGTCTCCCAGGAGTGCCCCGAACGCCAATGTGAACAGTACGCCGACATTGCTCCAGAAAGGTCCGAACCCGCCATAATTGACCGGGTCCCAGAAGGACGATATCCCTATGAGGATCAATCCGATGAGTACTCCCGAGAACGCTCCTCCGAAGAAACCCCTCCAAGACTTCCCGTCTCCGAATATCCTCTTCCCTTTCCACGTCCTGCCGAAGTCCATCTTGGTCTTCCCTCCGAACAGCGCCGCCGCCGAATTGGGGACCATCGCGGGCAGGAAAAGCCATACTCCGACCAGCATTATCGCCAGGACATTCAATGCTTCCATATGCGTACCTCTAGCCCTCAATCAACGGCAGATACTATAACGATATCGCTCCAGATATCGGGAGAATAATTTTCAGACATAGAGAAGATGCTGATTGATCGGGGCCCATTCTTTTTTATCACAAAAAACTCAAAACCATATCAATTGAAGGTTTTTATTCACTATTAACTGTCGAAGTCAAAAATAAATATGTGGTATTTCCATCATTTCGGTAACACCTGGTGTATGATACCAGGCGGGCCTTTCAGGCCAAGGACTTGCTTTAACGCAAGCCGAACACCATCATGAGGTTGGCAACAAGGTCGACAACCTTACAGATGATGTCGAGGACCTTTGTCCTCTCGGAGGATATGGAGCGCTTTTCCATATTAACTCCGCAGAGCCCGTGCATACGGGCTCTGCAATCCTTTGAGAGATGATACGAATAAAACACTGTCATCCAAAGTTTAGTTTACATCTCATTTATCTCCTCCGAACGAATATCTCCGCAATCTGCATGCATCATCCTTTTTAGACCGAATCCGATTCATGTGTCATGATCGTACTCGACAGTTCCGCATTCTTCTCGATGGATGCCCTCCCGGAGGAGGAGCACGTCTGCCCTCCCGGTGTCATCAGGGAGCTGACCAAGTACGAGGATCCGCGTCTCGCCCTGTGGGGGGACATGATCAGAGTATCGGAATGCTCCAAGGAGTCCCTTGCGAAGGTTGAGGATGCTGCGAAGAAGACCGGAGATGCCGGAAGGCTGTCACCCGTCGACATGACTGTCCTGGCGCTCGCGGTGGATGTGAACGGAACGATATGGTCCGACGATTATTCCATCCAGAATGTTGCAAAGGTCATGGGATTGGGATTCAAGCCGATAGGCATGAAAGGCATCGAGAAGGTAGTCAAATGGAACTACAAATGCATCGGATGCGGCAAATGGTCCAAGGAGAAGTATCCCGAATGCCCGATATGCGGTTCGCCTATGAAGGCATGCAGAAGGAAATGATCACGGGAAGATGCGCTTGCATCTGATCAGATTGCCCATCCTGCGTTTTCCAAGGATCGACATGCACATCTTGGTCGTCGTGTCAGACCTGAATGCGAACATGTCCGCCAGCTTCTTGTTGAAAGCGGCCAGCTTGAGAGGGGCCTCCATTATGTCCCTCCACTGCGCCTCGTACTCCTGAAGCGATGCTCCCTCGTTGACCGCACGTCCGGCGGTCTGTCCGCAGATACGTCCGGCGATGAGGGACAAGGGTATTCCGCCGCCGTTGACGGATATGACCTGACCGGCTGCATCGCCGACGACCATCGCGTTTCCGGAAACGGTCTTCGGTATAGGTCCCTCGCTTGGAACGTATTTCCCGTAGACCTCCCCCTCGACCTTAAGGTCATGGGACTCGATGAACTTCTTGAAGTATGCTGATGTGGAATCCTTCGCGAACTTGGGCGCGAATCCGACTCCGATATTTGCCCTTCCGTCCTTAGGTATGATCCATCCGTATGCTCCGGGCGCGATGCCTCCGAAGAACATCTTGGTGCACGGTTCGAAATCCCCCTTGACCTGTGCCGTGACTGCCGGGTAGGGATTCTGATTCCTCTGAAGCCCGATGCTCTGCGCCACGCGCGAACCGGGACCGTCTGCACCGATAAGGACCTTGTACTCTATGTCCCCCTTGGAAGTACTTGCGATATTGTCCTTGCAGTCGAGGAACATATCATTCATCTCGATCTCCGCACCGGCTTCGCATGCGAGCTTGGCGAGATGCTGGTCGAACCTGTCCCTGTCCGTTGTATATCCTTTGAAATCAAGCCTTACGACCTTCTCCGAAGGGTCGATGAGATCGATCCCGTATGTCTCCAGGCAATGAAGCTCCTCTGGCATATCGAATATCTCGCTCATATCCTTCAGCTTGGGGAACATGTTGAGGATCTCTTCATCCGAGGGCATGAACTCTCCGCACCTGACGGGGACTCCCACGGTGGAGCGTCTCTCGATGATCTTCACGCTTGCGCCCGATTGGGCCGCGAACCTTGCGGCCGTGCTTCCGGCGGGGCCGGAGCCGACGACCAGAATGTCGACCTTGTCAGTCATGTTATCACACGGAAAGATTGCGGGCCAACTGGAGGAGGGCCTCTGTGTATTCTGATTCGGGAACGCCTTTGAGGGCCTCGATGGCCTTCTTCGCGTATTCCTTCTTGACCTGCTCGCACTTGAATCCGGCATCGTTGGATACCATGAGCATCCTGAATTGGGACAGGTCCCTCCTTGTGAACTTCGTCTTCTCGAAGAACGGTTTGATCTTTTGGGAGGCCGATGCATCCTGCAATGCATAGTAGATAGGAAGCGATACCCTTCCCTCGAGGAGAGCGTTGAACCTTGCCTCCGTCTCCCTGTCACCGTAGATGTCGTCGACATCCTCCTTGATCTTCAGGGCCATTCCGATGTTGTATCCGTACTCCCCGAAAGCCTTCTCATACCTGTGCTCGGGATCCGCGAGTCCGCAGCCGACCTTGACCAGCTCAGAATAGAGCTTTCCATACTTGTGATCGATGATGATCATGCATTCCTCTTCGGTGACGTCCAGCTTCCTCTCGGCATCGGCCGCTATGAAATTACCTGAACCGATGCAGGAGGATGCTTCCATGAGATACGGGACGATATCCTTGCAATGGGTGTATGCCTGACGGAACCCCATGGCGAACATGTAGTCTCCAGCGACTATCACCTTGGTGGTCGACGGCGCTTTGTAGAACAATCCCTTCTTGACGCCCAGGACTTCTCCGTCAGAACCGATCTTGTCATGGAGAAGCTCACCCTGGATCAACATCTCGAATGCCGTTGCGGCGGACACTGCCTCTTTGGGATCCTTTCCGCCGTTGGCGTAATAGGACAGGATGGTAAGCGCAGGCCTGATCTCGGATTGCTCCGAGGCTACGATATCCTGACACATCTTCGTCAGCTCCGGATAGGCTGACACCATGTCCTTCATTATGATGTCATTCGCGGTTTTCAGCTCCGCATCAATAACAGAACACCAAGGCTGACTCATTACTGTCAGTATAAAGAGACCGTACTTAATGATTTGTCGAACTGCTGGGTAAGTCGCAAAAAGTGCCTCTTTCTGAAAAACAGTGGG
>DAXB01000069.1 GCA_002506175.1 Methanomassiliicoccaceae archaeon UBA113
CCGTGAGATGTTTCACATGCGGAAAGATCGTAGGGTCATCCTACCCCGAGTACGCAAAGCGCGTGAAAGCAGGCGAGAGTCCCAAAGACGTCCTGGACGACCTTGGATTCGAGAGATACTGCTGCCGCAGAATGATCGTCTCCCATGCTGATCTGATCGGCGAGATCGCGCCTCTAGGATAAAACAATCAAACCCTCCGTCCTGGAATAGTCCTGGACGGAGGCCTTAACAACAAAACATATAAACAAAAACTAATTACCCCGTCTTGTGGGCCCGTGGGGTAGCTTGGTATCCTTCGTGCTTGGGGTGCACGTAACTCCAGTTCAAATCTGGGCGGGCCCACTCACCTATTGTTTTGATCGTTTCTCAAAGTACGTTTCCATAATGATTCAACGTACACTCCGAAGGCCGTCCCGCCAATTTATTAAACTACGGACCAATTCCAGTTGAGGGATGTCCGAGATGGGAGAGACTAAGGCTGTACTGATTGCCATAGTGATTGCAGCATTATGTGTATCATGTGCCATATTTGTAACAACCCAGCCCTGCTCGATATCGTATGAAACCAACGGCGGAACGGTGACGGACGCACCGACACAGTTCAACCCCGGAGACATCCTAAATATCCCTGATGCCGAGAGAAACGGCTACAGATTCGACGGCTGGTTCACAGACAGCGCGATGACCAAAAAATTCACCGGCAACACGAAAAACATAACCGGAAATCTCACACTGTATGCCAAATGGGGCCTCATACGCACGATAACCTATGAAACCAACGGCGGAATTGTTAATCCAACATCGCCGAGCAAGTTCTGCACCGGAGATATCCTGAACATCCCCACCCCATCAAAAGCAGACAACATATTCAACGGATGGTATCTGGATAAAAACTTCCAGACGTACTTCAACGGAGACACTTCGAACATCCACAGGAACATCACGCTGTATGCCTCTTGGGGCCAGAACATATCCGGACACACGGTGACACTGTCCAAAGAAGGGTCCGTGGAAAGAGGATACAACTCATACACCCTGACTGGCGAACTTACATTCAAGTACCTGTACTATGACACATCGAAAGGCTCGTACTTCATCCAGAACTATGACATTTCCACATACCACTACGATATCGGAACGTCATACACCGAAGCGAAGAGCAGCATGTACTGGAGCTCAGAGATTGATGCGAAAAAGGAGGCCCTCGGTTACGAGACCATACCCACTGTTGCCGGAGACAAGTACTGCCAGGTCATACGTCTCACATACTCCAGCGGTATGACAGAGACCCAATGGATAGGGGATGTGTGGATCCCTTACAAAATATCTGTCGAATACGAAGCCGAAGGAGTCTATTCATCATATAAGACCCACATAGAATACCTGTACGAATCCGATTCATACGAACAGATCGAAACCGAATGCACTATCACGATCTGCGAAGGGAAAGGACTCGTGACTGTCGGGTCGGGAACATACAGCCTCGGATCGACGGCTACGCTCACTGCTCTGCCTATGGAGGGCACCGAGTTCTCCGGATGGTACGACTCGGGATTCAATCTCCTCTCGACATCCAAGACCTACAAGATGGTGGTTGGAGGAAGCCAGACCGTCTTCGCCCTAAACACCAACTCAACAGATACTGAATTCCAGGCAGGAGTCGAATGTAACCTTGATCTGGAAGGGGACATGGGCATCGCCACATACACGATAAGCAACACCGACACGAAGGATTCCGATACTTCCGAATCCAACATGTACACATTCAAGAACGGTGGACAATACGTCGTCATAGCAAAGAATGAGGCCGAGCTCAAATACTATACCGTGAAAGTGACAGGGGCTGCCGAACGCACGTTCGCTTGGACCTACAACGACAGCAGTTATACGATCACTCTGAACATCGATTACGATGATCTGCTGTACACCAGGGACTACTACTCGGCCGATCAGAGGATGCAGGACATATTCAACGGTCATGAACGTGACAGAACGTTCGTGACACTCAGCATCACCGACCCGCACATGTCTGAGTACACGCAAAGACTGGTTTATCAGATGGAAAACATCACAAAGTCGATGACCGATCTCCAAAAACTGGAATGCATCCTGAAATTCGTACAGACGATCGAATACCAATCTGACGAGGAATGCATGGGATATGATGAATATTGGAAATTCCCGTTGGAGACGCTGTATGACCGCGGAGGAGACTGCGAGGATACATCCATCCTGTTCTGTCTGATTGCAAACCAGATGGGATACGATACGTCATACATCCTCCTACCATCCCATATGGCGGCCGGAGCAGTGATTGACGGTGTGCCGACTTTCAACGAAAACACGGAATACTCCTACTGCGAAACCACCACTACCGGATTCCTGATCGGAGAGATACCGGAATCGATGAAAGAATATGTGAAGGATGAAAAAACCTACACTGTTGTGGACATTCCTGCACCCGACATAAACGAATGATTCGTTGCACAGTCGACAGCGATACAACGGTCCGTTCCTCCCTTATAATTATAAAGGATGTGGACAGTAGCCCGAATCATAGGTGACAGCATGCAGCTTTACCACGATAACGATGTTGATTTGAAGATTTTCGATGGCAAGAAGATCGCAGTTCTCGGATACGGTGCACAGGGAAGAGCCCAGGCACTCTGTTTCCATGACTCCGGCCTCGATGTTACCGTCGGAGTCAGGAAGGATGGCGCATCTTGGAACAAGGCCAAAGAAGACGGTTTGAAAGTCGCGGAATTCGCAGATGCCGTCAAAGGAGCAGACGTTGTGATGATGCTCCTCCCCGATGAAGTCCAGCCCAAGGTGTACAAGGAATTCGTCGAACCCAACATCAAGAAAGGTGCGGCGCTCGAATTCGCACACGGATTCGCAATCACATTCAAAACGATCATTCCCCCTGAAGGCGTAGATGTCATCATGATGGCACCTAAAGCACCCGGAGATATGGAGAGACTCGTCTTCCTCGAGGGATTCGGAGTCCCAGCACTTATCTCCATCCACAAGGACGTTACGGGAAACGCGAAACAGATCGCACTCGGTCTCGCAAAGGGACTCGGAGCAACCCGCGCAGGAGTGTTCGAGACAAGCTTCGACAACGAGACATACACAGACCTCTTCGGAGAACAGGCTGTCCTGTGCGGTGGACAGACAGAGCTCATCAAACGCGGATTCGAGACTCTCGTCGAGGGCGGATATCCCCCGGAGATGGCATATTTCGAGGTACTCCATGAGACAAAACTCATCGTAGACCTGATCAACAAGGGCGGATTCGAGCTCATGTGGCATGTCGTATCCAACACAGCCGAATACGGAGGACTCACCAGAAGGGAGAGAGTCGTCAACAAGGAGTCCAAAGTCGAGATGAAGAAGATTCTCAAGGAGATCGAAGACGGCACATTCAAGAACCAGTGGACAGCCGAATGGGATGCGGATCTCGTCAACCTCAAGAAGATGGAGAACGACGAGAAGAAGCTCCAGCTCGAGATCACCGGAAAAGAGATCCGCTCGCTCTTCCAGAGGAAGAACTGAAACCGATAGGCCGGGTGGAGAACGTGAGCAAAGTCAAGATAAGAACCAGGAATGCGGAATTCGAGGCAGAACTGGACGATTCGGACGTCTCCAACTCCATCTGGCTTTCGAAACAGGTTACATTGGACATCAACATGATCGGCGGCATGATCTACTCCGAGCTGCCCCTCGATGTGGTCGTCCCGAAAGGAGACTGCATCACAAAGCTCGAGAAGGGAGATGTCGCATACTGGCCGGGACCGGGTGCATTCTGTATTTTCTACGGCCCCACCCCTCTCAGCGGAGAGGACGGCAATCCCGTATCTCCCTATCCTGTCATCAAGATAGGGAAGATGATCGGCGACTGCTCCGAGCTTGAAAACGCCGGAGACAGACAACGGCTCGTGATTGAGCCCACTTTTTGATCAGACCACTGTCAACGAATGATCGAAATCCGTCAGGATCTCGCATCCGCCCTTCGTGACGAGGACCGTATCTTCTATCCTGATTCCGCCGACCCCTGGAATGTATATTCCTGGTTCCGCCGAAACGATATTGCCCTCGTGCAGGATCTGAGGCGACCTGGGGGAAACCGAGATTGCCTGATGGACATCCATCCCGATACCGTGTCCGAACGAGTGAATGAACAGCCCCTTGAACTCGGTCTCATCGATGATCTTCCTTGCTGCAAGATCGGCAGCATTGGCATTGGCTCCGTCACGGTACTCGGCTATTCCCGCAAGCTGTGCCTCCCTAACTACCTCGTATGCCCTCTCCAGGATCTCCGGCGGCCTTCCGAGGAAGAGTGTCCTCGTCATGTCGGAACAGTACCTGTCGTACTTGGTTCCAAAATCGAAAAGTGCCGTATCTCCTTTCCTGAGCCTGTAGTCGCATGGCATATGATGGCACTGGGATGAGTTCGCTCCGAATGCGGCGATTGTATCGAACGCATTGCCGGTCCCTCCGAGCTCACGCATCCTGTTGTCCATTCTTGCGGCAATCTCCTTCTCGGACGATCCTTCCGTAAGCATTTCCGGAAGTTCCTTGGCGACCTGCGAAGATATCCTGCAGGCCTTCCTGGTGGCCTCGATCTCCTTCTGATCTTTGATTGAGACGGTATTGTCAATAGCATCGCTGGCGTTGACAACCTCGATGCCTTCGACCGTCCTCTTCACATACTCCACCATGGAGTAAGTGGCGGAATGGACATTGAATCCGACCTTGCTGCATCCCTTAAGGGCCTCTTTCAAGTAGTTGTCGCGTTCCTCTTTGTTGTGATAGACAAGAACATTCCCGACCCCTTCCTTGGCAGACTCCTCCTCGAGAGGGTTCACAATGACGCTGAGTGTTCCGTCGGGACCCACCACTGCCATACAGCTCTCGAAACATCCGCCTGGCTGCTCGGTGATATACCAGAACGAGGAATCCAGGAACGGCTCCCCGTCATTCATGATGACGACCGCATCCATACCCTCGGCATTACCGATGAGCCTCTGAGCTCTTGTGCCCTTCATGACCGTCAGATTCCTATCCACTGGTTCTTGACTATCCTCTCAAGCGCTGAAATGGCCGAGAAGACCGCCAGGTTTGATGTGTTTGGGTTATCGGGCGATGTGACATTGTATGTGCTGCATGTCATCTCTCCGAACTCCCCTTTGACCTTCAACTCATGACTGTTGCTGGTGGTGGCCGGATCCGCAAAGATGTTTACAGTGGTCTTGTCGAATCCGAATCCGAGGATACTGACCAGTGCTGCCACGTTGACGTTCCTGGGGAAGAGCTTGACTGCATCTCTGGCTGAACCTGAGTACAAGAGGGTCCTCTCCTTCAGATTGTCCAGGTTTATCCCCTTCTGCTCGATGAACTCCACGCCCTTGAAACTGGCTGTTCCCTGTACTGTATTGATCTCCACTACCTTGAGCTCTCCGATTGCGGATGCCCTGAGACCGTCTGTTCCGCAGACCGCTCCTGAGGGGATGTAGATTCTGACATCGCACTCCTTCGCCCTGTCGAATATCATGGTCCTATAGTCCTCGTCCACGAGCGCTCCTACGGACATGATCATGACGTCCACTCCTCTGGCCACGACCTTTGGTACGATGTCGTGTGCGACTTCTTGTGTAGCGCATTCGATAACGAGATCGCAGTGGTAGAGCTCCTCTTCCACTCCGTTGACAACCACTGCTTTCTTCAATTTGGCGGCAACGGCCTCTGCACGAGAGTTGTCACTGTCCACCAAGTAGATTCTCTTGACTTCCATCAATCCATCGGCGGCTTCTGCCAGCTTAGAACCTCTGGACCCGCAGCCTACAATCATTATGCGCATGGGAACCCCCACCTTTTTTCAAAGTATTAAAGGGATTGCCGATAATCGTGCATATACAAAAACAAAGAACTCATCTGCGGCCGTCCCATTCGGACATGAACTCGTCCAAGAACCCCACCATATACTCGTGGCGGACTTCGGCCATCCTCTTGGCCGTTGGCGTATTCATCATATCCTTCAGAAGCAGAAGCTTCTCGTAAAAGTGATTGACTGACGTCCCCTCGTTGCGGAAATACTCGTCTGCACCCATGTTGTCCTTGTGAGCATCGCCTGGAATATGCATCGCACGGCCCTTGCTTCCGCCGTATGCGAAAGCTCTTGCTATCCCGACAGCACCGATTGCATCCATCCTGTCGGCATCCTGTACGATCTTCCCCTCCAATGTGGACGGCACAACCGAATCCTTGCCCTTGAATGATATCTGGTCTATGATATCGCAGATGTACAGTTGGTCCTCTACGCATATCCCCTCGGAATCCATGAAGATCCTTGCATTCAGAAACCCGTTCTCTCCGAACAATTTCCTATCATCGACATCATGAAGAAGGGCCGCCATACGGATTATGTCCCTGTCCCCGCCCTCGATCTCGGAAATGGTGACAGCAAGGTCATGCACCCTCAATGTGTGGTAGATGTCATGACCGCTGCTGTCATCTTTGAATATGTTTGCGACGTATTCCTTCGCCCTTGCAAAGGTATTCTCGTCCATCTCACTTCTTGTGAGCCTTCACATGAAGTGCTCCGGCCGCAACAAGGCCGATAATCAGAACGATGATACAATCGTAGAAGAAGTTGTTACTTGCCTTGGCATCGCCAGATCCACTGTTGTAGATGGCTCCACCGTTGAAATCTTCCAAAGACATCTGAGGCATAAGTTCCGGTTCATCCTCCGCAACCAGATCGGCAACGGGTGCTAACGCGACTACGCTGAAGGCGAGAAGGGCGACTATCGCCAGTACTTTCTTGCTGTGCATGCGGTGCAAATCAGCTCGCATCTATTAAGGATTTTCATCGGTCAGATGTGCTGAAAGAGGATTTATTGTTGAATGTCGATTCGTCGCGCATGGAGAGATACGTCCTCGTGGACCATACGGCCGATATGATGGTCAAAGCATTCGGGAACACGCTAGAGGAATGCTTCGGCAACGCTGCATACGCACTTTTCGATCAGACCGTGGATCTGTCGGACATCGGCACATGCGAAGAGACGGATATCCGCGTATCCGGGATAGATGACGAGGACAGACTATACTCCTTCCTCTCCGAAATGCTGTTCATAGAGGATGCCGACAACCTCATCCTGAAGGAGTTCGACGTCAGATTCGAGGGCGAAGACGTCGTATGCCACGCCAGAGGGGAAACTCTGAACAGGGCCAAGCACAGGATAAAATCCGAGGTCAAGGCAGTAACGTATCACATGATGGAGATTGACAGGGACGCCCCGTCCGTCACCGTTCTGTTCGATGTATGAGCCCGTTTTTTCAAGAACCCATATAAACAGAAACGGGAATGAGCATCAACATGCTCAGATTAGGTTGGTTCTCCACCGGAAGGGGCCCGGGATCTCGCAATCTCCTCAAAGCCGTCATGGATTAGAAGGAGAAAGGCGGACTCGACATTGAGATCGCATTCGTGTTCTGCAACTGGGACAACACCGAAGAGGACAACCCCAAGAGGGAGCAGCGCCAGATGTTCTTCGACATGGTCAACGGATACGGCATCCCTCTGGTGACCGCATCCTGGAAGACCTTCAGACCGGACCTCTGGGACAAGGACCAGGAAGCCTGGAGGAACGAGTACGGGAAACTCCTGAGGGAGCTCACGGGAAAGTATGAGTTTGACCTCGGAATACTGGCCGGATACATGCTCTGGATGGATGACGAGACCTGCAGACAATATGATATGCTCAACCTCCATCCCGCCCTTCCTACTGGACCCAAAGGGACCTGGCAAGAGGTCATATGGCAGCTCATTTCCGAGAATGCCGACACCCAAGGGATCATGATGCACATCTGCACGGAGGAATGGGACAGGGGAGCGGCTCTCACATATTGCGGATTCCCGATCCGCGGCGGCGATTACGACAAGCTCTGGGCGGACATGAACGGCAAACTGAAGACCAAGACGCTCGATCAGATAAAGGCTGAAGAGGGTCAGGACGAACCTCTGTTCAAGAAGATCAGAGAGGACGGAGCGAAGAGAGAACTCCCGCTCATAGTGGCCACCATCCGCGAGTTCGCAGAAGGCAGAGTGTGCATCCGGGATAAGCGCCTCTACTGTGAAGACAGACTGCTTGACGGCCCGTACGACCTCTCCAAACAGGTCGACGGATCATTGGAGTGAGAGAATTGCCAGATGAATTCGACCCGACGGTCGAGATGGGACTGTTCGCGGACAAATTCGTGGTATGCTCATGCAGAGGATTCCTCACCAAGAACAATGATGCAAAAGACCTTTGCGAATCATTCATCGAGAACGGGTCACATTTCTACGACGTCCTTGACAGATACGACAAGCTTACCGCATATGTACTGAACAGGGAGGAATCGACGGCAGGCAGCACGACGAAATGGTGCGTGCCGTTCCTGAAAGCCTTCGGTGCCACGGACCACGCCGTACATAGATGTCTGTCTGAGAAACTCGAGATGATGCCGGAAGCATCCAGGACCATGAACTACATTTCCGGGATCCTGCCGACATACATAACCACATCAGTGTTCGATCACGGCATGATGTCCGTGAAAGAAAAGCTAAAAGCACCCTTATGCGAAGTCGCATGCTCCGAGATGTGCCTCGACCAGACCATGTTCGGACGTTCCGAATCACGCAGGATAAGAGATATGGCGAAGGAGATCTGCGCCTTGAAAGTGCCGAAAACATTCTACGAGCTGGGCGTTCCAATGGAACTGTGTCAAGCTGATATAGACATCATCGCCACGATGGACAGGATTCTGACCGAGAAACTCCCCGAGACCAACGCGATGGCCCTTATGGAGACGGTTGTCCCCATGTCGGCCCACAAGAAAGCCTACCGTCTCCTCGACATAAGGAGATTAATGAACATCGACCTCGATTGCACGATGTACATCGGAAGCGCTTCCACGGACTTCCAACCGATGGACCTCGTCCGTGATGCAGGCGGCCTGTCCATAGCCTTCAACGGAGAGGATTTTGCCGTCAGAGGCAGCAACATAGCCATCCTGTCCGAGGACACCACCGTCGGAGCGGTGTTTGCGGAGACATTCTGCGACAAGGGACTGCAGGCCGCCCTGGATCTCGCCAACAACTGGAGCAGGAATTACCTAAAGAAAGCGGACCTCCCCGACAGAAACCTCGTGGATGCCATGCTCAGGAACAACCCCCGGAAGCTCCCCGAGGTGTTCATCGTAGATGATGTGGACCTTGACGAACTTGCAGCTAAGAGCGATGCCTACCGCCGCAAGAAGCTTGGAATCTAAAAAAAGAGATGAGTGCTCTAGACGGGATTCGAACCCGTGTGTCAGCCTCGAAAGGGCTGAATGATTGGCCGCTACACTACTAGAGCTTAAATCCCCCTATCATCAACACATAAATAAAAGTGATGGGAAACGACATGATATCCGAGCGGACACAAGTTTTTATTAAGTAGTTTATAATGCGATGCTCATTGGAAGGATATCATGAGCGATAACGAACCGCTTGAAATGCCGGATGAGGACGTAACGCGCGTACGTCTGCCTAATATCAAGGAAGCAGAGATGTTCGGAATAGCGGACCAGCTGCTCGGAGCATCCAAAATCAAGGTCATGTGCGAGGACGGAGTATCCCGCGTAGGTCGCATCCCTGGAAAAATCAAGAAGAGGATGTGGATCAGAGAGGGAGACCTTCTTATCATCTCCGTCTGGGATTTCCAGCCCGACAAATGCGATGTCAGGTTCAGATACACCAAGACACAGGCCGTCAACCTCAGCAAGAGGAACAAGGTTCCCAAGAACCTAGACATATTCTGATCCGGAGGACTCTGATGCCCTCATACGAGGAGGCGTACGCCTATCTGGAAAGGCGTGTCGATGCTCTCAAAACCAACAAGACTGGCGATGAGAGGCAGACAGATGCCGAGGTCTTCGACAAGAAGACCCTCATGACCATCTACGACTTCATGACCAGCGGATACATCGATTCCGTCCACTACCCGATATCCACAGGGAAAGAGGGCAATGTGTTCTACGCAACAGATGAGGACGGCGACCCGCTGGCGGTAAAGATCTTCAGAACATCCACATCAACGTTCAAGAGGGTAGCGAAATACGTGGAAGGGGACCCTAGATTCAGAGGAGTCACGGGAAACCGCTGGAAACTCATCTACGCATGGGTCAACAAGGAGTTCAAGAACCTCACAAGGTACATGGAAGCGGACATACCTGTCCCAGAACCCATCACATTCGACAAGAACTGCCTCCTCATGGAGTACATCGGTGATGAGGACGGCCCAGCACCACAGCTCAAGGATGTCGTCCTTGAGGATCCCGATGAGACCTACGACGAGGTTCTGGGATTCATCATAGACGGGTGGCAGGAAGCCCATCTCGTCCACGGGGACCTCAGCGAATACAACATACTTATGATGGACGACCAACCCATCATGATAGATGTGGGACAGGCCATGACCAGCGACTACTACAACGCCAAAGAGTTCCTGGTCAGAGACATCCACAACATCAACAGATTTTTCAAGAACAGGGGAGCCGACGTCTGGACTGACGACGAGGTCCTCGAAGAGACGCTCAACGGCAACGAAGAAGAAGACGGAGAGGAAGAGGAATGAGATCTATCAGAATACCAGCCGACAGGGTCGGTACACTCATCGGCAAAAACGGGGAGACCAAGAAGATACTCCAGAACATCACAGGACTCAAGATGGACATCGACACGGAAGAAGGAGAGGTGATCATCCATGACGACGTGGAGATGGAAGACCCCCTGAAAGCACTTCAGCTCATGGATGTTGTCAAGGCCGTCGGAAGAGGATTCAATCCGGACAAGGCCATGAGGCTCTTCGATGATGATGAGTACTTCGAACTAATAGATGTCAAGGAAGCCATCGGAGACCGCTCAAGTCAGATGTCCCGCGTGAGGGGACGCCTCATAGGTAAGAACGGAAAGACCCGCCAGCTCATCGAGGATCTCACCGGATGCGACATGGTGATCTACGGAAACACGGTGGGCCTCATCGGAAACTCGGTTAGCCTTCCTGTGGCGAAGCATGCCGTGGAGCTTCTGGTCAACGGAAGCGAGCATGCGACCGTCTATCACTACCTCGAAAGCCAGCGCCCGATGCTCAGGATCACCGAAATGGGATTCGACCTGTGAGTGATACCATGGAGCAATGGATCATCGACAACCATGATACTGCTAAGGAGCTCGCAGAATCCGGACTGTGCGATCACTGCCTCGGACGTATGTTCGGGAAGATCGGAACCGGCATGACGAATGATATCCGCGGAAGAATGATACGCGAAGCACTCGAGGAGGAGGGAATATCGGCACCTGCGGAGGACTTCTGTCCCTTGTGCGAGAACGTGTTCGAGATGCTCCCCAGGTTCGCCGAGGCGGCCGCGGAGGCCATCAACGGTGTCGAGAGCGACAACTTCCTCATCGGATCCAGAGTGGAGCCCGAGATCGCAGAAAGGGAGAAGGGGCTCAAGGAAAAATACAATCTGGAATCTTTCGAATCCATCAAGGCAGAGCTGAACCGTGAAATCGGAAAACTGGCTCTACCTATGATCCACCGCCCTGTCGAATTCAAGACGCCGCAGGTCGTCGCGCTGGTGGACACACGTTTCGCCGATGTCACATTGGACATCGCACCGATATTCATCGCGGGACGCTACAACAAGTACAGCAGGGAGATTCCGCAGACCATATGGCCCTGCAGAGAGTGCCACGGAAAAGGCTGCCCCCACTGCTTCGGACAGGGAAAGATGTACATGACTTCGGTTCAGGAGATCATCGGGGACATAGCTCTCGAGATGGCTGACGGACAGGAGCACTTCTTCCATGGGATGGGCCGTGAGGACATAGATGCATGCATGCTCGGAACCGGAAGGCCCTTCGTACTGGAGATCAGTCAGCCCCGCAAAAGGAACATCAACCTCGATGAGCTCGAGAGAAGAGCCAACCAGGGAGACAAGGCCGCATACAACGGCTTGAAGTTCGTACAGCGCGAAGCCGTGGAAAGATACAAAGGCGCTGCATCAGATAAAGTATACCACGTGCACGTGAATGCAGAGGGTAAAGTTAATAAAGAAGTGCTAAATAACGTTGCCTTATCGTTCACTGACGTCAGTATAGACCAGAGGACTCCACAAAGGGTCGAGCACAGACGTGCTGACCTCATCAGGAAGAGGAAAATCCACTGGTGCAAGGCTGAATGGATCTCGGATGATTCCTTCGATCTCGAACTCGAGACCGATTCGGGAACATACGTGAAAGAATTCGTGTCTGGCGACGAGGGCAGAAGCGTACCAAGCTTCTCGGAGAGACTCGGCATCCAATGCAAAGTCGAGACCCTTGACGTACTGGCGATCAAGTATGAAGAACAATGAAGGGATAAGCAATGCAGGCATCCAGAGGAACTAGGACAAAGACCCGCAACCTCCTGAAGAAGTCAGTCAGGGCACGCGGACTCTCACCCATCACAAAAGGCTTCCAGACCTTTGAGGCAGGAGAGAAAGTCAACATCATCATCGACCCCAGCGTACACAAGGGAATGCCCTTCTCCAGATTCCACGGTCTTACCGGAGTCGTCGTCGGAGAGAGGGGAGCAGCGTACGAGGTTTCCGTAAAGGACGGAAACAAGACCAAGATGGTCGTCGCACGCCCCGAGCACCTTGTCAGGAACGTTGACAACTGAAGGTGAAACACATGTCTGAGCGTTACGTCACATTGGCAGAAGTAAGGGATCTCCTCACAGAGATTTCCGAGAGCAGGAAAGGCACAGCCGGTATGCTCGAGGACGAGGATGTTCTCCTCGCATCACAGAAAGCCGCACTCGACCACGCCCAGAAAGTCGCAAACATTTCCCTCGAAGATGCTAACGCCCTCATTGAGGAAGTCAGCAAGATCGAGGATGTTTCTGATGCCATTGCAGTGAAGATTGCGGACCTCCTCCCGACATACCCGGAGGATGTCCGCGCCATCTTCTCCAAAGAGAGGATCACACTCGACAATGCAACAATCGACAAGATCATCGAGATCGTCGAAAAGTACATCTGATTCCACCGGGGGAATTCCAATGGAAGAGTTCGCATATATCTTAGATTATCTGCCTCAGGGCGCTCCCGGCAATGGATTCGGAAAGAAAGAGTCCGTATGCTACGCGGTCGGAGACGAAGAGTTCAAGCTGTTCGAGCTCGTGCCCAAGACCGGGGCTCCCGTCACAATCGGCGAGAGAGTATTCATCGGAAAAGATTCCGATAAGCAGAAACGCGATGTCATTGACCATGTCAAACGCCGTGTCACTTACAACGACTTGACATCCAATGCCATGTCGGAGCTCGAATTCGCAATAACCGACATCGTTATGGCCAACCAGCCCAGATTCATCAAGTTCTTCAACGAAGCAGAAGCCATCAGTATGCGCAAACACCTGCTCGAAGAGCTTCCAGGACTCGGAAAGAAGTCCATGCTGGCGATCCTCGATGAAAGGAAGAAGGGCAACTTCAAGGACTTCGCCGACCTCACAGAGAGAGCGGGGATCAAGACACCTGAGAAGCTCATCGTTGCACGTATCGTCCTCGAGCTCGAAGACTCTGACAGAAAGCACTACCTCTTCGTGTCCAGATGAACGACACTGGACGGCTAATCGCCGATACTGGTATTGTCCCGAAGAAGAGCAAGGGACAGAATTTTCTGACTGACGACCGCGTCGCAGACAGGCATATAGGCTATGCCGGGATCAGAAAAGAAGACAGAGTCCTAGAGGTAGGGCCCGGACTCGGTATCCTCACCAAAAGGCTGGTGGAGGCTTCTGATAACGTCACATGCATAGAAATAGATGACATACTCGCCGAATACATCACCAAGGAATACGGCGACAGGCTGAATCTGATTCATGCTGATGCCGTGAAAGAACCTTTTCCGGAGTTCGATGTCTTCGTCAGCAACCTCCCATACAGCGTATCCACACCCATCATTTTCAAACTCCTGGAGTACAACTTCAGAACCGCTGTGGTCATGGTGCAGAAGGAATTCGCGGACCGCATGGTCGCTATGGTGGGCATACCCGATTACTCCCGTCTCACGGTCAACCTCTTCTACAAAGCCGAATGCGAGATTATGGAGAATGTTCCCGCATCCAGATTCAATCCCAAACCCAAGGTTGACTCTGCATTGGTCAAAATCACTCCCAGGAAAGCTCCTTTCGAGGTCCTCGATGAAAAGACGTTCTTCAAAGTCACAGAAGTCACGTTCAACCATCGCAGAAAGAAGATCGGCACATCCCTCAAATCGGCCAGGATGATGGAATCCGGAGACGATGTGCCTTACATCGACGAGAGGGTTGAGATGCTCAGCGCAGCCCAGATTGGCGAGATTGCAGATGCCGTTTACAGACTGAAGCATCCCGAACTTTGAGACAGGAACGGTATATTAGCCGTATTCTGTTACCATTTTCTGCATCACCGCCCTTGACCGAACAAAAGACACATTAACACTATACCCCATTCCGCATACGATAGCAATGCAGATAGGAATCGTCGGGAAACCGAACGTTGGTAAATCCACTTTCTTCGGAGCGGCTACAATGGCGCCCGTTGAGATTGCCAACTACCCATTCACCACCATCGAACCCAACAAGGGAGTCGCTTACGTGCGTACCCCCTGCCCGTGCAAGGCACTTGGTGTGACATGCACACCTCACAACTCCCTATGCGTCAACGGAACCAGGATGGTTCCGGTTGAACTCCTCGACGTCGCAGGACTCGTTCCCGACGCATGGCAGGGAAAGGGACTCGGTAACCAGTTCCTGGATGATCTGAGACAGGCAGATGCCCTCATCAATGTTGTGGATGTCAGCGGTTCCACCGATATCGAGGGGGTACCTGGCGATATCGGATCCCACGACCCTACCGAAGACATCACATTCCTGAGGAAAGAGATCGAATGCTGGATGAGGGAGATTCTCAAAAATGGGTTCAACAAGATGGCAAGGGCATCGAGGATGACCGGTCAGAAAGCCGAAGGGATCATCCAAGACAGACTCGCCGGACTGAATGTCACGGAAGCTCAGATCAAAAAGGCCCTGTCGGCAGTAGAAATGCCGGAAGACATAGTCAACTGGACAGATGACGATCTGCTGAGGCTCTGCGTTCATATCAGGGCGCAATCCAAGCCTATGATCGCAGCCATGAATAAAGCGGATATCGCACCGGAAGGGAACATCGAGAAGGTCGAAGCGATAAACGACATCTGCGTGGTCACGATGGCGGAAACGGAGCTCGCTCTCAAGAAGGCGGCTGCCGCGGGACTGCTGGAATACACCCCGGGAGACCCCACATTCACAATCAAGGAGGGCGTCAAGCTCAATGACGGCCAGAAGAAAGCCCTCGATTACATGAAAGCCAACATGGAGAAATACGGAGGGACCGGAGTCCAGAAATGCATCGAGGATGCGGCATTCAAGATGCTGGACCTCATCACCGTATACCCTGTGGAGGATGAGAACAAGTACACAGACCACTTCGGCCGTGTCCTGCCAGATGCTTTCCTGGTACCTCGCGGTTCCACTGCCAAGGATCTCGCATACAAGATCCACAGCGACCTCGGAGACAAGTTCATCCGTGCAGTCAATGCCCGTACAAAACGCACCGTCGGAGCCGATTACGAGCTCCAGGACGGAGACGTCATAAGGATCGTCGCCAACAAGTGATCCGATGGAAACCTGGGATGTCAGGCTGATAAGCGCCTCGGCGGCGCAGGACGGGGAAGAACCCGTGGTGGAGCTCTTCGGGAAGACCCGCGACAGGAAATCGATAACCATATTGGCATATGGATTCAGGCCCTATCTGTTCGCAGTCGATCCGAAACCCGACCTCGAAAAGCTCCTCAAAGAGGACAAAGAAGTCGAATCCACGGAACACGACAGCCTCCTGTACAAATCGGAAATGCATGATGTCCTGAAGATCACCATAACGCACCCCTGGAAACTATCGGACTACAAGAACAAGCTCCAAAGGACTGGACACCGGGCATTGTCGTCAGACATATCGTTCCATCACCGTTTCTTCTACGACAAGGATATGGGATCCTGCATAAGGGTCACAGGAGAGACGATCGACAAGCCGTATTACACCGACATCGTCGCGAAGATGGATTCGTTCGAGAACATCGACTCGTTCGACCCGGGACTGAAAATCCTGTCGTTCGACATCGAGAACTCCGTGGAACATGAGTTCATCTACACCATATGCTCCGTCGTTCAAGACGGCGACGATATGCACAACTGCGAATCCCTTTCGGGTTCGGAGAAGGACATCATCAACGGTTTCGCTGATCTGATACGGAGAGAGGACCCGGACGTCATCACTGGATACAACATCGATAACTACGATATCCGCAAGATAATGGACAGATCCAAGGCCGTGAGGCTCAAGGATGCTCTCCCCTGGGGACGTGACGGAAGCCAACCGCGCCTTGTCAGCGAAAGGTTCTGGCGTGTCAAGGGACGCCTGGTCTGCGATGCATGGTGGGCTGTTAAGATGCAGCTCCGCCCCAAACAGGAAACGCTGAACGCCGTATCCCTGATGCTCCTCGGAGAACAGAAACTGGACGTGGACCCGAAGTACATGGATTCAGAATGGACCAACGACAAGGAAAAGGTCATCAGATACTGCTTCAAGGACGCCGAACTCGCACTGCGCATTCTGCTGAAAGTGGATACCCTTCGTAAAGACATGGATCTTGCAGCGGTATCCAAACTCACGATAGAGGATGTCATGACATCCGGTTCATCCCAGTTGGCCGACTCCCTCCTGATCCGCGCTGCGGACAGGAACAAGGTAGCGGTCCCCAACATGGGAACCAGGCTCGCCGGTGCCGATCAGATAGAGGGAGGGTATGTTCACAGCATGACCCCCGGATTATACCATTGGGTCTGTGTAGAGGACTTCAAATCCATGTACCCCTCGCTCATCATAGCCAAGAACATCTGCTTCACGACCCTATGCGAAGACGGAGAGATCGTCAGCCCATCGGGTGCGCGTTTCATGTCCAAGGACAGAAGGGAGGGGCTCCTCCCCAGGATCCTGGAGGACCTGATGCACGAGAGGGACAGCATCAAGAAGAAGATGAAAAAGACCGATGACAAGCACGAATATGACTATCTGGACGGATTGCAGGGTGCTGTCAAAGTCCTCATGAACACATTCTACGGAGTGTTCGCATCGACATTCTACAGATTCACCGATAAGAGCATCGGGGCGGCGATCACCGCTTTCGCAAGAGCGAACACCATCGGAATCATCAATCAGGTCGAATCGGAAGGCATACATGTGATCTACTCCGACACCGACTCCGTTTTCATGCAGTCTCCGGCGGATAATCTGGAGGGCTCGGTTGAATTCGGAAACAAGATGGCGGAGAGATTCTCCGTGGACGGAGGGACCTTGGAATTCGAAAAACTCGTCGAACCCCTGTTCACTCACGGTAAGAAGAAGAGGTATGTCGGGAGGATCGTATGGCCCGTGAAGTCCGAAGAGCTCCTCGTAAGAGGCTATGAAATGAGGAGATCGGACTCCTTCGACCTTCAGAGCAAGATGCTGAACGACCTTTTCGAGATGATTCTCGACGAGAAGAATGATGAGGCACTGGCGATGGTCAAGAGCACGATACAGAATGTTCAGACCGGCAACGTCGATGCATCCGATCTTGTGATATCCAAATCATGCAAGGGGCTGGACGCGTACGAGAACCCCGACAGGATGGCCAATGTCCAAGCGGCCAAGAAGCTCATCGACATGGGCTACGATTTCATTCCGGGTATGAAGATATCATGGATCGTCACCGATGCAAAAGCGACACCGCAGAAGGTGGAACCGTACATCAGCGGGGTCGAGTTCAAGGCCAAACCAGACTACAAGTATTATGCGGAACGCCTCTCCCAGACTGCATCCCGTATAACCGAGGTGTTCGGATGGGAGGAGAAGGACCTCCTGACCGGAAGCCAACAATCCACGTTGTTCAGCGATGCATTCGAGTCCAAAGGGGAAGTGAAGAAGAAATCCGTAGAACCGGCCAAACCGAAACCGAAGATGAAGAGTCTGGATGATTTCTTCTGAAAAAGAACCGGGGAAGGAGGGCTGCTCCGACCCCATATGTTTCGTGGGTTCAGCTCTTGTACTGGAACTCGTCCGACTTCGAGGTTACCCTCATACTGTCCTTACGATAGTATTCCTTGGCACCGTACTTCATCTCCACATTGTTGAGCTTCTTGTCGAAATGAGATTGGAATACCGCTGCCCCAGGTAATGAGAATAGCACCGCCACGATTATGAACACTGGGTTGGGACTGCCCGTGAAATAGAATAATGCCCCGGTGATCAGCGCCAGCTGCAGGAAGAACACCAGCGCCGTCGCGATATCGAACTTCCTCTTGTTCTTAGGAAGATTACCCGTCATCTTTCCAGTCTGACCGTTCATCGCGAAACTGAATTTCTTCCCATTCCACTCGGTACCGATGAGCCATACGGGATACAAGACATAGTCCACATTGGATTTGGTTATCTTGGAGCGCACATCCATGATATCCACGTATGTGTAACCGTGTACCGTCTTCTTGAATGCCTCTGCTGCACCCTCCTCCATACGTCTTCTGGCGCGCCTGCCGGCCTGCTCCTGCCCCACATCGTATTTGTCCGCGACGTATCCTGTCAGATATCCCGTCTTGAACTCCTCCGCCTTGGAATAGTCGAAAGGTTCTATGGATTCCATCAGACTGTCGGATATCTTCACCGATCCGTCTACCGGGATGTGGTCGAACGCTATCTCTCCGCCCCTCTTAACGCAATAGTGCTTGCGGATTGTGGGGCCGTTATCGCTCTTGCTCTCCTTGACCCCATCGTATGTGACGTCGACGGCCATCTCGGAATCGTACACCCAGAACGGGACGTACAATCCTTTGACCTCCTCGAGCCTGTTGCCTTCGAAGAATCCTTTCGCGACGAACTTCTTGCTCCTGATGTGCTTCTGCAGCTCTTCCAGAGCCTGTTCCTTCGTATGTTTGAACGGAATAACCTTATCGGGTTTCAGGACTCCGCTGAGACGTCCTTTGAAAATGACCGCGTTGCCGCAGTAGGGACATACGGTCGCAGACGTGTTGACATCGGTATAGATTTCGCCTCCGCAAGATTCGCACGAGTATTCTGACACCGCATCGACGTCATCCCACTCCCTGCCTGCATCTTTCGGCAGGTCGACGTCCGCCGCATCCACGGAAAGATCGCCTTCGTTCCTTGCCAACGCATCAGCAGTCAGTTCGCATCCGCAATATGCACAGCGTATCAACTGCGAACCTATGTCGAATTTTAGAGAAGCTCCGCAATTCGGACACTTGTGTTCTATGTTCTCTGTCATCTCAACCACTCCCGTCTCCGGAACAGCATCCTGACCTTCAGCGGAATTGTTTCTGTTCGATAAAACATTATGTCCGATGCAAACCATCGTATTTTCAGGAACATCTCCCATGCACCCAGATGTTTCTGGCTAATATGATTATAAACGCTTAATCGGTTACATACCTCAGAGGAATTCAAATGCCAATAGAAACAAAGATGTTTCCCAACGGAGACGTGTACTCCGGAGAAGTCAACTACGGCAATCTAAACGGAGAGGGAAAGTACGTGTTCGTATCCGGAGCCATTTACGAGGGGCAGTTCGTCGACGGCATGTTCAACGGCTACGGCAAATACACCTGCGCAGACGGTGACGTCTACGAGGGCGAGTTCGTCAGGAACATGTTCGAAGGCGTTGGAATCATGAAGAAGGCCAACGGAGAGAGGTACGAGGGACATTTCAGAGAGAACCTCTACCACGGACCCGGTGTGCTCACATACCCTACCGGAGAGAAGGACGAGGGTGTGTTCAAGTACGGAAAAATCCAGGGAACAGGATACCACACCTACGCTGACGGTGAAAAGGTGCAGGTGGAATTCGATAACGGAAAGTTCGTCGACTGAACTGCGGTCCACCCGTACACTATATATACTCTATACATATCCCAACATTCAGCAGCACACTTAGTGCTGCGAACGGAAATGTGCCGCAAGGTGAATCCGTAAAGGTGATTAAAATGAGCGAAGAGACTCAAGAAACACGCCCGGTCAACGGGAAGAGCATGTACAGCTACATCGCTGATGCATGGGATGTACCCGAGAAATCATATGTGAAAGCACTCAACTACGAGCGCAGGATCGTGTGGAGAAAGGAGGAGAACTTCCTCCGCATCGAGAAGCCCACCCGTCTGGACAGGG
>DAXB01000072.1:0-13896 GCA_002506175.1 Methanomassiliicoccaceae archaeon UBA113
GATGATCTTGATTGTTGCGGATGCCTCTGCGATCTTGATGTCGAAGCCATTAGAGATTCCGTCGATGGTGACGAGTCCTGCTGTGTAAATGGTACCAGCAGCGGTTCCGAAAACAGTGAGTGTGGAGCCGGCTTTGAAGTCCGTGCCGATGAATGTGATTTTTGCATTGGTTCCGACAACGACTTCTCCATTGATAACAACGTTTTTTTCACCCATGGGTGAGGTGAGAGTTACAGACTCCTTCGTTTCTGTGGATGTGTCTCCGAGTGCTGTGACCGATCCATTGATGTTGACGACATCGTCTGCTGATGAAGGTGCGATGAGGAGTCCTTTCTCAACCTTTGAATCGATAGCTCCGTCGATGACCGCGGATCCAACGATAACGAAGATTCCGTAGTGTTCAGTAGCTCCGTCGGTGGTTACTCCGCCTTCGATGGTGACTGTGACGCCTGCGGGGATGCTGAGCTCTCCTGCGATATAGACGTGCCCGTTCCCTTTGATAGTCGTATCCTTCTGGATGATGACCTTCTGCGAAGTTGTTCCCGTCAATGTGGACGAGAGCTCCCCGCCTTCGAAATAGAGTGTCTCCTTCTCATCGGCGGCAGAGATTTCCTCCGCGGGAACGAATGAGAATGCAGCAAAAGCCATCGCAAGAACAGCAACAACTGCAATCATTGTCTTCATATTCATTTTTCTCTCTCCATGGATCCCGTCTTTTCGGACGGACATTGGTTCGGCCATGAACAAGCTCGCATTCACGAACGTGCCATTACCCTATGCGTGCGCGAACAGTCGCGTCGTATATAGATGGAACTGCTTTTTTGTCCGATAATGTGCAAATAGAGATCGAAGCCCGTGACATAAGGTGCTTGGTTCACATTGGATACAGGTAGCAGTGACAATTATAAGTCCATCCTCGTAGATTACATGAATATGTCGAATTCACAGAACGTAGAACAGGCGCTCGTCTCCGCCATCAGGAGCCAGGTCCAGGGCGAGGACATTGCGGTCGCATTCTCCGGAGGATTGGACTCTGGTCTTGTGGCTGCCATAGCGAAGGATTATGCGAGATCGGTCACCCTGTATACATCCGGAAAAGACCAGTCCTACGATGTGGTCATGGCCCAGGAGATGTCCGAGGAACTTGGACTCCCTTGGCTACACATACCCCTCACGGAAGACAACATCGAATCCAGACTCAGGGAGATGATATCCATCACCGGCACCTCAAGCCCCCTGACCCTCTCTTTCGAACTGCCCCTATTCTTCGTTTGCAGGACCGTCCGCGAGAAGCTCATCATCGGAGGACAGGGATCCGATGAACTGTTCGCCGGATACTCCAAATACGTCGGTATGACCGACGACGAGCTCTCCAGGGCGATGAAGAGCGACCTCGGGAAGCTCATCTCCTCAACCGTACCCCATGAGACGAAGGTCGCGGACCACTTCGGGAAGAAGATCCTCTACCCTTATCTCGACCCACTCGTTACCATGCAGGTAAACGCTATGGACCTCGCAGACCTCAAACCGAAGGACCAGGATTCCAGGAAGATGGTTCTGAGACAGGTGGCCACGAATCTCGGATACCCGTTCATCGCAAACAAGAAGAAAAAGGCCGCACAGTACGGCTCCGGTACGATGGACCTCGTCCGCAAAGTGGCGGAGAAGAAGGGAATAACCTATTCGGAACTGGTCGACCAGATTTACAAAGAGATCTTCGAGTGAGCGATGTACTCCATGTACATCCTCGCAGGATCCAGGTCGGTCAGGTTGTATAGCATCCTCGTTCCGACGGCATCCTCGATTTCGTTGAGATAAACCTTTCCGTCCCCGAACACGAAATCTATGCCGATGAAATCCGGCATCAATTCGGGGATGATCTTTTTCACAATAGACTCTGCATCCTGCGGAGGTTCCACCAGCTCCGCTTTGCCGCCCAACTTGAAATTAGCCCTGAAATCGGTCTCGGAAGAACGCATAACGGATGCGATTATCCTCCCTCCGAGTACATAGATACGAAGATCCCTCCCTGGATCGGAAGATAACCTCTGGATGATGGGTTTCCTATCCTTCAAGTCTTCGCATATGCGCTGTGCTTCTTCTATCGATTCAGCTTTGAACACCTCGGTTCCGCCGTGCCCGACACATGACTTGACCACCCATGGCGGACCCTCCGGCAACGGCTGATCGGGGAAAGAGAACGGAAGGATAGGCACTCCGATACTCCTGACGAATGAATATGTGTATGATTTGTCATTGCATATCCTGCAGACGGACGATCTGTTGTATACAGTGCTTCCGAGGTCCTCCAGCTGTGAGAGCGTCTCGCTGTCCCTGATGCGTGAGACCACTACATCCGCCGGATCGTCGAAATCCATCTTGTCCGTAGTGACGATCTCCGCATCAAATCCCAAATCCTTGCCCGAGTCCCTCAGACGCTCGGCGAAGAACCTGTTCTGTTCCAGGTCTTCCTTCTCATAGAGGATCCAGCATCTCACAGTATCATCTCAGAACGCATGATATGTGCTCTATGATGCTGTCGGACACGTCGATCCCCGTGCAGTTGAGCAAGTTCTTGATGTGCGCATTGGAATTGACCTCGCACACCAGCGGGCCTTCAGGAGACCGGATGATGTCCACCCCGGCGAAATCCGCCTCCACGGCATCGGCCGCCTCGAGAGCCAAGTCTCTCTCCTCATCGGTGGGCGTGTATGGCAACATAGTACCACCTAACGTTGCATTCGCTCTGAAATCTCCATCAGGTGCAGTACGCCTAACTGATGCGACCGCCTTCCCCCCGACGACCTCGATACGAATGTCCTCGGATCCGCACTCGATGTACTCCTGGAAGATCCTTGGTACAGCACCGTCCAGGTACTGCGATAGCTCCATGGCGCTGTTCACCAGCCTGACCTGCTGTCCGAATGAACCGAAACAGTCTTTGACCACCATCGGGAACCCAATCTGATCGATTATACGCTCTGAGATGTCGGTGAAAGGCATCCCGAATGTCATCGGAGAGAAGAATGTCCGAATTGTAGGGATGTCGCATTCCTCCAGAGTGAGATGTGTGAGAGCCTTATCATCGCATAATCTGATGCATTCCGCACAATTGAACACTGGCATGCCCCATAGCTCCAGATTCATGGCCAATTTGACGTCCTTGTCCCACAATACGACGAAATCCGTGTCACCCAGTATCTTTTCCAGGGCTTCCCCGTCACCTATGGGGGCACTTAGGTCGCTGTTGAGCAATGTCTTGAATCCGATTCCGTGCCTCTGGGCTGCGGCGGCCATCATGGCTGCGGGCTCATCGAACTTGGCCCCTCTCAGATACCCGTTGATGACGATTGCTCCGTTCATACCCCTTCTATCCGATATTGATAATAAAGGATGTCGATATCTGAGAGATGATGAACTGCGAGAATTTGTCTTGGCTCGAAAACCTCCAGAGCAGGGGTATCAAACCGGGTCTGGACAATATAGGGCGCCTCCTCTCTAAACTGGGGAATCCTGAGAAATCACTGAGGACCATACACGTCGCAGGCAGCGATGGCAAAGGATCGGTATGCGCTATGCTCGAATCCATACTGGATGCAGCCGGGATGAATGTCGGAATGTTCACATCCCCCCATATCATCAAAGTAAACGAATCCATCAGGGCGTCTGGACATGACATCTCCGACGTGGATTTGGAGTCGGTGCTCGGAGAGGTCAGATCTGCAGCCGATGACGATTGCACCAATTTCGAGGCCCTCACTGCCGCCGCATTTCTCTTCTTCAGGAAAGAAAACGTCGATTTCGCGATAATCGAGGTCGGGATGGGCGGGAGACTTGATTCGACAAACGTTATAACCCCTGCCGTCAGCGTGATCAACAACATTAGCATGGAGCACACCCGTTTCCTTGGAGACACGCTGGAAAAAATCGCCTCGGAGAAAGCCGGGATAATGAAACCGAATGTGCCGTGCATTACCGCCAACAAAGGCCCGGCATTGGATGTCATATCAGAACATTCGAAGATCGTCGGATGTCCGCTTACGGTGATTGATAAGGATGAAGTCGAAGTCCTGGAGAATACATCCGATCATGTGACCTTCAGATACGGTTGCAGAAATTATTCGGTAGGCCTCCCTGGAAGGTATCAGGCACTGAACGCGGCTTTGTCCATAGAAGCTGTCCGCGCGATGGGGATTCCCGAGATCGAACCATTCATAGAGGTTGGATTGGAGAATGCGGCCTGGCCATGCAGACTCCAGAGAATCGATGACTTTCCGCTGATCGTTGATGGCACGCATACGAAGAAGGGCGCCGAATGCATAGCATCGGACGTATCGGAGATTTACGGCAAAGTGGTTCTTATCTTAGGCATGCTCGAAGACAAGGATATCGAAGGTGTAGCCGGGATCCTCTCCCCGATAGCGGATAAGGTCATTGTCGCCTCCCCGTCATCTCCCAGAGCGGCCTCGGCGGACAGGCTTGCGAGAGCATTCTCCAATCGCCACGACATTATTATATGCGACTCTATAGGAGAAGCCCTGGATGCGGCCATGGAATGCCACGGCGACCTATGCGTATTGGCCACAGGCTCATTCAGAACAGCAGAGGATTGCATAAAATGGCTAAGAACAAGGACATAACGAAAATCCTGGACATCCTATCCGAGGATTACAACCGCGGAGCATACCCTGGAAGGAACTCCGAAGGACTCAACCCCGAATGGCCATGCGATCCGTTCCACGTACTTATCGCGACCATCCTATCGCAGAGGACCCGCGATGATAACACCAGGAAAGCATCGGACAACCTCTTCCGCAAATACGATTCGATTGATGCCATCGCCGATGCGGACCCGGAGGATGTGATAGAGCTCGTACATCCCGCTGGATTCCCCAGACAGAAAGGCGTGGCCATCGTGAAATGCTGCCAGATGCTAAGGGACGAATACAGCTGCGAGGTCCCCTCCGACACCGATGAGATGATGAAGCTCCCGATGGTCGGAAGAAAGACCGCCGCGTGCGTCAGGTCCTATGCGATGGATATCCCGTCAATCTGTGTCGACACCCACGTCCACAGGATCTCCAACCTCATGGGGTTGGTTAAGACCAAGAACCCCGAGGAAACGGAGTTCGCACTCATGAGAATCACCCCCGAGGAACGCTGGTCCGACATCAACAGATACCTTGTAAGGCACGGCCAGGTCGTATGTCTCCCGAACCATCCCCACTGCGATGAGTGCAAAGTCAGAGAATTCTGCAAGTACGGCAAGGAGAACTGAGCTCAGAGCTTCCTTTTATGTACGCTCTCATACCTCAGGCGGCTGAAGTTGATGCTCAGCAACACCACCGACACGAACATCATGGCTATTCCGATGATGCCCAGGGCATCGGGGCACTCCGCATACACTATGAATCCGAGAGCTGTGCTGATAAGTGGTTCGGTGAATGAGAGGACTGATGCCTTACCTGCCTCTGTTCCCTTCAGGCCGATATAGTAGACGAAATAAGGTATCGCTGTGACGATTGTTCCCATTCCCAGTATGTACCATATCGCTTCCTGATGTGCACCGCAGACCGCTGAAATCGAACCGATATCTGACAAAGGAAGGATGCCGATTCCCGCTATCAGGAATGTGTAGAACGCCATCGTGTATGCCGAATACTTCCTGATGGCGAATCTTCCGATCACGGTGTATAGAGAGAACGCTATTCCGGAACCCAGACCCAACAGTATGCCGTAGAGGTTGAAGTTGGTCGCTGCTCCGAATATGCCGGAGCACAGGATACATCCTGCGAAGGCAAGGATCAGAGCAGTCAGCTTCTGTTTGGTCATAGCTTCTTTCAAGAAGATGACAGCGAAGATCATGACAAAACAGGGAGACGTGTACAGGAGAACTACCGCCAATGATAGGGACAATTCCTGCTGCGCCATGCAATACAAGGTATTGGCCAGCAACATGCTGCAGATTCCGGTCCCTATGAATATCCAGATGTCTTTGAGTTTTATCCTGAAGAGTTTCCTGTCGAGGAACAGGATGACGATGAACAGAATCACTACGGTGATGACGTACCTTGTGAGTGTGATCTCCACCGAACCTAATCCCATGGAGGTCAATGGACGCGAGAACAGACCCATAGTACCCCACATCGCTGCGGCAAGAACTATCAGGGCGCTGTATCCGAACTTGAACTCCATGGAACCAAATCAATGACGATGTATTTATCAGAAATGCAGGCTGAAAGACACCGCATAAAAGTACAAAATCAACGAAATATAGGGCATTTATCCGTTTGCTTTATTTAATCGCACAATATAAAGATTTTAAGAAGAAGGCGCTTTTTAAATGGATTGGGATGCGAAGAAGATGGCAAAACCAGGCCTCATAGTGGCCGCATTGCTCTTCGGCAGCATAGGAATCATCACCCATTTCATCAGCGCCCCAGCAACGTTGATCGTGGCTGTGAGAGGCGTGGTTGCCATCGTAACTCTGATTCTCATCATGATAGCTCTGCGTCACAAACTCGACAGAGATGCCATAGAGTCCAACATATTCGTCCTGCTCTTGTCAGGCACATGTCTCGGACTCAACTGGCTGTTCCTGTTCGAAGCATACAAGATCACAGAGGTGTCGATTGCCGTCCTGTGCAACAACATGGCACCAGCGCTTCTGATACTGATTGCCCCGCTGTTCTTCACGGAGAGATTGAACCTGGTGAAGATAGGGTGCGTGGGACTCGCCATCGTCGGACTCGTCCTCTCGTCCGGAGTGATCACCGTCGGATTATCCGAAGGCGAGACGCTCGGAGTGATATATGGAATGGTGTCGGCTGTGTTCGCAACATTCATGATCGTCTTCAACAGGATGCTCAGAAGTATCACCGCGATGGACAAGACGCTGTTCCAGATGGTGGTCGCATCCGCTATCCTCATTGCATACACGCTAGTAACCGTCGACATGTCCAACATATCCTTGACATATACCGATCTGACCCTCATGATATGCCTCGGAGTGTTCCAGACTGCGATAGCATTCACGCTGTACTTCGGATCCGTGGTACATCTTAGGTCCGACACATTCGCCATGTGCGCGTACATCGAGCCTGTCAGCGCACTCATCCTATCCGCATTCATACTAGGCGAGGACCTCAGTATCATAGGATGGATTGGTGCGGGACTCATTCTAGGTTCCACATACATCTGCGAGAAACTCGGCAACAGGCCGGGAAAGCACATCCTCTCTCTGGATTTCAAGAAGATGTCATGATGACGCCCGACTGATAATATGTCTGTATCTGGAGATTTGTTGGAAGGGTGTTTCAGAGAATCTGGAACAAGGTTCGGTTCCGTAATCAGTTCCATTGATTCCATGAGATTCGGCTCTGTGCTTTCAGACGATGACATCGCCATTCTCTCATCCGTAGGCCGGAACAGCTCTGGGATTCAAAAGTTGATAAACGCGCTTTCGCCGGATGACGCAATCGCAATGGAATATCTGGGGCCGATAACTTCCTCGGCACCGTTCGATCCGAGACTGTGCGGGCATACTCTCGCAGGCACTGGCATGGACGTGTTCGTGATAACGGATGCCTATGGTGTTCCGGCCGGCATCATCCCTCTGGAGGAACATACCGACCGTTTCTCGGCTTTCATATCTCTGAAGAACACAGGATACACAATCGTAACAGATGCCGTCCCCTGCACCGATGAGATTATCCGCGCTTTGGACAGATCCGGGTGCGATTTCATCCTCAGACAGACTCAATTCCCTCCGTCATACGGACCTAACTCACATCAGAAGATGCTTTCCCTGAAATACGATGGGAAGGAATACTCGGCATGCAAATGCAGATACGAGAAGAGATGGCTGTTCATGTTCCTATGCGACAAAAACATCGGATCCGTCAGGGATGCAATCGGTTCCATGGACCTCCGCGGTCAGGACTCCGATTACCTTATCAAGAGCGCCGGATATGAGAATGCGATCTCCGAGACGGGCCACGACATCAGAGAGGTCAGGAAGCTCATCGACACGAGGATCCGCACAGACCGCATGATGTCGGTCTGCAGAACCATTATCTCTTCCGATGAGAGGTTGCTCCGTGACAGGGACGCGACCATCGGCTTCATCCTGGCATTCGTCCTCTGCCACAGACGGGAATCTGATTGATGAATCCCAGAAATGGCAGGTTAACGGCAATAACAGAGTATCGGTCAGGCCCACCCTTAATTATAATAAGTAGACTATCCACACACGATGCACGAAGTATCGGTAGTAACAAGCCTGGTTGATGCGGTTATTCGCGAACTGGACAGGTACAATGTGACCAAGGTGAACAGCATAACCGTGAAGATCGGCGATCTCACGAATCTCGGAGAGGAGCAGATGAGCTTCGCATACGAGATAGTCACCCGCGGAACGATACTGGAGGGCTCCGAGTTCATCGTGGAACACGAGCCGATAGAGCTGGAATGCAAACAATGCGGGTTCAAGGGGCCGGCCAAGGTGATATCTGATCCTGACTATGATTCCCATTCCATACCCATCCTCGCCTGCCCGGAATGCGGAGGAGCGGTCAAAGTTACCAGCGGACAATCGTGCGTCGTGAAATGTATGGATATCGAGGAGGCGGAATGATGTTCAAGTATAGGGATGAGGAGACAGCGAAGAAGATTCTCGACGGAATCAGAGCCATGAATGTCGAAGCGAAGTTCATGCACATCTGCGGAACCCACCAGGACACCATCGTCCGTTTCGGTCTGGAAGAAATGCTGAATGACGTCGGAGTGGAGATCGCACAGGGCCCCGGATGCCCCGTATGCGTCACAACCAGCCAGGAAATAGCCGATGCCATCACCCTCGCCAGAAGCGGCGTGACGGTCACCGCGTTCGGTGACATGATGAGAGTGCCTACCACCATCGGATCGCTTTTCTCCGCCAAGGCAGACGGGGCAGATGTCAGAATAGTCTACTCCATAGACGATGCGGTCCAGATGGCAAGAGACCAGCCTGACAAACCCCTAGTCTTCGTCGGAGTAGGATTCGAGACCACCGCCCCGTCCACATGCGTACCCCTTCACAAAGATAACTGTCCCGAGAACTTCAGCGTCTACAGCTGCCACAGGGTATGCCCCCCGGCGATCGAGACAATCTTCAGCCTCGGGGAGTCTAAACTCAACGGATTCATACAGCCCGGCCACGTTGCCGTCATAACCGGTACCGGTATGTTCAACCAGTTTTCAGAGAAGTACAAGGTGCCCCAGGTGGTCGCGGGATTCGAGCCCCTCGACATCCTGATGTCGTGCTACATGCTATGCAAACAGATCAAGGAAGGCCGCCACGAGGTCGAGAACGAGTACACCAGACTCGTCAGGCCCGAGGGTAACCCCAAGGCCCTGAAGCTCATGGAGGAGACATTCACACCCGTTGACCGTTACTGGAGGGGTTTCCCGATGATACCCAAGTCCGCACTGGCCCTCAGGGATGAATACGCCGAACATGACGCGACGAAGGTCCACGAGGACATATTGAAGAACACACCCGAAGTTGAGGCCGAATCCAAGGGGTGCAGGTGCGGAGACGTGCTCAGAGGACTCATAAAATCAGAAGGATGCCCTATGTTCGGAAAGGTCTGCAAACCGTCCAACCCCATGGGACCGTGCATGGTTTCAGCAGAAGGTAACTGTAGCATCGCATACAGACTCGGATCAAAGAGGCTGTGATAACATGGGTGAGCAATTCTACACAGACATGAAAAGTCTCAAACGCATCCTCGTAGTGACCAACGACTCGACCGTATTCAAAGACAAGAAGAAGCTCCTCTCCGCATTCGAGATGTTCGAGGGACGCATGACCGAGGTCAAGAATCTGGTCGCACGCCTGGACACCGCCAAGAACTCGAGGGGGAGCAAACTGTGCGACGTATCCTTCGGAGTGATATCCGCACGCTACGGATTCCTTCCGGCAAACTACATGGTCACCGGGTACGACGAGGTCATGGATTCCAAGGAATCGTATATCGAGGTAAACGAGAGGAAGCAGTATGTCGAACAGGTCTCCTACCTCACCCGCCCATTCGACAAGGTGATCTTCTGCATCCCCAAGGAGATGTTCAGGCTCTTCCTCGAGGCAGACCAGATCTGGGAAGGAAAACTGATAGCGGTCACCAACCCGGAGTTCAAGGATGAGTGCGAGAAAAGGAAATGGACCTATCTCGAGAGGAAGGGGGCCCGTGTAGGTGATAACAATGCGGACACCATCGAGAAGCTCATAAGAGAGCTCTGCGAACAGCAGAACTGATATCCTGCACGAAGGTACATCAATGAGGGTAGACGAGCTTGCCATTTCCGACAGGGTCGCCGAAGCCCTCAACGGAGCGGGGTTCATCAACCTTCATCCTCCCCAAGCACAAGCCATACCACTCGCACTGGATGGTCACAATATCGTAGCAGCCATCCCTACGGCCAGCGGAAAATCCCTCATCGGCTACATCCCTGCGCTCCAGATGATCGCGGAGCACAACAGGAAGGTCCTGTATATAGTGCCCCTGAAGGCCCTGGCATCGGAGAAGAAGGATGATTTCGACAGATTCTCGTCCCTGGGCGTTAAAGCACACCTCAGCACCGGAGACTTGGATTCCGAGGACAAGGGCATAGAGAACGCCAACGTAATCGTGGCCACATCCGAAAAGGCTGACTCCATGATCCGTCACGGAAGCAGATGGATCGATGATGTCGGATTGGTCATAGCGGACGAGATCCATATGATACACGACCCCGGAAGGGGCCCCACGCTGGAGGTCACTCTAACCAAGCTGATGAGGCGCAACAGGGATCTTCAGATCATCGCACTTTCAGCCACCATGTCCAACGCATTCGACCTGGCTGAATGGCTCCATGCGAAGCTCGTAGAGAGCGACTGGCGCCCCATACCTCTGAAGGAGGGCGTGTTCTACAGCGGGAAGATTACTTTCAGCGACGGTACGACCAGAGAGGTCCATCCTGACGGGGATGAGATCTGGAATCTAGTGAAGCAGGCTGTGGAGGACGGCGGACAGAGCCTTGTGTTCGTCAACTCCAGGAGATCCACGGAGGCTCTTGCATCGAATTACTCAAAACAGATGGGGAAACTCGCCGGGAGGGAGCTGTCCAAGAACGAATTGGCAATCCTGGAGGGTGATGCCGACACGACTGCCACCGGGAAGAAGCTATCGTCATGCGTCAAATGCGGAATAGCATTCCATAACGCAGGACTCACATACGTCCAGAGAAAATATGTGGAAGACAACTTCCGCAACGGACAGATCAAATGCATCGTGGCGACACCCACGCTCGCTGCCGGTATCAACCTCCCTGCCAGGAGGGTCATTGTCAGAGACACCACGCGTTACGAGATGAACTCCGGCAACACGCCGATAGCGGTCATGGAGGTGAAACAGATGTGCGGACGTGCCGGTAGGCCTGGATACGACCCGTACGGTGAAGCCGTCCTCATCGCCAAAAATGAGGACGATTACGATCACCTGATGACGGATTACGTCGAGCATGACACGGAACGCCTCACATCGAAACTATTCAACGAGAGGGTGCTCAGAAGCCACGTCCTCGGACTCATCGCCACGGGCGATGCCGATTCCGAGGAAGGTATCATCGACTTCCTGAAGGAGACTTTCTTCGGAACCGTCTCACAACTGTTCGGGATCGAGAGCGTTGTGGAAGGTATAGTCAACTCCCTCGTGGAAGAAGAGATGGTCAGACGCGACAACGACCTCATATCGGCCACACCGTTCGGAAAACGCGTGTCTGACCTCTACATAGATCCGGCATCGGCGTCTATCCTCAGGGAAGCCGTATCCAACATCAAAACAGACACGGAGGTCCTTCCAATACTCACGGCCTGCGCCATGACCCCGGATGTTCTCGGTATGTATCCAAGAAAGGCCGATCAGGAGCTAATAGACGGTGTATCGGACGAACTATGGCCCAAACTGCTGGTCCAACCCGAGGATATAGATGATTACAGCTATGAGTACTTCGACAGCGACCTGAAGGTCGCCTTGCTCATCCAGGATTGGATCGAGGAAAAGGACGAGGACACTATCACCAAGTCCATGGGAATCGGACCTGGGGACATCAGGTCGAAAGTCGATATGATGGATTGGATAATCTACGCCATGAGCGAGATCTCATACCTGTTCAACCCAGAGGCTATCAAGAAGATCAGACCTCTCATGACCCGCATACGCTATGGGGTAAAGGAAGAGCTCATAGAGCTCGTATCGCTCAGGGGCGTCGGCAGGTCCAGGGCAAGGACCCTGTACAACAAGGGCATCCGCACGAAGCAGGATGTCGCAGAAGTCGATGAGGAGAAGCTTGCGATGCTGCCCGGAATAGGCCGCATACTGGCATCCAGGATGAAGGACCAAGTGGGAAGGAAACAGGCCGATGAACAATCCTACTCTCCGTCGGAAGAGGAGGCCCTCATGATGGAGATGGCCGCAGAATACGAGGGGATACCCGCAGAACCTTCTCAGGAAGAACCATCCAAACAAGACAACAAGAAAAAGAAAAAAGAGGAAGAGGATGGTCCGAAGCAGACCAACCTCTTCGATTTTTAAGCGCTTACTGAGAGAGAACCTTCTCTACTTCTTCAACCGAATTACCGACCTTGATGGGCGGTGCGCAGTTGTTGATGATCGTATCGGGGTCCTTCAGACCGTTTCCGGTGCAGATGCATACAACACGCTCGTCCTTGTCGGCGATTCCCTCGGCGATGAGCTTCCTGAGTCCTGCGACGGATGCCGCGGATGCCGGCTCTACGCAGACACCCTCTTTCCTACCGAGAAGCTGCTGTGCGGAGATGATCTCTTCGTCAGTGACGGTGGTGCAGTATCCTCCGGTGGAGTAGATGGCTTTGAGCGCCTTCCTTCCGCTGACGGGGTTTCCGATCCTTATCGCGGTGGCCACAGTCTCTGGATTGAGCTCGGGCTCGAAGTTCTCGTTCTTTGCCGCGAAAGCCCTTGCGACGGGCGCGGATCCTGCCGCCTGGATTCCGGTGAGCATCGGGACCTTGTCAATCCATCCGACCTCTTTCAGCTCCATGCATGCCTTGTAGACCGCCCAGATGTTGGCTGCGTTTCCGACAGGAAGGATGATCCTGTCGGGGACGTCATAGCTGAGCTGGTCCATGATCTCGAAGAGGACGGACTTCTGTCCCTCGGGACGGTAGGGGTTGATCGAGTTGAGGAGGTACAGCTTCCTCTCATCGGCCATCTTCCTTGCGAGTGCGAGGGCATCGTCGAAGTTTCCGTCGACGGAAAGAACCTTCGCTCCGAAGAAGAGGGCCTGTGCGAGCTTTCCCATTGCAACCTTTCCGGAGGGAAGGAACACGGCGCACTTCATTCCGGCCTTTGCTGCGTATGCAGCGAGTGCGGCAGAGGTGTTTCCCGTGGATGCGCATCCGACTACCTTCGCTCCAAGCTCCTTTGCATGGGAGACTCCGATGGTCATTCCCCTGTCCTTGAAGGAACCGGTGGGGTTGAGACCCTCGAACTTGACGAATGTGTTCTTGCATCCGATGGCTTCTCCGAGAGCTGTGGTGGTGTAAAGGGGGGTTCCTCCCTCCTGGATCGAGACTTTGTGCTCGACATCCACGGGCATGAAGGGTGCGTATCTCCAGACTCCGATGGGGGTCTTGTGGAGATCGGTTGGCTTCATTTCCTTGACTTTCTCGAGATCCATCTTGACGGTCAGGAGACCGCCGCATTTGGGGCATGTGTTGACGAAGAGGTCGTTAACCTCTGCGCCGCAGTCCCAACAGATTACCTTGTGTGCTGCCATTTCAAATCCTCCTGCATCCCGAACCGCATTTCGTGATCCAGGTGTCGCATTTCATTCCGT
>DAXB01000072.1:13953-18718 GCA_002506175.1 Methanomassiliicoccaceae archaeon UBA113
TCTTGTCCATATTGAACAGTGATAGGATGCTGGGGCCGGAACCTCCGATGCACGACGAGATCGCACCGTTGTCCATTGCGGCCTTCTCAGCCTCTTTGATGTGAGGTACCAGTTTCGTCCTCGCAGGCTCGAACACGGCATCGGCGATTGACCTTCCGATAAGGTCCAGATCGCCTTTCATCATGGCGTAAACGAGACATGATGCGTGTCCCACGTGGAAAACCAGATCCCTGACGGGCACTTCCTTGGGAAGGACAGCCCTTGCTTCTTTGGTGGGGACCATTACGTCGGGCAATGCCGCAACGACGCCCAAGTTCTTCGGGGGCATGATCGAGATTACATCCAACGGCTGGTTCGACCTGATCGCCGTGAATCCTCCGAGAACGCAGGGCGCCACATTGTCGGCATGGAATCCCCCTGATGTGACGGATTCAGCGGTTGCCGCACATACCACCACATCGTCGAGCGAGAGTTTCTCCCCGGTCATAACATGGGCAAGGTATGCTCCTCCTGCCGCCGATGCTCCGGAAGAGCCCATTCCGCTGCACGGCCTGATTCCCTTTGTGATCTTCAGCTCGATACCGAAATCGGCATTGGTCCTCTTCAGAACCTCTGCGGCTGCGATACTGACGGAGTTCTTCTCCGGTTCGTACGGAATTGATTCGGAACCGGGTCCGCTGATCTCCGTGATCCTCAGACCGGATTCAATCTTCCTTCCCTCGATGATGTCGCAGGGTCCTTCGAATGCGAGTCCGAAAGTATCGAATCCCGCTCCGACGTTAGCCGATGTGGCAGGTGCTGCTATCTTGAACCATTCGTCGCTCATATGGTCACGTGTCCCTGCGCACGCGTATAAGAAGGATGGTTAAAACCCTACGCATAAAAACGCCCTCGTTTATGCTCTGGGACAGTCGACAGGGACAATCAATATCTAAACGATAGACGATTAACATCCATGCAGTTCCAGCTAATCGGCATGCGCGGAGATGCGAGCTTCGATGACATGGTGGCACACTTCACGTCCTTGGGCGGGGAAGTAGTCCTGATGGATCCCGATGCGGTCATAGGGAAGGATCATATCATGACCGCTGCAATGCACGCGGAGAGGGCCTTCTCGAACGGGACCAACCGTTCCAAGACCATCCTTACGGAAATACTCCTATACAGCGCATGGGAGAGGCAGATAGGCAAGGCTCTGTCCAAGATGAAACCCAAAGAAGGCAGGAACGAATATGTTGCCCTGCTCATCGACATCGATGATCCTAAACTCGACACAATCAACATGATGCGCGATGATTCCCTCATCGATGCCACGGATGAGAAGGCCGAGAAAAACGGGTTGAACAAAGAATTCCTGTCTTATGAGGATCAAGCGGTAGAGAATGTGGCCATGGTGGAATTGCTCAAAGTTTGATCGTCATCCTACCGATACGGTTTATACGACGAAAACATCGCTCGTTCCATGTGGGACGCAAGGCTCAACGCCATCAGAGAGCGCAAACTCAGAGAGATTGCCGATTTCGCGGGACTTGTCCGCGATGATCCGACCAGGAAGGCCGAATATATTGAGATCATTGAGCTTCTCAACAGAGACGTCCGTGTCATTGATGCCCTGTCATCCAAAACAGAGCTCCCGGAATCGGAACCCATCCTTTCGAATACCTACCGCGACAGGCTGTCCAAGATGGATCTGCTCGACGAGCAGGGATTCGACGCATCGCGCAGGACGGTATTCACCGATGAAGACCGTAAGGCCCCCGAAACGGATGAAGATGAGGGGCCTGCTCCCGAGATATATGATATGATACTCGACATCAACGATGCAGTCTCGCTCAAGACCATTAGAGAGATGAAGAACAGGAAGATCGATCTGTTCATAGAGAGGGAGATGAGCGGCCGTTTCAAGGATACGGCATGCGAAGATGTTATTTCGTTCCTCAAGACAGACATCAAGCTGATCGACAAGATCATGGCAATAAACATCACCAGCAAGGAAAGCATTGAGACCGCTCTCAAGGACATCCTGGAATATGTCGAGAAGGCTGATGAACCCAAACATCAGAAGATGTACCTCAACTCGCTCAACATGGATGAACAGGACCTCGAAGGGAGGTTCAACGACATCCTGATGAAACTGGACAGCGTCATCCGCTCCAGATACTCCTACATAGTCGGAGAGGAATCGGAAAACCTGTTTTTCCAATAAACTGATTAAAAAGCCTCTGCCTCAGTGCAGTGGCAATCCATTTTTCACAAAAGACAACTGTCTGGTAAATTGTTTGATAATAATCATGACCCGCCCGAAGGCGGGTCAGAAATGTAGAATGGAACCTTTCATGGAAGGAGTCCGGCGTCTCTGAGCTCCTGTGCGAGGTTATCAACAGCCCTTCCGGCCTCCTCGAGCTTCTTGGCACCGGCGATGACGATCTTTCCAGATCCGAAGAGAAGGATAACGACCTTGGGGTCGCTGATCCTGTAGACGAGTCCGGGGAACTGCTCAGGTTCGTACTCGACCTTCTCGAGTCCGAGCGTGATAGCGGTTGTGTTGAGGTTGACCTCCGATCCGAGATCTGCGGAAGAGACCATGTTCTGGATCTCAGTCTTGGGGTTGTCATAGACATCCTGTCCGATTGCCTTGAGATCCGAGAGGACCTTGTTGACCGATGCTTCGAGCATCTTGAGGTCGGTGGATCCTGTGAAGACTGCTTTTCCCGATCTGAAAAGGAGAACGGATGTCTTGGGGTCCTTCACCCTGTATACCAGTCCGGGGAATGTGTGAGGGTCGTATTTGGAATCGGCAAGACCCTCCATGATCTTGTTAAGGTCAAATCCATCGGAAAGCTGTGTCGATGCTACAATATTCTGTACGTGAAGGTCCCACATAAGGATGGGTGAGATATGATACCTATATAAACCTAACATCGGCTTTAACAGAATCTGTATAAAATGAGTATTAAAGGGTTTATAAGCGGTCCAGAATCATCTGCGACCGCGGTATGGTTTCTTTCCGAATCCTCCCGATGATCTCTTGGGACGGTGCTCGTAACCGTCATCAGCGAATATGGATTCAAATGTAGCCAGATCGTCCTTGGCCTCGAAATGAGCCTTGATATACTCCGTGACCTCATCGGTCGTACAGACCTTCTTCAGCCATTTTACTGACGGGATCTCCGGATCGCCCTCCATCGACAGATACAGCTTTGCGGACTCCATGTCCTCGCCGACGTCATGAAGCGCATAGATCAGCTTCTTCCCGTGATACAAGTCATCCTTAGCCTTATCCACAAGAGCGTCCTTGCAGAATGCGAATCCCTTATCGTAATGATCCTTGAGCCAATCGATTTCCTTTCCGAACGATTGCTTTCCGAGCTCCCTTCCAACCTCCAGAATATCGTTCTCATTGGTTCCGCAGTACTGGTCAAGGTAATACGTCTCCTCGAGTCCCGACTGATAGACGAATATGAGCTTCGGGAGATCCCTATTGGCCAGGTATATTCCTGCCAGACACTTACGGACATCGTTCCTGAACATCTTGTTGGTGAGCTCATCTATCGCTTCCGGACAACCGGCCCTAGCGGATGAGATCATGGTGGAGATCCATTCCTCTTTCTTCGATTCCAGGCTCTTTGCCTTGAGGAATAGCCCAAACGGGTCCTCCTCGATCTTGAACTTGCTCTGATGAAGAACGATCAAATCGCTGTAGTTCTCGTACTTGGATCTGAGCCACTCCACTTCATTTCCAGCGGCCTTCGCGGTGATGAACTCCGAGAAGAATGCCGCTTCCGGAACCTTGCCGGCGAGAGCCTTAAGCTCCCCGGCTGCTTTGACATCCCCGTTCATCGAACGGTTGAATATGGAGAAAACGGACTGCCTGAGCTTAATATTCTCGTCTATCCTTGAGAGATGCTTCTCTGCCGACTCCGAATCCTTCTTCCTTTTGAGGATCTCCAGACCCTTCACAACCTTTTCGCTGTTCTCCGGATAAGCGGATGCGAAGTAATCGATGATCGGATCGTCTCCCTCGATCTCCTCCATGCATATCTTACGGTAGACCGCATGGATGTTCTTGGAATCGAAAGCAGAATCGAAAGCCGTTCTCTTGTAATCCTTGCTCGATGTGATGCATAGATAATCAAACTCTATCAACGCATCCTCCGAGCAGTTCGATTCGATCTCGGATCTGATTCCGACATAATTGTCCTTCCCTATGTCCCTCAGTATCCTGGACGCATTGTTTTCACATCCCTCGCTCATCATAACGGAACCGTGAAGGAACATAATCAGAGCAAGGTTGTTGTTCCCTTTGACCTGGCAATCAATCCCTCTGGAAAGCAATCTGGAAGGATCGGAAGGTAGTATGTACCTCCTCGGCTCATCATCTCCACGGTCGTTCCTGTCGAAACCACGGGATTCGTCTCTGTCTGCGAAACGTTCCCTCCTGTCGCCGAAATCACGGCCTCCTCTGCGGTCTCCGCGGGATCTGTCGCCATAGGGCCTCTTCTCCCCGTATGGTTTCCTATCTCCGTGAGGCCTATCTCCGTAGGATCTCCTTTCTCCCTGGGGCCTGTCTCCGTAGGGTTTCCTGTCCCCCCTGGGCCTGTCACCATAAGGTTTCCTGTCTCCGAAGGATCTCTTCTCCCCGTAGGGTTTCCTGTCTCCGAAAGATTTCCTCTCGCCTGATGAGCCCCCGTATTCCCTGGACCCTTCCTCTTTGGACCCACCTTCGTAAGACTTCCTTTCTCCGTATGGTTTCCTGTCTCCGCGG
>DAXB01000072.1:18754-18903 GCA_002506175.1 Methanomassiliicoccaceae archaeon UBA113
GCTTATCGCCGTAAGGCTTCCTGTCTCCGAAGGACCTCCTTTCTCCGCGAGGCCTGTCACCATAGGATTTTCCGTCTCCGCGAGGCCTATCTCCGTAGGATCTCCTTTCTCCCTGGGGCCTGTTTCCGTATGGTTTCCTGTCTCCGCGG
>DAXB01000072.1:18931-30182 GCA_002506175.1 Methanomassiliicoccaceae archaeon UBA113
GCTTATCGCCGTAAGGCTTCCTGTCCCCGTACGACTTCTTCTCCCCATAGGGTTTCTTATCTCCGTAACGTCCCTTGCGGTCTCTCGGCTTCCTATCGCCGCCATCATCGTCATATGACATAACAATCAATCCGAACTCAAAGATCGTCCACTACTCTGGACCATTCCAAAATCTGATCGAAATCCGGAAGGCTCTTGTACTCTGACGTCAAGAGAACCGTATCGCAGTAAGCTTGGATGTCATACAACTGTTTCTTCACATCCTCGCTGAAACATCCCTTCTCGTATGCTTCCTCGATGTATCTGTCAAGAGGACCGATGATCGTCTTCACACCGCAGAATTTTCTCATCTTCATATCCATCTTAGAACGGAGCTGACTTGCGGTGCATACCGCTTTGGGGCTGTTGGCAGGAATCTCTCCCATGGAAATCTCTCTCGACGGCTATTATTTCCTACCTATAAAAAAACGGTACAGGACTGGAAGCAAGAGTATAAACGCATAGAGGCCGCTTACTCAGACATGGGGCTTTTCTCCAAGAAGACAGAGGTTCCTGTCGAAGGGAACGAACTATACACAGACAGAAGATTCAACACATTCTGGATGCTCGGAATAAGCCCTTTTGCGGAACAGACCGAAGAGGAGTTCGAGAAAGCGATGGATACGGAGATCAGGAAGATCTCACGTGTTCTGAGCACCAATCCCGTCGACATGGTGAAGGTGAAGACCGAACAGAAGCTGGAGAAACTCAACTATGTGAAGGGGAACAAATCTGCGATCGAGAAAGACAGAGATCAGGCCGTCCTGATGTTCAACGAGGACATGGTCAGAAGCATCGGAACCATAAGCACCGATCCTGAACAGATCAAATCCGCTATTTTGAGGACCGGATGGAAAGACGGGATGAACGTCCTCTCCGTAGATGGCATGCCCCAATGCAGGGAATGCGGTTACATCAACCGTGAAACCAAAAAATGCATCAAATGCGGAAAGAGACTCTGACGCTCATCTCTTGAGGAATCCGAACCTCTTCTGCTTCAGATTCCCATCCTTGTCGAACTTCTCCTTTATGAGGCGATCGTACGCCTTCTTGACCTGGGCGTCGTTTGGCTTGAGCTCCATGAGGATTTCCAACTGCCTCTTGGCCTTCGGATAGTCCTTTATATCGTTCAGGAGAAGGATGCAATAGTTCTGACGGATGTCTGGATTCCTCGGGGCGAGCTCCAGCGCTTTCTCGTAGTATAAAGCCGCCTTCTCGAAATCGACTATCTGGTTCCTGAGGAATCTTGCATACGTGTGATAGATCTCGGAGGACTGCTTGAGATCGATGAGTCTCTGGAAGAGTGCATCGGTCTCATCGTTGTACTTCTTGAACTTGGACATGACCGTGACCTTGGCCAGAAGCGCATCCGTGTATTCCGGGTCCAGATCGAGGATGATATCCAGCTGCATCAAACCGTATTCGACGTCCTTTTTCCCGTATACGACGTATTGGGCGAGATGGAGCCTTGCCTTGAGGTTGTGCGGATCGGTTACAAGATAGTCCTCCAAGGTGTCGACCGCACCCTGTACGTTTCCAGACTCGTACTGCCTCTTTGCCTTGCTGCATGCCCCATACTCCGGTTCCACCATACGTATCGGTCGATGGATGTCGTTACCGAGATAAAAGAGAGCGCCCGGCCCAAGACATCTTGGAGCTTCCGTTAGATGCTTTAAGCAGAACATCCTATGACGCTTCATGGATTGGGTGCTCCTTGGTATTCCTGCAGGAATCGTCATGCTCTATTTCGGATCGGATTGGCTTGTCAAAGGCGCCAAGGACCTGGCCCTACACTACAAGGTATCGCCGTTCATCATCGGACTGACGATACTGGCGTTCGGCTCATCCGCCCCGGAGGTCATCACATCCGTGGTCAGTACCGATACCCCCGATATTATAATAGGAAACGTAGTAGGAAGCAACATAGCCAACGTTGGTCTTGCATTGGGACTGGCGGCGATGATATCACCTATCGTGTGCAGGTTCGCACCTATCAGGATAGAAATGTGCGCCATGATGGCGTCTGTTGTCATGATGCTGATCCTGGGATTCGGTGGATTCGCCAGGATTGAATCAGTCTTCCTCGTCATCTGTCTCCTCGTTTTCCTGTATGTCGTCTGGAGAGTGAAATCCAAGAACAAGGATACACAGGAGTCCTATGCATCCGAAGTGAAAACGGAAAAGAAAACGTACAGCATCCCAGTGTGTATCGCGGCCATAATCGCAGGCCTCGTCTTGCTGTATTTCGGGGCACGCTTCTTCGTTGACGGATCCGTATCACTCGCCCACATGCTCGGAGTATCAGAACTGCTGATCGGACTTATCGTGGTGGCTATCGGAACATCCCTTCCGGAGCTATGCATCAGTGTTCTTGCCTCCTTCAAAGGCGAGAACGACATGGCGGTGGCCAATATTGTCGGCTCCACGATCTTCAACTGCTTCTTCGTACTCGGTGTCGGCGGGTTGTTGGTTGACATACCCGTGTCAGATGCCACACTGTACTTCCACATACCGGTCATGATAGCCATCAGTTTGTTGCTGTTCCTCATGGTCAGATTCAACAACGGAATCGGAAGGAAGAGCGATGCGGTTCTAATTCTGTCATACATCGTGTACCTAATCGTACTGGTGATGTATCCAGAGCTGTCCATGTGACATCAGAAATCACGCCTCCGTACGTCGATTGCAATCCAGCACGTGATTTATACTAACTAGACAATCCGCAACCGATATGACGGACAGCACCGGACTTAAAAACCGCGGTAAGACCAAAGCGGATGTCGAAGACCGCCGCAAGGCAGCAGAGGAGTATACTGGAACGGAACTGAAGACCGTATCCAACTATGGATTCGATCCCGAACTGGCATCCACCAACATCGAGAACATGATCGGTACCGTCCAGATACCTCTTGGATATGCAGGACCGATCAAGATAGAGGGGGACTGCGCATCCGGAGAATACCTCGTACCGCTTGCAACCACCGAGGGTGCACTCGTTGCATCGATATCCAGAGGTATGTCCGTCATGAATGCTTCCGGAGGGGTGAGGACCACCGTGGTATCAGATTTTATGACCAGAGCCCCCGTCCTCAAGGTGAACGGCATACAGCACGGAAAAGAAGTGTCATCGTGGATCGAAGCCCACATGGACGCTTTGAAGGAAACTGTGGCCGGAACCACCTCGCATGGAAAGCTCATCGGGATAGACATCTACCCTGATGGAAGGAGCCTGTATCTCAGATGCAAATTCGACACCGGAGATGCCATGGGTATGAATATGGCCACGATAGCCGCAGAAGCGGTTTGCAGAAAGATAGAGGGGGCCACCGGAGCAGTCATGGTATCCGTTTCCGGGAACATGTGCTCCGACAAGAAGCCTGCCGCGATCAACATGATCACCGGAAGAGGGAAGGTCGTCCTAGCTGAATGCACAATACCCAAGGATGTCGTCGAGAACAAACTCCACACAACGGCGTATGCCATTGCAGAAACGAATTACAGGAAGAACCTCGTAGGTAGCAGCATCGCGGGAACACTCGGAGCCAACGCCCATGCGGCCAATATGGTTGCGGCCATCTACATAGCCACCGGTCAGGACCCGGCTCAGGTGGTCGGAGGCAGTATGACGCTCACCACATGCGAGAACATCGATGATGACCTATACATCTGCGTCAGAATGCCTACAGTCGAGGTCGGAACAGTGGGGGGCGGGACCAAACTGCCCTGCCAGAGCGAGGCGCTCAATATGATGGGCTGCCTTGGACAGGGGAAAGCGAAGAAACTCGCGGAAATCGTCGCAGCCACCGTTCTTGCCGGAGAACTCTCCACACTGGCGGCCCAATCGGCCGGAGAATTGGGTAAAGCGCATCAGGCCCTCGGCAGATGATGCATACATTCGCGCGTACGTTTTATTAACGGGGTGGCCCATCGCGGTCTTATGCCTGTTATAAACTTCAAGTACAGCGACCTCTGCTCGGTCATGGGACAGAACGTCCCAATCGAGACACTCGCTGAAAGGATACCCATGATCGGTGCGGACATTGAACATGCCCAAGCCGGAGACGACGACATGTCTGTTGAATTCTTCCCAGATCGCCCTGACCTCTACAGCGTCGAGGGAACGGCCAGAGGAATGAAAGCTTTCATGGGGTTCGAGACCGGGATGAAGAAATACGAAGTCTCGAAATCCGATATTGAGGTTTTCATAGACAAATCCGTGAACGAAATCAGACCGTTCTTCCTGTGCGGAGTGGTACGCAATGTGGAGATCGATGAGAACATGCTCAAATCGATCATGGAAATGCAGGAGAAGCTCCACATCACCATCGGAAGGAAGAGAAAAAAGCTCGCCATCGGAATCCATGACCTGGATAAAGTCAACGGACCGTTCACATACAGGCTCGCGGACCCCAAATCCGTTAGGTTCGTCCCCCTCGCCAAGACCGAAGAGATGGATATGGAAGAGATCCTGGTCAGGCACGAGAAAGGAAAGGATTACGCCCACCTACTCGAAGGATGCAAGCAGTACCCTATAATCCAGGACAAGGACGGAAACGTTCTATCGTTCCCCCCTATCATCAACGGAGCACTCACCACGGTGACGACCTCCACCCGCAACCTCTTCATAGATGTTACCGGAAACGACCGCAAGGCCGTGAAAGGCGCATTGGATATAGTCTGCACCGCACTCGCAGAGCGCGGAGGAAAGATCGAGTCGGTCACGATGCACGCCGGGGACGTGGCGTTCCAGTCACCCGACCTCACACCCTCGGAATACAACATCTCCGCAGCGGAATGCAACAAGTACCTCGGTACAAACCTGACTCCGGCGGATATGGTAAAGGCCCTCGGAAAGATGGGTATCGATGCGTCCGATAAGGGAGATACAGTATTCGCCACTGTGCCGTCCTACAGATTGGATATCATGCACAAGGTGGACATATTCGAGGATGTCGGTATCGGATACGGGTTCGAAAACTTCGGACACACATACAAGCTCAGCCAGACCATGGGCGGACTCGACCGTGTCAACGCATTCTCTGACACCGTCAGGGATGTCATGCTCGGACTCGGATACACCGAAGTCATGACCCTGACACTCATCAACGATATCGAGGAGTATGAGAAATCCAAGCTCCCGTTCATCGACAACGTCAGAGTGCTCAATCCCGCTACAGAGGACATCACATGCCTCAGGACATATCTGATGCCCAGTCTCATGAAGATTCTGATCCACAATAAGCACCGCGACCTTCCCCAGAGGATTTTCGAGGTCGGAAACGTCGTAAGGGATGCGAAGACACAGGCCCACCTGTGTGCGATGTCTACCGCATCCAAAGTCTCCTTCACAGAGATCAAATCCCTCACAGAGAGCGTTCTCAGAGAGATGGGATGCGAATACGAGATCAAGCCCAGCGACATCAAGACCTTCGTTGACGGAAGGGGTGCGGAGCTGTTCTACAACGGACAGCCTATCGGAATATTCGGAGAAATATCGCCCGAAGTGCTCGTAGGATATGAGATAACCCATCCCGTAGGCTTCGTGGAGATCGATCTCGGGCCCATCGTCGCCGGACACAAGGACACACTGTTCTGAGCTGATATCATGGAAGTCGGTGATAAGTTCCCCGAATTCATCCTGAAGGATGAGAACGGAGAGGATTTTGACAGCAGAAACCTTGAGGGAATGCGTTACGTGATCTACTTCTATCCGAAGGACAACACCTCCGGATGCACCAGGGAGGCTCTCGCATTCACAGAGGAATTCCCTAGATTCATGATGAGGAACATACCTATCATCGGCGTCAGCAAAGATTCGTCTGCATCCCACAGGAAATTCGTGGATGCCCATGGACTTAAGGTCAAACTCCTCAGCGACCCCGATCACTCGCTTCTGGAACAAGCAGGGGCGTGGGGAACCAAGGTCATGTATGGCAAGGAGACCACCGGCACCATCCGTTCGACGTTCATAGTCGGGAAGGATGGGACCGTGGAAGCCGCCTGGAAGAACGTCAAGGTCGACGGACATGTGGAGAAAGTGCTTGAGAAGGCGCTCTCTCTCGCAAAAAAGAACTGATTTCAAACCACCAGGTTCCCGATGTTCAATATATAGTTGGCATCGAGGACCTTCTTCACCCTTTTCAAATCGTCCGCGGCGGTTTTCCCATAAGTGTTGCTGATATAATCGTTGTTGACCTTTCCGAGTTCGATGATATCAACAGCGGGAGCAGGCTCCCTGGAAACGTAGATGTCTGCCTCTGTGATTATCCCGAATATGCCCTCGGAACCGATGAACAGATCGATGAGATCCATATCATCTTCGATCTTCGGCCCAACCTCTCCGTCGGATGTGTATGACGGGAGCTGGAATGAAAAATAATTCCTTCCCGCAGGGAATGTCATCCTCCTACCGTCAGCTTTGAACTCCCCGCGCGTGACCGACATGTATGTACTGTCCGTGAAAACCACTTTGATCCTCCTGACGTACTTGCGTATGAAAGAACGGTTCGATGCTATGCATCCTCCAACAGACGATTTCTCATCAACTGACACAGGGAAGCAATACCTTCCGGAATTGAATTCGGACAGTGCCCCTTCATTGATTTCTGTGAGATCCTCCGAATCGGTAGCGGTCTCATCGAACTCCTTGACGGAGGTGCAGGCCAGAGCCGTAAGATACAATCCGTTCTCATCTTTCCCTACCGCGGTAACCCCCGACAGATGCTCCATGGATATGACGTCCCCTCCGTTGGGAACGGCTCCTCCGGCGGATCCCGTCCTGTTTCCTGATACGGTGATCTTGGTGTTACCTTTGTTTGAGTATCTGATGCCTTCTCTGAGTTCTGATTCCTCATATGGAAGGATTACATTCCTTGCATTTCCCTTCATATCCGAACCGTCTCTGAAATAGACGGAACCTTCCGAAATCTTCTCCCTGACGAACATGAGATCACCATAAGCGCGGTATCATTGCAGCGGTAACAGACTGCTCCGTAAGACTCTTGCGGTCGATAAGGCCCCTGCTGAGAAGCCCGACCGCACCTTGTTTCTTCCCTATGTCCGTATCCCCGTACACTGCCTTGACTGAATCGCCGACTGTCATGCCTTTCCTCACAAGTTCGGCTATCGAATCCGGATACCTGAAACCGGAACCCTGCCCATACGTTACCTTGCCGTCACGGCTGATTATTGTGCAGTGTTGAATGTCATAGAGTCCGTCCAGCATCTCGAATACCCCTGCCTCGATACCGACGGCCATGTCATGATCCCCCAATGCTCCACGCGCACGGTTCTCCGAACCCTGATGGGTCTGGTCGCCGAAAGGCTGTTCGGGGACCCCGCTCGGCACATCCACAGCGGTGATCCTGACTTCCCCGTACACCTTTTCCATCACAGACCTGACCGCCGCCACCTTTACAACATTGGCAGAGCCGACGGCTATATCTATCACATCGGAACGGCCTGAACGGCTGTATCTGCCCTCCATTATGCCCGAAGAGCTTATCTTGTCTCCTGAATCGGATCTGATCAATGGGACGACGGAGAGCTCCAAAGGATTCAGTCCGCGTTCCCTCCTGTGGTCGTTGACCTTCCTGCCGTTATCCAGCGTCTCTTCCGATACTACAAGGACATCGACGTCATCCATCAGTTCATCGGGACCGTACATGTCATCGATCTCGAATATCGTGTACTTCCCCATACCCTTCAAGAAAGATTCGAGCTCCTTCTTGCGGAGGATGATGCTGACATAACGCGATCTGGTCTCGGAAGCCATCCTGTCGGAGGTCATCCCGATACGGACTTCGTCTGAGATCTCGAATGCGCGCCGTAGGAGTGCTTTGTGACCGTCATGCAGAACGTTGAACGTCCCCGCTACGGCCGCGATCATTTCCAGCCGATCCAGAGTGCTATAACTACGACTGCGACGAGGATGACCTCCAAAACCAGGTACTTGCGGAGCTTTCCCTTGACCTCCATGGTCGATTTCTGCATGCATGCATCGCTGCAGTACTTCCCGTCTCCTACGAACGCCTTCCCGCATGTGACACAATGCCTGTGCTGCGGTATCTTCTCTGTGAACTCTGTCATGTTTCAAGCCTCCCTGCGGTCTGCTTCGTTATGAACTATAATCATACAATGATCCGCATGAAGACTATGGGGTCCGATGCAGATCTTGTCTGGTGAATATGAAAGAAGGAGGTTCTCCTCGTCTTCCGTCAGATCGTGATTGTCGCCGAGGACGAATATCGGGTTCTCCGGGAACTCATACTCTCTGCAGTCGATTCCATCCTCCTTGAGATATACGAACGAACCTAGCTTGGACAGCTTCTCCAACACGTCTGCGAATGACATCCTGTTGATGTACACTCCAGGCGATGATTTGAGCTCCTGTCCTGGAGAGATCTTCTTGAGGAGCGCATTCCTGATGAGCGATGACGTGCTCCTCTCATCGGGATTGAGATACTTTAGGTCCGCACCCCTGAACACCACGGTCTTAGGAGCGTCCTCTCCTCCTTCCAACACGAGGTATATCTCCACATCTTTGCGGAGATTGTGGCTGAGGAAGAATGCGGAGTTGACGCATCTCACCATTATATCGAGCCTTCCGGCTCCTCCTGCGATGTCGTCGAGCTTGAAATCCCCAGTCGTTACGGCTTTATGGCCTGTAATTACGAAATATCTCATTCGGATCCCTGAAGCTCTTTCAGTGCATCCATGTCGACGCCGCCCATCTGCTTCATGAACTGCTTACGAACCTTACGGTCCTTTCCAACGGATGTCATCATCTTCTTGCTGTTCGTGTATTGCTTGAGCAACTCACGCACATCATGCGCGGAGACACCGGCTCCGGCCGCGATCCTCTCGATGCGCTTGGCTTTGATCAGGGACGGGTCGTTCTTCTCCTCCGGGGTCATCGAATCCATGATGACACGGAACACGTTGAGCCTCTTCTGGGTGGCCTCGAAATCGATCTTGTCGCCCATACCGCTCATACCTGGGATGAGACTCATGATCTTGTCGAGAGTTCCCATCTTTCCCATTGCGGACATCTGCGCATACATGTCATTGAGTGTGAAACGACCGGACATCAGATTCTTTGCGAGACGTTCCATCTCCTCCTGATCATCAATCTGCTCGGACGCAAGCTGCACCAGGGCGGAGAGATCCCCCATTCCGAGAAGCCTCGAAATGAATCTCTTCGCATCGAAATCCTCCAAATCGCGAATGTGTTCTCCGACTCCGAGGAACACGATCCTTGCATTGGTCTTCTGGATGGCTGAGATGGCCCCTCCTCCTTTTGAGGTTCCATCCATCTTGGTAAGAATGACTCCTGTAACTCCTACAGCGTTATGGAACGCCTCTGCCTGAGGGCCGGCCTGCTGACCGACCTGTGAATCAAGGACCAATATCCTCTCATCCGGTTGAGCTACCTTGGCAATCTTCTTGATCTCATCGATGAGGTCGTCCTCCAGAGCATGACGTCCGGATGTATCGATGATTATGATCTTCTTATCCTTGAATTTCTCCTTACCTCTGGCAACTATACCAGCCGCGTCTGTCTCTCCGGGTTCCCCGTAGACATCGACTCCGACCTTCTCACCGAGCTGTTTCAACTGGTCGAGTGCTGCCGGCCTGTAAACGTCTGCACCAATGAGTCCGACCGAGAAACCCTTCTTCGTGAAATACATCGCCAGTTTCCCGGTGGTTGTGGTCTTTCCCTGTCCGTAGAGTCCGACCATCATGATAGTCTGAGGTTTGAGCTGAAGCCCCTCGCCGTTGTTGACGAGCTTCACCAGCTCCTCATAGATGATCTTGGTAACATGGTTCTTCATGCTTCCGCCCGTATCGGGCTTCTCATTCAATGCACGCTCTTTGACGTTGTTGGTGACTTCCAGAACCAATCTGACATTGACATCGGCTTCCAACAGTGCGCGTTGAAGATCCTTGCAGATGTCTTTGACCAGCTCCTCGTCCACCTGCGATGCACCGCTGACACGTCCGAGAACGCTTCTGAGGGATTTTCCCAATCCTTCCATGACCATGCTTAACGTCACATTATATTCACGCGCATAATAAAAGGATTTGTAGACACTTCACAACAAATATCGATGAAAAAAGAGATTGGGGGACCGGTCAGCAAATTAGAAGGGATGGGATGCACTCTACAGCCTGACCGTATCCCTGTGATTACTTGATTGATTGAATTGATATATATAATTATTCAAATTAAAGATGGATGCTAAATTTGTTTACGTTGAAGATTGATGAAAAAAAGTGAAAACTTTATTATTAAGGCTGCATGAATGATACATTTTGTAAACAGTTTATCGATACATGCAATGACTGTTCATTACGCCGCAATGTATGAGAAAAAAGGAAAAAAAAGGGGGCGAACCCCCATGAATGGTTTTTGATCAGAGGTAACCGGACTTCTGAAGAGCCATGAGGTCTTCGGTGGAGAGCTTCTCTCCTGCCTTGAAGCGCTCGAAGATCTCCTTTGCCTCCTTCTTTCCGGACTCGTCAGACTTCTTCTTCTTGACGGAGTTCTTCTTGTTCTTGAAGGCTGCTGCATCCTTGTCCATCTCGTGAACGGACTTGATCTGCTCGATGTGCTTCTTGTGCTCTTCGTCGGCTGCCTGCTTGCACTCGATGAACTTTGCCTGTGCGGCGTCTGCGTCCTTCCTGAGCTTGTCTGCCTGCTCGTAGAAGCCGATCATCCTGTCGTGTGCTGCCTGTGCCTGCTCTGCATACTCGGACACCTGGTGGTGGTATGTCTCCGCCTGTGCCTTTGCTTCCCTGAGCTGTCCAACGAGCTCTTTAATCTCATCGTTCTGCTCGAAGGTCTTCTCCCTCTCGCCGATCTGCTTGGCGAGGATGGAGATCTGCTTGACGATGCCGTTCTCTTTGTCCTTTCCGAGAGACATCGTCTGCTGCATGTATTCGAGATCCTGGAGCTGTTTCTTCAGCTGCTTGAGAGGGACCTGGTCCTTCTCCTCTGTCTTCTCAGTCCTGTAGGGTGCGAGCTGCTCTTTGAGTGCAGTAACCTTCTGGTTCCACTCATCCCTGAGCTCTTTCGTCTCCCTTACCTTCTGGTTGTAAGAGTCGCGCTCCTCTCTGCACTTTCCTGCCTCGTCGACAAGCTCCCTGACCTGTGTGTTGAGTGCGTCCCTCTTGGACTTCCACTCTTTGGTCTGGTTGTTGAGCTCGTCCC
>DAXB01000012.1 GCA_002506175.1 Methanomassiliicoccaceae archaeon UBA113
CGAAGTGGTTGATTCCGACTACGACGGGCACTCCGTAGGATGACATGTTCTCGATGTGCTTGTCGAGGTTGCACAATCCCTTCTCGAGCGTCTCGAGGTTGAGTGTTGACTCGTCGTCGAGGACTCCTCCTCCGTGGGTCATGAGGGCCTTGACGGTCGCGACTATGACGACGCATGATGGCCTGATATCGGACTCGCGGCAGACGATATCCATGAACTTCTCTCCTCCGAGATCGGAAGCGAAACCTGACTCCGTGACGACGTAGTCTCCGAGCTTCAGTGCGGTCTTGGTCGCGATGATGGAGTTGTTTCCGTGGGCGATGTTCGCGAACGGGAATCCGTGGATGAACACGGGCTGTCCCTCGAGTGTCTGGACGAGGTTCGGGTTGATGGCATCCTTCAGGAGGACCATCATGGCACCGACGCACTTGAGGTCCTTGACTGTGACCGGCTTGTTGTCGTATGTGTATGCGACGACGATCCTCTCGAGCCTTGCCCTGAGGTCCTCGCGGTCCCTTGCGAGACAGAGGATGGCTGCGATTTCGGATGCGGATGTGATGACGAATCCCTGCTCATGGGGGACTCCTCCCTTGACCTTGTCCTTTCCCAGACCAGTGACGATGTTCCTGAGCTCACGGACGTTCATGTCGACTGTCTTTCTCCATACGATCCTCGCGGGGTCGATGTTCAGGGGGTTGTCCCTGACGAGCTCGTTATCGACGATGGCGGACAGCAGGTTGTGTGCTGCTGCCGCGGCATGGATATCTCCGGTGAAGTGGAGGTCGATATCCCACATAGGGTAGACCTGTGCATATCCTCCTCCGGTCGCACCTCCTTTGATTCCGAAAGTGGGTCCGAGAGACGGCTCCCTGAGGGCTCCGACAACGTTCTTGCCGAGCTTTCCGAGACCTTCCATGAGTCCGATCGATGTGACTGTCTTTCCCTCTCCTGCGGGGGTGGGGGTGATGGCTGTGACCATGATCAGTTTTCCGTCTTTCTTGTCCTTGAGCCTCTCGAGGTTCTCAATTGGGACTTTGGCGATGTACTTACCATAGGGGCTGATGTCGTCCTCGGTGAGCCCGAGTTTGGCGGCGATCTCTTTGATCGGCTTGGGATTCGCCTCATAGGCGATCTCGATGTCGGTTAACATAGAAGCGACAATCAGCTAAGTCCTTAAAAACATCCCGTAAAGGTCTAAACTTTATTCATCTAATCCAGAGAGTAATTATCTCTTTTCTGCTGATTCGATTAATTTTTTGTTATGCAAAATTAATTTTAGTCTAGACTAAATTTATATAGAATTTAGATATCCCTAAATCCATGAATAGCCCAGGTGCTTCACCTGAGGGCTGGAAGAAGTGAACAGATGAGGACTTTGAACAACGTGAGGTGCGGTGAGACTGCCAAGGTCAAGAAACTGCACGGCGAAGGCGCCGTAAAGAGGCACATAATGGATATGGGCATCACAAAAGGATGTATGATCTATGTCCGCAAGGTGGCCCCATTCGGAGACCCCATCCAGATCCACCTCAGAGGCTACGAGCTCACCCTAAGGAAGGATGACGCCCTGATGATCGAGGTGGAGGAATGACGTTCACCGTAGCCTTGGCTGGCAATCCCAACTGCGGGAAGACCACACTGTTCAACAAGCTCACCGGCTCATCGCAGCGCGTAGGCAACTGGCCCGGCGTTACCATCGACAAAAAGGTCGGAAAGATCAAAGAGACCAACTACGATCTAGTCGACATCCCCGGGATTTACTCATTATCGCCATATTCCCCGGAGGAGGTCATCTCGAGGGATTTCATCGTCGAAGAAAGACCGGATGCACTGATCAACATCGTTGACGCTACCAATCTGGAGAGGAACCTATTCCTCACCCTTCAGCTCCTGGACTGCAACATACCGACGGTCATAGCGCTCAACATGATGGATGAGGTAAAGAAGAAGGGAGATTCGATTGATATAGAGGAACTCACGAAGCTCCTCAACTGCCCGGTCGTGCCCATATCCGCGCTGAGGGGCGAAGGGATGACCGAACTCATCAGGGCTCTTACCCACACCATGAGCTCCAAGAAGACTCCTGAACCCATCTATATGGACTATGAGGTTGAAAAAACCGTCTCCAGAGTGGAGAAGTCCATCAAAGGCAAGGTTCCGGACGAGAGTATAAGGTGGCACGCCATCAAGCTCCTTGAGAAAGACCACATCGTGGAGAAGGATCATCTGGATGCCAAGGACGTAGTCCAGAAGGAGATCGCGGATTTCGAGAAATCCTTTGATGACGAATCCGACTCCATCATCGCCAACGCAAGATACGAAAAGATCGAAGAGATCGTTGAGAAGGCCGTGAAGAGGGCCCACACAGACCTGGACTCCCTGTCAGACAGGATAGACAACATCGTGACGCACAAGTACTACAGCCTGCCGATTTTCCTAGCGATCATCGCCCTCGTGTACTTCATCTCCGTCTCAACCGTGGGTGCATGGGGTACGGAGTGGCTGGGAGGGTTATTCTCCGAAATAGCCTCCAACGTATCCTCATGGTGCATCGAACACAATGTGAGTCCGATCCTCTCCGGATTGCTGGTTGACGGAATCATCGGGGGAGTCGGAGCGGTGCTAGTGTTCGTCCCCCAGATGTTCGTGCTGTTCCTTCTGATGTGCATCCTGGAGGATGTGGGATACATGTCCAGGATAGCCTTCGTGCTTGACCGCGTATTCAGATACTTCGGACTGTCGGGGAAATCGTTCATCCCCATCCTCGTAGGTACTGGGTGCGGAGTCCCCGGCATCATGTCCTCCAGGACAATCGAGAGCGAAAGGGACAGGAAGATCACTGCGATGACCGTGACATTCATGCCGTGCGGAGCGAAGCTTCCCGTCATAGCACTCATCGCTTCTGCGCTGTTCGGAGGTAACTGGCTGATCGGATTGTTCTGCTACTTCCTCGGAATAGTATGCGTCCTCATGTCTGGAATAATACTCAAGAAATGGAGGAGCCTGGCGGGTGACCCGGCACCGTTCATCATGGAACTGCCCCCCTACCACAGGCCCGCATGGGACAACATATTCAAGACTACGTTCGACAGAACCTGGTCGTTCATAAAAAGGGCAGGAACCATCATCCTGCTGGCATGTGTACTGGTATGGTTCCTCTCATCGTTCAACACTTCGCTCGTATTCATCGGATCCGGATCCCAGGAGGGCTCCATACTCCAATACATCGGACAGTCGGTGTGCATATTGTTCGCACCCATAGGATGGGGCAGCTGGGAACTCACAGTGGCAACTATCACCGGACTGATCACCAAGGAGAACATCATCGGTTCGATAGAGATCATGGCACCATCCGGAATAGAATCCATCGTTGGACCTGCGGCAGGTCTGTCCTTCCTGGTGTTCAACCTAATCTGCGCCCCCTGCTTCGCGGCAATAGGCTCCATGAGGATGGAACTCGGAAACTGGAGGATAACCGCTTTGGCCGTAGCATACCAATGCCTTCTGGCTTACGCAGTGTCATCCATAGCATTCACCGTATGCAGCATTATAACAGGAGGCGCGATGTCGACCCTGACAATGGCAACATGTGCGATATCGGTATTTGCACTCCTGTATCTCATCATCGCGAAGGACCCATTCCTGCAGAAGCGGAGGCCTGAGGAATGAACCCGGCAAACCTTCTTGTGGGTGCGGTCATCGTGATGATCCTCGCTTCTGCGGTTCTCGTCCTCATCGGGGAGAAACGCTCAGGCAAGAAATGCTGCGGATGCAAATCATGCTGCAGAGAGCCTCAGATTGTTAGCATATCAGATGACCCTGACAAAAGGGAATGAACTGTATCAACCCATAAAGGCCCCTAAAAACCTCTTACATTCACCGTTCTTTTTTTATTCTTCAGAGGACACACAGTAGCATGAAGTACAGATGCGGAATGTGCGGTACTATCTACGACGAGGAGAAAACCGGAATCAAATTCGAGGATCTCCCCGACGATTGGGAATGCCCTGTATGCGGCGAGCCCAAATCGGAGTTCAGCCCTCTCGAGGACTGAGCTCACAAACCATCGATCTTTACAAATTGGGTGTTCTGCCTGCGGCGGAGGTTATCCACGAACTCCATCGCGAGCTTGTTCCCGGCCGCGGCGGCACGCCCGAACATCTGCATGGACTTCTCGACATCCTGCTCGGTTCCGACCCCTTCCAACAGCATCCTCGCCGTCATGAACATCGCATCGGAATCCCCTTCCTCAGCCAGACTGCTATACAGATCGAATGCCTTCTTCAGGTCCTTCTCAACCCCGTCCCCTTCATAATAGATCGTGGCAAGATTGAATTTCGCGGGAGCGAAGCCCTGTTCTGCCGCTTTGATATACCATTGGACGACCATCTTCTGCCCGCCGGATACCGTACCGTCGGCCGTGAGTTTGGCCATCTTGAACTGGGCCTCGGGAACGCCTGCTATAGCCGACATACGGAACCATCTCACCGCCTCGTCGATATTCTTCTCGGTGCCCTCTCCCTCCGACAGCATGTATCCTACTTTGAACATGGAAAGCGGATCCCCCTCCTCAGCAGCCTTGATGTAATAACCATAGGCTTTCTCCGGATCGGCCTGCACACCGTAACCGTACATGTAAATGCCGCCGATCTCGGGATATGCCTGTACAAGACCTGCCTCTGCAGCCCTCTCGAACCATATCCTGCACTTCTCCGGATCCTCTTCCGCACCGTATGTGCCGGTGTATATCGATCCGAGCCTGTACATGGCCGCGGGATTGCCTGCCTGGGCCGATATCTCATACATCTCTATGGCACCCTTGATGTCCTGCTGAGTACCATGGCCCGTTAGCATCATCTCGGCCAACCCGAAGCATCCGTGGGGGCTTCCCATCGATGCAGCCTTGCTGAAGAGCTTGAGGGCTTTATCGGGTTCTGTCTGATAGCACTGAACTGCCTGATCGCAGAGTTCCATGGGGTCTTCCATAGGCTCACATATGCAATACGCCCCTATTATCGTTATGTATTAGGAGACCGATTCAGAACTATGCAGAAAGGACCTTTGGTTTACGCGGCGGTCATCCTGGCAGCCCTGCTCCTCATCCTGTCAATGATTATGGCTCTCAACAGGGACTTCTTCCTGGCAAACTCAAGCATAATCGTGGGTGTGACCGGCGTACTGGCATTGTTGGTCATCGCTGTTCTGATCCTCATGCTCATCCGCATGAAGAAATGTCAGGAATGATGCGATCCATCGTCGATACAGCAAAGACGCAAGAAAGACGACCCATGAAACTAGAAACGACAAAAGGAAGGTATAACATGGATTACTCGAAATATCCTGTGAAGATACGGATTCTGATGCTGCTGAAGGACGGCGGGGAACAGTGGACCACCGAGCTAACCGACAAGGTCATCGAAGCTACGGGTCATAAACCCAACAAGAGGCTCAGGAAACAAGTCAAATCATATCTTGTCGAGATGGATATGAGAGGCAATGTCAACCCCATCGATTCAAGAGCCGTGGATCCAGAATACTATCAAGCAGATAACGTAATTGAGAGCAAATATGTCATCACAGACAAAGGTCTTGATCTCCTGAAGAAAGTGAATTGAATCTTATTCCGGTACCGCGAAGATCGGATAGAATGATCACCAAAACCTCACAAAACAACACCTCGGAACATCTGCCGCTCCGATTCCTTTTTTCTGTTGCAAACAAGCGCTTTTTCTCAATTCGACATGCTATTTCACGGATATCTTTTTCATCAAATAAATGAACAAAAAAATACATTATACAATCATTACGAATTTCGTAATTATCAAATACTTACCATTTTAAGCCCTGTTTTAGACCGACTGTTCATTTATATATCTACGAATTTCGAAACAGTCCGCCTATATTATTAATAGGAAGAAGGAGATTCATTTTCAGATGGGAATATGAAGGTAGGAATAGACCTCGGAACAACATACTCTGCAGTAGCAAGATACGACAGCGATTCGGCTAAGACGATTATGATCCCCAACGCCTTCGGGAAGGAGATCACCCCCTCTGTCATCTGTTTCTTGGATGACGGAGACATCCTCGTCGGAGAGGATGCGAAGGACATGCAGTCCAACGGAACGGGAGTCAACGCCGCCGCATTCAAACGCAACATGGGCGACGGTTCTGTCGTCGTCAGCTTCGACGGAAAGGATTACACGGCCGAAGACCTCTCGACTATGCTCCTCAAGCACCTCATAGAGGATGCTGAGAAGTCACTCGGCGAGAAGATCGACGAGGCAGTGATCACAGTCCCCGCATACTTTGAGGATGCACAGAGGACCTCCACCAAACGTGCAGGAGAGGCATGCGGAATCAAAGTCCCCAAGATCATCAACGAGCCTACGGCCGCTGCGATTTCATACGGATACAAGCACTCCGAAGACAAGACCCTCTTGGTCTACGACCTCGGAGGAGGAACATTCGATGTCACCATTGTGAGGATCACAAAAGGAAACATCGAAGTAATAGGAACACAGGGTAACCACATCCTCGGAGGAAAGGACTGGGATGCAGCCATCGTCAAGTATGTCTGCGACAAGTTCGTCGATGAATTCGATGTCGACCCGAGGGATGACCTCGCAACCAAGAACGAGCTCATCGTCGCCGCAGAAGGATACAAGAAGAACCTCTCGGTCATGGAGAGCGTCACAATCCCCATCACATACGAGGGATACAGTGAGAAGTACACACTCACCAGGGACGAATTCGAGACCATGACTGAGTACCTCATGAACGCCACCAAGGATGTTTGCATGGATCTCATCAACTCACTCGGAATGGAGTGGACGGACATCAACGAGATCCTCCTTTGCGGTGGATCCACCAGGATGCCTTGCGTTGCATCATACCTCAAGAACCTCACAGGCAGAGAGGTAATCACACACGGAGACACAGACCTCGCAGTCGCAAAGGGTGCCGCAATCACAGCAGAGCTCTACTCGTCATCCAACACAGGACTCAAGGCAGACCAGCCCACCATCACGGATGTCACGGCGCACAGCCTCGGAGCGCTCGCCATCAGTCCTGACAGGAAGAAGTTCATCAACGAGATCATGATCAAGAAGAACTCACCCATACCTGCAAGCGTCCGCAAGCCTTTCGGACTCGAGCGCGGAAACATGACCGACAAGGTCGAGGTCTACACGCTGCAGGGAGAATCCAAAGTCCCCATGGACTGCAACGTTCTCGCAAAGGTCGTCATCACCGGATTCTACAATGACGGAACCGGAATCAACTTCGATATCGTCTATAACTACGACGAGAACGGAATCGTCAAGATACAGGCATTCCAGGGAGACAATGAGCTCGAGATCACATCCGAACCCGTCCCCGACGACATCAGATGGATGAGCGGAAGCCCGGCGGACAGGCCATGCGAGGGCGCGATCGCCAAGAACATCGCAATCTGCGTGGATCTTTCAAGGTCCATGGATGGAGAGCCTATCGAAGCCGCAAAGGATTCGATCCGCAAATTCGTCCGCACACTGCAGGACAGTCATGTGAAGTTCGGAATCATAGGATTCGGAGACAAGATCAAGATCATCAGGGAACTCACAAATGATGCTGACTCGGTTCTGTCCGGAGTCGAGGAGCTCAGGGTCAAGATGGCAGGAAGAGGAACCGATGCAAGCCCGCTCGCAGATGCCAGAGCAATGGTCAAATCACAGCCAGGGCTCGGAGTCATCGTCGTCCTCACTGATGGAATCTGGGGAAAGAGGGATCATGCAGTTGACCACGCTCTCGCATGCAAACAGGACAACATCGCAGTCATAGCAGTTGGTCTTGGAGAGGCGGACACGTCATTCCTCAGGCAGATCGCCACAGTCGATGAAGGTGCACTCTTCACAACCGTCGAGAACATGGGAGAGACCTTCGGAACCATCGCAACTGCAATCAACAAAGGAAGCATGGGTCTCGCAGTCCGCTGATGAGTGATTCAGATGACAGCAAAGACAGACAACATCTGTCAAATCCTGGGTTTAAATCCATACGAGGAGTCCAAGTACACTTTGGACGTCATCAACGGCAAGATCGATAAGATCGAGACCAAATGGAAGAACGAATCCAGGAACAAGCAGAATGATTCCGGTCAACGTTTCAAGTACAACAGACTGCTTGAAACGGTTGACGATATGCGCCGCAGGATGGCCGATCCTGTCCTCAGGAGGAAGGAATTCTTCGATGGACAGAAGGAACTGCAAGGCAAATGTCAGAAACTCAAGATGAGCTGCGTCATAACGACCGACGGAAAGTTCATAGTCCTCCCCGGTCAGTTGGACGGCTTCGTCAAAAGGCTCCACTGGGACGGTGTGGACAAGAACCTGGTCAAGAAACTGGCCAACATCTCCGATGAGAACGTCCATATGCCCGTGAGCAAGAACGTATCCATAACGTTCACCAACCTGGAGGCTGTCGACTGCAGCACCCCTGCGGAGATGCTGAACAGACTGATCAACAACGAAATGCTGGAGATCAGGTGCGACAAGCTCAGCGATTCCAGTTCGCTTTCCCAGGTCAGGAATGCCTTCGACCTCTGCGAGAAGAGGGTGAACAATGTCAGGCAGGAGGTCCTGCCCGATCAGGATTCGTACATCAACGCACTCAGGAGCCTCAAGCTCATCATCGACTCCGACAAGGAGATGGTTGATCTCATCAACTACGGAAAATGCTACAAGGCCCTGAAACCCGCGATGGACCTCATCGAGGAGGAGTACACGGGAGTTCAGATCCAGAGGAAGTACATCGACGACATCATGACAATCTACGCCAGGGGGTACGACCTCAACATGTGCATGCCGATCCTCGAGGAGTTCTGCCACAAGAAGAAGATGGCGGCAAACTTCTCACAGAACGACAGCAGCATGATTAGATGCCCTGAATGCAACAGCATGGTGACAGGCGGAAGCAACACGATATTCTGTCCGTACTGCGGAAAGAACTTCAAGACCTCATGTCCCAAATGCGGAACCGCCCAGCAGACGGGAAACACCGTCTGCATCAAATGCGGATTCAACTTCAAGGATGCGGAGACGAAAGCCCAGACCATAGCTCTGAACTTCCGTATGGACATTCAGAAGGGAATGATCATCAAGGCCGAAAGGGACCTCGCACAGCTCAAGAACGCGTACTCTGGTTATTCCGGGTACACGACCATGGAGATGCAGCTCCAACAGGCCAAATCCAAACTCGCCAACCTGAAGAAGCTGTTCAACGATTCCATATCGCACGGCAAATACTACACCGCCAGGGATATCGGGGACCAGATAATCAGCCAGTATCCTGAGACTTTCGGAAACGATCCCGAGATGAAACACAGATACAACGATGCAGTCGACCGCGTCCAGAACGCGGAGATATACTGCAACAAGGCTGCGGAGGCCTCGACGAAGGACGAGGCACTCAACCTGTACGTCAGCGCTCAGAGCGTCTGCCCGGACTACCCCGAGGCAAGGAACTTCCTCAGAGAGCATCCGCCTCAGGGGCCCGTGGATGCGTCCGGTTCGATCACAGAGGGATGTCTCGTACTGAGGTTCGAACCCCCGGTCAACAACAAAGGCGTGACCTTCATGATCTACAGGGAGAAGAACTCCCTGCCTGACGTGTCCGAGGAGACCCGCCCGCTAGCGGAGATCCCAAGCTGCGAATTCAGAGACAAGGCCATGGAACCGGGTGTGGAGTACTACTACTCTGTGTACTCCAAACGCTGGGGAATCCTATCCAAGGAAGCCGCCCATTTCGGACCGGTGATCACCCTCAACGAAGTGGAAGCGATCACAATCGACCAGATCGACGGCGGTCTCCGCATCATGTATGAGAAGCCGCGCGGTGCGGCACGCGTCCGCATATGGAGGGCCGACGAATCTGACAAGGGATCGTCCAATGTCGAGATCCCCGTCAAGGACGAGACGGTGTATGATGATATAGGACTCAAAGGCGGGGTGACGTACCACTACCTGTTCGTGGCGGAATACGAATCCCACAACAAGATCGAGAGGTCCAACGGAACATTCCGCAAAGCCACTCCGGTGGATGCCCCCGAACCCGTACGCGACATGGCGATCAAATGGAACAAGACCGACGGAACTTATACCGCCAAATGGACCACCAAGAACAAAGTCCTCCTGTTCCACACGGATAAGAAGTACGCCTTCCCCGGAAAGATGGTCAAGATGGACGACGTCAGATCATGGATGAAGGAGATAGACCCCATCAGGGAATACGATGACGGGATGGACTTCAGCCTCCCGGACGGAAGCATCCAATACATCTATCCGATAATCCCGATGGGAACCGTTGGAATCAAAGGGAACGAATCCATGGTAGCCAACCTCAAACCGTTCAGGGACGTGGAGAAATCCATCAGCAACAAGAACTGCATCCTCACCATGAACTGGCCGGAGGACGCGGTCGCCGCCAAGCTGGTGATCTCGGACAACGAGAGCAAGGATCTCGACGACCTCACCGCGGAGATCATGATTGTGACCCGCGAGGAATACAACGAGGACAGACTCATCAGGATCCCCATGGGAAAGGCCCCGAAGAAATGCATCAACATCTTCGCCAGCTACAAAGAGGGCAAGGAAACCCTGTACTCCAGAGGAATAACCATCGATGTGTATTCTGCCGAATGCAAGAAGGTCAGATACACGATGAAGGCCGACAGGAGGAATGCAACCATCGATTTCAGCACCGATCCCGAGGTCACTCAGCTTCCTGAGGTCGTAGCGGTCCGCGTTGCGGAAGGAATCCCGCTGAGGAAGGAAGACGGTGCCCAGGTGGGGACATCCAACGGTCCGGTCAAACTGAACAACGGAACCGGAAGGCTGGTCATGGACCTCGGCGGCGCAACCGATGTCGAGCACATCAGGCTGTTCTTCGCAGATGAGGAGAACTACAACCTCTTCAGGTTCATCCACCCGCTGTACAACAGGAGGGCATGATATGTCGAGAGAAAACAACGAATACGTCTGCCCGTACTGCTTCACGAAAGTGGACATGAGCAGGATCCATTACATATGTACCGGAATGAGCTGCGCGAAGACATTCGCCGCCTCTGCCATAAGCACCCACAACGAGAGGGCAATGATGTATGTATCCAAGGACGGTATGAACGAGATCGACCGCGAGAAGAGCCTGATCAACGGGAAGGACCCCTACGGGCCGAACGCGATCATCGCCAAACAGCACATCATAAGGAGCTCCACACCCATCTGTGACGTGTGCAAGAAGCCTGCGTACATACGCGCATGCCCCACATGTCACTACAAGATTCCTTCCGGAGCCGAGGAGAGCGGGAACAAAATCTTCGTCATCCTGGGTCCCAAAGGTGTCGGGAAGAGCCATTACATCGCTGTACTCATCAACCAACTGAAGAACTACATCAGCACGGAGTTCAACGGTGTGCTCAACGCGGCAAACGATACCACCACGATCAAGTACAGGGACGTCTACTATCACAGACTATTCGAGGAGAAGAGGAAGCTCCAGCCCACGCTGTCCTTCGAGGACTCCGAGGACTCCAGAGAGCCTCTGATATTCTATCTCAGGATACTCAACGACGATAAGCCGCAGGTCTTCACCTTCGCGTTCTTCGATACGGCGGGAGAAGATCTCGTGACCGCCGACAGGATCATGGCCATGAATCTCAACGGATTCATATCCAAAGCCTCCGGAATCGTGTTCCTCGTGGATCCGCTCCAGCTCAAATACGTCAACCAGAGGATCCACGTGGACAACAAGCCCCCGGTCGGACCCAGCATATCGGATGTCCTGAACAACATCTCTCAGATAATACGCACCAACAACAAGGTGAAGGGAAAAGACAAGATCGACATCCCGCTTGCGGTCAGCCTGACCAAGAGCGATGTGCTCTTCAAATCACCTGAAAACGAGGAGGAGGCCAAGGTCCTGTTCGGACTAAGCTCATCCCTCCATATCCCCCGTGAACTGGGCAAGTACGACAAAGAGAACTTCGATCAGATAAGCACAGAGATCGAGGAATACATGAGGCGTGTGGCCGGACAGGATTTCCTGCAGATGGTCAACGGGTTCAAAGATTACAAATTCTTCGCGGTATCATCGCTCGGATGCAACCCAGTCGGCAGCTCTCTGCCGAGAGGAGTGTCCCCGATGAGGGTCGAAGATCCTTTCATTTGGCTTCTCAGCAAGGAGGGACTCAGATGACAGAGAACATGAATTTCAAAGATATGTTCAAGAACGCCAGCATCAAGAAGGCTGGAGAACAGCCGAAGCCAGAACCGCCCAAACCGGCAGAGGTCAAGATAGACGCCTGCTCAGGAGAGGACACCAGGATGGTTGATCCCACCAGGGGGGCCATCATCGCACTCGAGAACCGCATAACGGAACTGGAGAACATGATCTCCGACCTGAAGAACAACCCGCCATACCCCGATATGTCCGCATTCCTCACCACCAGGGAGCAGATCAAGAGCCTGAACACAGCCATCGAGAGGGAGAACATCGAGATCACGAACAAGGCCCTCATCGCCTCCATGGAACAGATAGCCATCATGAGAGAGGACTTCTTCAAGCTGTGCTCCGGAATGAGGAACAAACTGGACTCGATGAAAGCAGAGGATGTACTGGCATCCTTCGAGGCATATCAGGTGGATATGGAGAACATCCTCACCGATGCCGGAGTGTTCATAGGTCACTTCGAGTACGATAAACTAAATACCATTCATCAGCGCCTCGTAGAGGTCATTCCCACAAACGACATGTCGAAGAACGGAATGATCGCCGAGAGGCTATCTGACGGATATAAGATCGGGAACAGGGTCCTGTTCAAGGAGAAGGTCTCCGTGTACAGATACACTGAACTCGCCGAACAAACCATTTCCACAGAGGGGCCGGAACCGGTTGAAGAACCCGTTCCTGAACCGTCCGAGGCAGAGCCCGAGGAAAAACCCAAACCAAAGAGAAAGAGAAAAACAACTAAAACAGCGGAGGAAGCAGAATGACAGATTACAGCATCGGTATTGACCTTGGTACGACATACTCGTGCCTTGCATACATCGATGAGGATGGGGACCCGGTAGTTGAGAAGAACTTCGAACAGGAAGACACAACACCGTCAGTCATCCTCTTCAACGAGAACGGAGAGATCATAGTCGGATCACCGGCTAAGGACATGTCCATGATGTACCCGCCCGAGAGGATCATCACATCAATCAAGAGACAGATGGGATCGGACTACACCATCGACATCGACGGGGATACATACAACCCCATCATGCTCTCCGCGGTCATCCTCAGGAAGATGATCAACGACTTCAACGACAACCACGGATGCGACATCAAGAAAGCGGTCATCACCTGCCCCGCATACTTCGGACAGAACGAGAGGGAAGCGACCAAGACCGCAGGAACCATCGCAGGACTCGAGGAGGTCACAGTCATCAACGAACCCACGGCGGCAGCGATCTCGTTCGGTTTCGGAACGAAGACCGACGGCAAGAAGAGGGTCCTCGTGTACGACCTCGGAGGAGGAACATTCGATGTCACGATCCTCGAGATCGACGGAGCGAACTTCTCCGCAGTCGCAACTGACGGAGAGAGGTTCCTCGGAGGAAAGGACTGGGATGCGGCGATCTCCAACATCATCAAGCAGAAGATCTCTGATGAGACCGGAATCGACAAGGGAAGCCTCGATGACAATGAGGATGTCAAGCAGTCACTCGTCAATGACTCCGAGACCATCAAGAAGAGGCTCAGTACGGCCGAATCCACCAAGGGAACGCTCACCGTCGACGGACAGAAGGTAGTCTACAACATCACAAGGGATGAGTTCGAGAACGCCTCGGTCAACCTCATCCAGTCCACTATCGACGTCATCGACCGTGTCCTTGCCTCCAAGAACTTCACCATTTCCGACATCGATGAGGTCGTCCTCGTCGGAGGATCGTCCAGGATGCCTCAGGTCAAGAACTCGATCGCAGACAGGTACCCGGGAGCGAAGATCAGCATCTACGACCCCGACCAATCCGTTGCAAAGGGAGCGGCCATCTTCGCTAACTCCAATGCACTGAATGATGCGGGAATCGTAACAACCGCGGCAGCAGCGGCCGGAGAGGCGGCCGCCGCAGGCGCTGCAGTAGTCGGAGCCATCAACGTCGCCAACGTCCTCAGTAAGACCTTCGGAATCAAGGCCATCTATGAGAACGGAGACGAGATGATCTCCAACATCATCTACAGGAACGAGACCCTGCCCATCGAGGAGGTCAAGACATACTACCCCGTGGATGACTGCCAGCCTACCATCATGGTAGAGATCTTCGAGGATGCCGCATTCAACGACGAGAACGGCAGGAAGACGCAGCTCATCGAAGGAGTGCCTGTCGGTAACTTCATGATGGAGCTCCCCGAGGGAGTCACCAAGAGCACCCCGATCACGGTCAAGTTCACAGCCACGACCGAGGGAATCCTCATAGCAAGCGTGGACTGCATGAACCAGCACTCAGACTATCAGATCGAGAACGACCTCGTCATGTCCGCTGAGGAGATTGAGAAATCCCAAGGACTCATGGACAAGGTCAGCAACGCCAACTGATTTTGAAAACAGGGGCTTCGGCCCCTTTATTTTTCTAATAATTGTTTTGTGACTTGAAATCAGTAATCTGGCGTAGGAACGATCACCACTGGGCACTCAGCATTCTCCACAAGATACTGAGAAACACTTCCTGTGACCATTCTGTCGAAACGCGACCTGTCTGGCCTTCCTACGACGATGGTATCAACCTGGAACCTTGTAGCCACTTCCAAAGTCGCCTCGTCGGGCTTTCCGATCTCAATGATCGTGTGAACGTCCGCGCCTCCCTCGGTCGCCCTCATCTGCGCCTTCTCCATGAACGCCTGAATAGAAGAATCGATGTCCTCGGGATTCATCTGATCCTTCGACGCGACGGTCATGATGTAGAGGGGCTCATTAAAACTGACGGCTAACTTTGTAGCGTAATCGAGGGCTGCACCTGTCTCCGGCTTACCGTCGTACGCGATGAGTATGGACATATACACACAAAATGTCCAGATATCAATAAATATGTATGGATTAAAAACAGATATTCACACTCTGTTTACACACTGGCTCTAACATTATTACAACCGGACGGCACGAATAATCTAACATACGTCAATTCGGTTGTAGAGGACAACAGTCTTTATATAGACGGATAATTAGGTCGTCCTTATGTACGTATACATATTAGGCGGATTCCTCGGAAGCGGAAAGACCACGCTTCTGATGAAGCTTGCATCAATGTACACCAAACGTGGTCTTAAGACCGCTCTCCTCGTCAACGAATCCGGAGAGATCGGTGTCGATGGCGCCACCCTCAAGGCCGAGGGATATGATGCGATTGAACTCCCAGACGGATGCATCTGCTGCTCCCTTTCCGGAACACTGCAGACCGCACTCCAGAACATCGCCGATGATATTGATCCCGATATCATAATCGTCGAACCGACCGGTCTAGCGCTCCCTCACAAAGTGAAGGATCTCGTAACGGAATCCGGCATCGATACAGACGGTACATTCATCATCGGTGTTTCTGATGTCGAGAGGTTCGAGATTCTGCTGGCCAAAAAGCAGGAATTCATAAAGAGACAGATGTCCGGAGCAGACTTCGTCCTTATCAACAAGAAGGATCTGGCAAAACCCGGACAGGTAGAATCGATCGAAGCATGGTTCGCCAAAGAGTTCCCTGAGAAGAAGCTCATGGTTGTATCGGCCAAGACCGGAGAAAACATGGAATCAGTATACGGGATGATGAAATGAGCGAAGAACACGAGCACCACCACCATCACCACGACGATGATGAGGAATGTCACTGCCACTGCCATGACCACGATCATGAGCATGGACACGAGCACCACCACGAAGCCACTTCCATCGAGCAAGCCGGCGGATGCGCCGCTGGACTATCCGGAAAGCTCACATGCTGGAACGCTGATGCGGAGGCCAGATTCACCAAGATCTTAATGGAGATCGGAAAATGGGTCGAAGCCGAATCCGGAGCCATGCTGGGCCACATCAAGGCCGCCATCACGCTCGATGACGGAACCGGAATCACACTGAACCTCACGGACCTCTCCAACGGTGTGGAGAAGCACGGAAACCTGGATCCCCAGGAGAAGGTGAACTTCACATTCATGTGTGCGGTCCTGGACGTCGATGAGCATGAGCTCAAGCACAGGATGTTCCATGCGATAGAAGACAGCGGACTCGACTATGAGCTCAACGAGCATGTGGAATGTCACTGCCATGACCATGAGCACCACCACCATCACCACGACGATGATGAGGAATGTCACTGCCACTGCCATGACCACGATCATGAGCATGGACACGAGCACCACCATCACCACGACGATGATGATGACGGTGAATGCCACTGTGCGGAATGCGAAGCCAAGCGTACGAAGAAGGAAGAAGATAAGAAGAAATCATTCTTCCAGAGAGTATTCGGAAAGAAAGCTTGAAACACCGCTTCCCCAAACCCTTTCTTCTTTCCTTTTTGTCATAATTCTTCCTACATCGGAACTATCAATTATCATTATCCTTTTTAGGAAAATTATACCCAACAGGGTTATATTTATCGTGTGCAAATATTGAATCCAGATAATATGGACAGAAAAGTCGCCTTGACCGCAATAGTCGTTGTGACATTCATCCTGTCGTCATGCATCCTGGTCACGTTCTACAACCCGACCGAGGACGATAAGGAACTGAACGCCATCGCGAGAGTCAACACAGAAGGCTCCGCGATTTTCATCGACACACAGAAGGGCATCCCCTCTAACTATCTAACTATAGATAAGAACAACAATATCACGTACAATGTTGACGGATGGAGGGGAAAAGTCTTCGGAACCCCCGGAACAACCACCATACAGCATATGCAGCTCCAGGAGATCGTCACCGAGAAACTTGGTCTGAAATTCACATTGTACACCGAAGGGGCCAAGGATCCGGGATGCGTCTACTACATCTCATCCGTCACCAACGCCTCCGTCTACATCAGCACGCCTGTCCTCGCAGGAGCTATCGTATGGGAACCTCAAGTCGAAGCGGCCCTGAACGATTCCGCACGCAACACGGTTATTCTCGCGACAACTGCACAGCTCTTCCCCGAGCACACATGCTGCATCATTGCTGGATCACACGAATATATGCAGAACAACAGCGATGTCACGGTAAGATTCCTCGCCGCATACACCGAGTCTGTCGACTGGGTCAATAATGCACTCAAGGACAAGAGCTCGGCGGAATACGCCAAACTGGTAAAAATCGCCAAAGAGAAGACTGGAAACCAATTCAGCAACAAGATCATCGAAGATGCTCTGGCTTCAGTCAACTACACGTATGGAATGAGCGGAAACGGAGATACAGTGGATACTCCGCTCATATCTCTGGAGAAGGACATAGAGGGACTCGTACAGGGATACTATGACCTCGGTGCACTTCAGCGCTCCATGAAGAGCCTCGGATACAGCAGCATCCATGAGTTCTCGCAGAGATTCGTCAACGACGGATACCTCAGCCAGGCACTCCAGCTGGACAAGAGCGCCAGCGGATACTCCAAGGTATCTGTCAAAGTAGCAGTCATCGCCGGAGATATCCACCAGATCGCAATCCATGTCGGAATCGAGCTTGGTTACTTCGACGAATACGGAATAGCGGTCAACATCAGCAGCGCATCCAACGGTGCCGGTGTCGCCACATCCCTCCAAAACGGAGAGGCAGACTTCGGATTCATGGGAGCGCCTCCGATAGTCACGACCGTGATCAACAGCGGCCTTACACACAGCTGAGGTGAGCCCATGTCTACGGTATTCGGATGGACATACGACAAACACAACAAGAACCACCGTATGTTCAGGAAAATGGTGATAGCGGTAACATCGCTGGTCTGCTTCATGTTCGCATGGTGGGATATATCCGTCCTCGCGAACTCGGCGGCCATACCCACTCCGATCGACACCTGGAACGCCCTTGTGAACCTCATCAACGAGGGTGACACCATCACCGGCAGGAGCGTATGGGATTACATCGGATCCAGCATGAAGACGTACCTGTCCGGATTCGGACTGGCCCTTCTGGTGGCCATCCCCCTAGGATTGGTGATCGGATACTTCGCTGTCGTGGAAGAGTTCGCAACACCTGTCATAGAGATATTGAGGCCTATAGCACCAATCGCATGGGCGCCTATCTTCATCCTTGCTATAGACTATACCATCGGACCTATCCTCGTCGTGTTCATAGGAATATTCTTCCCGCTGCTCACCAACGTCGTGTTCGGAGTGAAGGAAATCGATACAAAGCTCATAGATGCCGCCAGGACTCTCGGAGCAAGCTCTTCGCAAGTATTCACCAAGGTTATGATCCCCAGCGCCGTGCCGTACATCATGAACGGAGTCAAGATCGGACTGGGAATCGGTTGGATGTGTATCGTCGCGGCCGAACTGTACGCACCTCAGCTCGGAGGGATAGGATTCTACCTCAACGAGCAGGCCACCGCAGGATTCTGGCCTGCAGCTTTCGCTGCGATAGCGATCATTGCTGTCCTCGGACTGCTGACTACAGGTCTCGCCGAAGTGATCCACAAGAAACTAGTGAACAGGGTGGGGATGACAAGTGCCTGAGGACAATAACAACAGAATCGAGGAGGGAAGCGTCTTCCTCGAGATCGACCACCTCAGGAAAGTGTACATCACAGACGAGTCTCAAACGGTCGCTATAGAAGATCTCACCCTGGATATCAAGAAAGGGGAGCTCATCTCCATAGTCGGACCGTCCGGATGCGGAAAGACCACCATCCTGCGCATGATCGCCGGACTGCTGGAACCAACGTCCGGTACCATCACTATCGGCGGGAAGGAATGCTCCGAACCCGGATCCGACAGAGGAATGGTCTTCCAGGACTTCGCCCTGTTCCCGTGGAGGACCGTCAGAAAGAACGTCGAGTTCGGAATGGAAGTTGCAGGTGTCCCCAAGGAGGAACGTCGCGAGAGGGCAGAGAAATACATAGAATTGGTGGGTCTGAAGGACTTCGCGGACTCGAGGGTCCACGAGCTCTCTGGAGGTATGAAGCAGCGTGTCGGAATAGCACGTGCGTTCGTCAACCATCCTGATGTCATCCTGATGGATGAGCCGTTCGGTGCACTCGATGCCCAGACCAGGAATCTCATGCAGGCGCAGCTGGTAAGGATCCTCGAGAAGACCGAGCAGACGATCATCTTCATCACCCACTCCGTCGAGGAGGCCGTGTTCCTCTCCGACAGGGTCGTGATCCTCACAAAACGTCCTGCGACCATCAAAGAGGTTATCGACATCCCGTGGCCAAGACCGCGCGACCGCGCCGGCCCGGAGTTCGTGGCCCTCAGAAAGAGGATTCTCGAGGAACTCGAGAAAGAGAACGTGATGAACGGGTGAATGCTGGTTCCAAACGATTTCCTTACTGGAGGCGTGAGTGTAACTACACTCACGCCTTCATATAACGATATAAAAAATTACAAACGTGAAAGTTTTATATCGTTAAATCATCCATTTTATATGAAAGATCTGATTCGCGAAAAATATCTTTCCAGAATCCGCCCCTTCTTCAACGATACGGAAATGATCAAGGTGCTGACGGGTGTGAGACGTTGCGGCAAATCCACGATTATGAATCAGATTATATGCGAATTGACATCCGGAGGAGTAGCAGTAGAGGATATCGCATACCTCGACCTGGATTCCAAGAAATACCACAGGATCAGGACCTCGGATGAACTGGAATCCGCGATAGACGACCTACTTGGAAACGAGCTGACTGGAAAATATCTCTTCATAGATGAAATCCAGAACGTCCCTGATTTCGAAGATATGATCAATGCGTATCGTAACGAAGGCGTATCCGTCTTCATAACTGGATCCAATTCATATCTTCTGAGCGGCGAACTGATAACGAAACTGACAGGCCGTTTCATAGAATTCAGAATATATCCATTTTCATTTTTGGAGATTCGCGATTTCCATAACATCAATGGGATAGATTTTGAATCGGGGTCCGCTTTCGAAAGATACATCAGATACGGCGGATATCCCCGCATTCAATCCTATTCCGATGAATCCGATATGGAGA
>DAXB01000057.1 GCA_002506175.1 Methanomassiliicoccaceae archaeon UBA113
CCCACTGTTTTTCAGAAAGAGGCTATGTTTCATTATCGCCACAGTTATGAAAAATGACCAGTCTTCAGACGCATGTTGTGCATGTGTTGAATTATGAACAGGACAATATCATCAACCATATACCGCAAATCGACCTTTGCATGGATGACAATATTGCCTGACCTGTGTAACACAAATCGTAAACACATCATTGAAGAAAAAGAAGAAGCTGCCTTTCGGCAGCTGTTTGTATTCAACCGAGAATCTCTTTCTTGTTGAAGCAAAGGACTCCGAGCATTATTCCTGTGAGAATAAGGTCACAAATCGCTTCGATCCAACCGTAGTGAACGCCGGTGCCGATGACACCTGCTGCAATGAAAATTCCAAGGATGGAGAAGATGAAACCGATAGCTACGAAAAATAGAGCGACGTAGTATGCTTTGGAGTTGTGCTTCGTTATTCCGAGTCCTGCAATCAAGACTATCAAGTCAAGGATGATTGCTATTGCAAGAGATGCCACATCGTACTTTCCTGTAGAGTACATGTACAGAGAAAGCAACATCTCGATGACCGCGATAATTGCCAAGACATATCCTGCCTGTTTGGCTGTTGCTGTAAAGAATGCCATGATTGAGAACTGCTTGTTGCCGTATATAAACATAGCTGGACCCAGATTATTCTTCGGGGCACCGTGATTATTCCAACCTGTGGAATGCATGTCTGCCAACAGGTTCTATACTTTTCGTTGTATTGGCTGAAAGATGAGATAAAAACATTCATGAAAAGGAGGGTTGCCCCCCCCCCTATTTTCAATATGGTCACTGTTTAAACTTCTCTTTGGAGTACTTCAGCGCCTCGATGACGGGCAGGGGCTCTCCGAGAAGGAACGTCTCCAATGCTCCGCCCCCGGTACTGACGTACGAGAAACGGTCTGCGAGATCGAACTTCTCAGCCGCCCCTCCGGTGTGTCCTCCTCCGATGACGGACTGTCCGCCGCTGTCGACCATGGCCGTCATCAGGACACGCGTTCCGATGGCGAAGTCATCCTTCTCGATCATTCCGGCCGGTCCGGACATGAACGATGTCCTGGATGACAGGATGACCTTCGCAAACTTCTCCGCGGAATCGTCTCCGATATCCAATGCGGGCTCTGCGGTGGGCATGTCTCCGATGTTCACGGAAACGCGCTTCCCGTCCCTCTCCACCGCCACATCGACGGGGAGCAGGATCTTCTGACCGTACTTGGCAAGGACATCCTTAGCTGCCTGGAGGTTCTCTTCCGTGAGCTCCTCGGACAGGATCTTGGACGATGCCTCTCCGATGTCCACTCCCCTTGCGAGGAGGAATGCGTTCCCTGCGAGTCCCGTGAGGATGACGGTATCCGCGGTGCCGTTCCCGAGGACACGATCGATCATGACCGATACATCGCCGAACTTGGCTCCTCCGAGGATGAACACGGAAGGCCTGCGGGGATTCTCGAAGATGGATTTCAATGCGGACATCTCCTTGGCCATGAGTCTTCCGGATGCGGAAGGCACCTTGGCGGAGAACCCTACCAGAGAGCACTGTGACCTGTGGGAGGCTCCAAACGCATCGCACACATAGTAGTCGATCATGGGGGCGAGCTTCTGGACGATCTCTCCCTCGGCATGGAATGCCATGTCTCCTTTTGCAGTCTCGCTGTCGATGGCCCTCACGTTTCCGAGAAACAGCGCCTCTCCTGGTTTCAGTGCCTTGATTGCTTCCATTGCAGCGTCGCCCAGTACGTCATCAATGTACTTCACGGGCGCATTCAGATGCTTGGATAGACGCTCCGCATGCTGCTCGAGATTGATGAAGTCCCATTTGTCCTTCCTGCTCTGATGAGCGAGGATTATGAGCCTTGCCTTCTTTCCCATGAGCTCCCTGATCGTCGGGACGACCCTCCTGATCCTCGAATCATTGACGATCTTGAGGGTCTCCTTGTTGAGAGGACAGTTGATGTCCACCCTGAGGAGGACTGCCTTGTCCTTGTAATCGAAGTCGCCGAGCGTGTTGAAGTCCTTTTCCATCTTCCGACCTTCACTGAGATATGCCCATTGCCTTGTTCGTCTTGGCCTGGGATGCGGCACCGTCCTGCTCCATCTTGCACATGGACCTGATGCAGTCCACGTTCTCGGGGATCACATCGGACTCCTGGTGGACAGCCTGGTAGTAGTACAGTGTGTTCCCGACGACCTTGACGCCGTCCTGCCAGACGACGATCTCGTACATATCGGACCTGTCCCTTCCGATGTCCCTCGCGTACTCCATGATCTCCGCGGTGCTCTTGATTCCATCCTTGCTCTTGACGAGCCTCACGCGGGGTGCGCTCTTGAAGATGCTGAGGACCTCCTCGGTGGTGGTCTCGTTCTCGAGCTGCACCACGACCGTGTGGACGTGCATGAGCGTGGTGGATGCCTTGATGGCCATGGTGTTGATGTTGAGCCAGGGCATGATGCTCTGCACATCGGGTCCGTGGTGGGTGGGTAGCTTGACTGAAGGCTCGAGTCCGTTAATGGGGCCTGTCTTGCTGTCTCCTGGATCCGCTGCACGCCTGACTATGGTGACGAAGGCGTTCTTGATCTTGAACTTCTTGTCAAGAGGGTTGAGTGTCCTGAGGAGACCCGTGGTGTTGCATGAAACGACACGCGAGAACTGCGCTCCCCATGACTCCGAGTAGTTGGCGGTGGAGTTGAACGAGATGCCTGTGAGTGCGTGATCCTCTCCTCCCTGGAAGATAGCCTTCACGCCTGCCTCCTTGTACATCTCCTTGTACTCTTCTCCGACTCCTCCGGGTGTGCAGTCGACGATGATGTCAACCTTTCCCAGGAGGTCCTTGAGGGTTCCCTGGATCTCAACTCCGGCATCCTTGAACGCCTGTACGCTGGTCTCGGGGACGTAGAGTCCGTATCCTTTCGCAATAGCCGTCTTGGCCTCGTAGTTCGGCCTCGTCTTAGTGACCCCGACGAGCTCCATGTCGTCCTGAGCCGCGACTGCCGCTGCTACACGCTTTCCGATGGTTCCAAAGCCGTTGACTCCAACCCTGATTGTCGCCATGATAATAACCTGCCTCAGGGATGGGTCTGCCCTATAATAAAGGTCGCGTGCGCCCGTTTTCCTCCGTCGCGCGTTAACATTATGTACGCATAGTTGTCTTTGCACCCATGGACAAGAAGAAATCAATCATTCTGGTCGCTGTAGTGGCGGTTGTCCTGATTCTTGCGGGAACATACCTGTGCGTCTCGCAAGCGAAAGACAACAGCATCGTCGGGATGTACAACGTCACCGAGTACCACCAGTACAGCATGGATGACGGAACGTTCATCGACAACCACAGCGGTGACGGAGCCTACGACTCCGAATTCATCGAGATCACATCATATTCCAACGGAATCTTCGAAGGATACTGTTGCGTACCGAAGGTCGGAGAGGTCGATCCTCCCCACTACCCCATCCTGGGAACATACGATGAGAAGACAGGCATGATCCAGTACACCTGCTCCTACAGCTACCCCTCGTCGGGACTGTATGACTGGGTTCACGGATTCATCATCGACGGAACCATGCAGCTCTCCGGGATCACATACGGAGATGATGACAGCTACTACGGATCGTTCGAGTTCACGTTCGTCAAGCAGGGATACAAGGTCACCCCCGTGAAGTACGATTCGTTCTTCGGAGTTGGCGATTCCTACAAGTCGTTCAAAGTCATCGAGACCCTCGACAACACCCAAGTCGAATCCGTAGATACCGTCTCGTTCGAGGTCAAGCAGACCGCATCAGGACTGTACAGGATGGATGTGAAGAACCCCGGTTCCGACTATGCTGCTAACTTCGTCGGAGCCGCTGTCGCAGACGACATCATCATGGGAATCGGATACGAGAATGGAACCGCATTCTCGCTGGTGATCACCAACCAGGGCGATTATATCCAAGTCAACAGGGAATACACATTCCTGGAATACTCCGCCACCTGGACCGCATACATGACCAAGGACGGAAAATCCGTCACGGTCAAGGAATCTCCTAAGATGGATATGAAGTACAACGGTACGCTGAACGCCAAGGACATTGGAGGAGAGGTCCAGACCATCACCGGAAACATCGGCGTTGCTAACCAGGGAGATGTACTGGCGAGCATCACACTCAAATACGTCGTGGCTTACGGAAATCTGATTCCTTACGAGAACGGGTACATCGTGGCAGTGTCCTTCACACAGGATATGTCGCCCGGTACCATGTACTACTTCGGATTCGGATACGTTCCCGGCGACCTGAGCAAGATGTATTACAGCGGACTGGTCATGTCCTCCGATACTACGCTCAGCGCGATGTATTGTGTGGGAGACAAGTCCTGAAACCTTTCACCGCATCCGCCCTTCGGAACGGATGCACCCAAACCCTTTCTATTCATACAAAGAAACCCATGCTTACATTCTGTCATCAACGTGCTTTTTTATCCTAGTAGTATGGTTTCGAGACAGTGACAATATGACAGGCGATCCCATCGAAATCGTCAATCTGAGGAAAGAGTACGGCAAGTTCGTAGCCGTCAACGACCTCAACCTGACGATCAAGAAGAACAGCTTCACCGGTCTCCTGGGTCCTAACGGAGCGGGTAAGAGTACTACTCTGAAAATACTCACCCACCTCATCAACGCCACATCAGGGCAGGCATACCTCAACGGCATCGACGTCACCGTCGACCCGAAGAGCGCGCTCACCGGTGTCGGAACTGTCATCGAGACCCCGGAGTTCTACCCGTACCTCACCCCGAGAGAGACATTCAGATACGTCGGAGGCCTCATAGGCATGAGACGCGAGGCCATCAAATCCGAGACGGACGAGATCCTGGAAAAGGTCAAGATGACCCAATGGCAGGACAAGAGGCTCGGTACGTTCTCAAAAGGTATGAGGCAGAGGATCGCCTTGGGTCAAGCACTGCTCAATGACCCCAACATCATCATCCTGGACGAGCCCACTTCCGGACTAGATCCGAGAGGCATGGCAGAGATCAGGGAGGTCCTCAAGAACCTGAGGAACGACTCCAGGAACCTCACCATAGTCATGAGCTCGCACATCCTCCCCGAAGTAGAGGATTTGTGCGACAGGATCGCATTCATCAACCACGGTACGCTCCTCAAGGACAACGAGATCGGTGCGTTCACGAACGTGGACGGAATCCTGACAATGATGATTAAACTGAACAGGGTCCCGACGGAAGCGGATGTCAACAGAGTGTCCGCATTGGGCTATGTGATCAGGGCCGAGAGAATCGGAGAAGAGATCGCCGTATCCATCAAAGGGACTGATATGCGGATCAGATCGAGATTGCTGGAGGATATCGCGTCCATGAGGATGGGAGTCATATCCTTCAAAGAGCAGGATGCTCTGGAGGAGACATACCTGGACCTTATCAAGGAGTCGAGATGATGGTCGGAGATTTCAGACAGATTTGCACAATAACCAAGAACGAGCTGATCAAGTCCGTACGCGGGAAGAAATTCCTCGTCAGCCTGCTGATCGTACTCCTGGTGTTCGGACTCATCACGCTGCTCGGATATGCGACCAACGATTGGAACCCCAAGTTCACAACGGCCAACATCATCAGCACATACATGTCCTATATCGGCGTGGTCACACTTCTGATTGTCGCCCTGATGTCATCCGTGGCATTGGTGTCGGAGTTCGAGGAGAGAACTGCCTTGATCCTATTCACCAGGCCTGTAAGAAGAACCTCCATATTCATCGGTAAGATCTTCTCATGCCTGATCATCGAAGCGCTGATCATCCTCGTGTACTATGCGATCGTCACCGCATTCTCCCTGTACCATGTAGGGGAGGTGTCGGACAAGATGCTGACATCCTATGTGCTGTGCGTCCTCTATGCGTTCGCAGCATCTGGAGTAGCATTCGTCATAAGTGCGTTCTTCAAGAAGAGCAGCGTGTGCACGATCATCTCTCTGCTGGTGCTGATCCTCGTGGTCCCGGTAATCACCGGTATGCTCAAAGGCGATACCTGGTTCATGCTCGATACAGCCGGCAACAGCATCATCACCTGCGTGCCGGAATATGTGAAGGCCTACAACGAGACCGTAGACATGTTCACCGCCGTGATATCCAATGCGGCGGACGTACTGAAAGGATTCGCAAGCCCCGAAATGCAGGAACTAGCCAAATCATTGAACGAGGTCATCCTGTCAGGCGGTCTGTCCACCCTGGACCCCAACGTTATTGCGATGATCGTCACGATGGACCAGTTCTTCCTGTCCATCCCCGTCGATAACATCACCGACATGGCGGATGTCCTCAACATGATGGTTGGAAGCGACATGATGAAGAAGATCGACAACCCCAACGTCCTGCTCGAGGGATCGGTCCTCATCATCTGGGGAATCACCGGATATCTGATTGCCTGGTGCAAATTCGTCAGAAGGGAATTCTGATCCAAACGACGGGGGTTCTCCCCCGTTTCCTTCCTTTTCGGGTATACTTTATTTATACGGTGGTTTCAGTCGCACCTGTAATAAAGGCGAGGCTATGAAGGGAACCAAAGCTCTGATTGCAATGCTCGAGAAAAAGGGCGTCGAGACCATGTTCGGATACCCGGGAGGTACGGTCATACCGATATTCGATGAACTGTACGAGTCCGGACTCAGACATGTATTGGTACGCCACGAGCAATGCGCCGCGCACATGGCGGACGGTTTCGCCCGTGCAAGCGGGAAACCCGGAGTATGCCTCGCGACAAGCGGCCCGGGAGCCACCAATCTCATCACCGGAGTAGCCACCGCATATGCCGATTCGGTACCGATGATCGCGCTGACCGGTCAGGTCGGTGTCGGCTCCATGGGATTGGGAGCGTTCCAGGAAGTGGATGCATACAGCGTCCTTATGCCCATCACCAAGCATAACTTCAGGGTCCTTAACATCGACAGACTGCCTCATGCGATTTCAGAGGCATGGGACATCTGCCAGATAGGACGTCCCGGACCGGTTCACATAGACCTTCCGATCGACCAGATGAACTCGGAGATCGATGAATCCACACTCGACGAGAAATACGGGATCAAACCCGTGGACGAGGATATCTCCAAGATTGCCGAGGCGATAGCCGCCATCAAGGCTGCGAAGAGGCCGCTCATCCTCGTCGGAGGAGGAGCCATCAACGCATGGCAGGATGTCAGGAAACTGGCGGAGATCCTCAGATGCCCCGTGGACACCACCCTCATGGGAATCGGAATAGTATCATCATCATACGACCTGTGCATGGGAACGCTCGGAATGCACGGACGCATGGCCGCCCTCACCGCGATGAAGGAATGCGACCTCATCATATCGCTCGGAGCCAGATTCTCGGACAGGACCTACGGACCAAACAGCCGCATGAACGGCGGCAGGGTCATCCACGTCGATATCGATCCGACGGAGTTCGGCAAACACGGACATAAGGACTGCATCGATATCCAGGCCGACTGCGGAAAGGCTGTCAGGATGATGATCGATGGTCTCGCAGGATACGTTCCCAACACGGAATGGACATCCAGGGGGCAGTCGCTCAAGAAGAAGTGCGTCTCATGCAACAGGAACATCCAATCGATTCCCATCGCACCACAGAAGATCATGAGGGAGATCGACGCCCTCATCGACGACAACTCCATAATCACGACGGATGTCGGTCAGAACCAGATGTGGGCCATGCACCACCTCAACATCAACAACCCCCGCCAGTTCCTTTCGTCAGGAACCTTCGGAACCATGGGATTCGGATTGCCGGCAGCCATCGGAGCCAAAGCAGCCAAGTCCGATGCGGACGTCATCTGCATCACCGGAGACGGCGGATTCCAAATGGTCATGCAGGAAGTGGCTACATCCATCGCCGAAGACCTCCCAGTGACGATAGTCATACTGAGGAACAGCACCCTAGGTATGGTCAGGCAGTGGCAGCACCTCATGTGGAACGACAGATACAGCAACACGACGCTCCACGCCAATCCCGACTTCGTCAAACTGGCAGAGGCGTTCGGAGCAGAAGGAATCCTCGTAGAGAAACCGGGAGAGATCTCCGATGCCCTTAAAGAGGCCAAGGACTGCGGAAGGACATGTATCGTCGAGATCGCGACGGATCCTGATGAGAACGTCCTCCCGATGGTACCCGCGGCACCGAACAACCCTGTAATCATGGGGCGCTGCCAATTCTGATACCATGGATGCGGAACTAGTGGAACTGTCCGTGCTCGGACAGATAATGCCCTCCAAGAAGGAGATGGATTTCATCGACGGCCGCGCATCGCGCCTCCTGAAAATCGCGAGGGATTACTATGCGGAGAGGAACATCCCCGTAGAAGTGAGGTATGCCGGGTCATACGCCAAGGACACCTATCTCGCCGACCCGGACCTGGACCTTTTCATGCTCTTCCCCACGGACATGCCCCGCGAGGAGATGACCAAGATCGGCCTCCAAGCCGGAAGGGACATTATCGGCGGGGAGCTCGTGTACTCTGAGCATCCCTACACCACAGGAAGGTTCGAAGGCGTGGAGGTGGACATGGTTCCGTGCTACAAACTGGAATCCACCGAGAAGCTCCAGACCGCAGTGGACCGCACGCCTTTCCACACCGAGTACATCTTGTCACATTTGGATTTCAACGGAAGGGACCAGGTCAGACTGCTCAAGAAGTTCATGAAGGCCTGCGGCACATACGGTGCAGAGCAGGACACCAGAGGATTCTCCGGGTACCTGTGCGAGGTGCTGATAGTGAAGTACGGCTCGTTCCTGAAGGTGCTGGAGGAATCCCAGTCATGGGAGAAGTACACATCGATATCCATAGGTGAATCCGGACCGCACATCAAGGAGACTTTAGTCTTCTACGATCCGGTGGACATCAAGAGGAACGTCGCATCGGCGGTTCATGAGGAGACCATGGAGAAATTCAAGAGGGCCGCGAAGGCCTACCTCGCCGAACCGGACGAGCGGTTCTTCTTCCCGAACAGACGCGTGCCTCTCGCCTACGAGGAGCTTGAATGGATCTGCAGCAACAAGAGGTCCAGGCTGGCATCGGTGGTGTTCATGAAACCGAAGGATGTCGTGGACGACAACCTACAGGGGCAGCTCTGGAAAAGCCAGTACGCCCTGATCGAGAAGATGGAAAGCTGCGAGTTCAAAGTCAGATCCGCCACGCACAGTCTCGATGAGTACAGGATGACCATAGTGTTCGAGCTGGAATCCGATGTGCTGCCGGAGACCTACAAGCACTTCGGACCTCCGACCAAGGTCAAGACCTCCGAGAATTTCCTCGAGAAATGGAAGGACAATCCCTACGGAGAGCCGTTCATCGAGGACGGAAAGTGGGCGGTAATAGCCGACAGACCTATCCGCACTGCAGAGGAATTCCTGTACAAACGCACCGCCACTTCCGGCATCGGCAGGAGCCTGGTAACGGATACCATGACGGTCTACGGCCATGATATGACGCTTCAATGCGTCGATCCGATGCTACTGACCGAACTCCTGGATCCTAAAGATCCATGGGAAATCTGATTTCCCACAGATTTTAATAGAGCTTAGGAATACTTCACACCCAGTGGGCCTATGGGCTAGCTTGGTATACTTGTGGCTTTGGGAGCCATTGACCCCGGTTCAAATCCGGGTAGGCCCACTCATACATCTTCGAATCAGAGTTCTTTCGAAAACCGAACCTTGTTCACTTTGAATTATTACCTTAAAATTTGACCCG
>DAXB01000053.1 GCA_002506175.1 Methanomassiliicoccaceae archaeon UBA113
CTCGCGATTTATCAGACGAACGTCTTAATGTTCCGACCGTGACGCCTTATTCGCCTCTAGAAGCGTTTGCATACGAGGCAGACATGGGTTGCATTCGCATTGCCCGGTGCGTCTGGTCGGACACTATTATGTCCAATCCAAAATGTCGTATACGGATATCGTATATAAAGCCTCCCTCGCGTTCTTATTATAAGGACACGCGAGGGCGAAAAAATTGTGCGGTACCTCAGAGGGTTCCTTCTTTTGCCTTCTTCTGAGCCCTCTTCATGCGGGCTTTGGCATCGAATCCCGTAGCCTTGAAGGCGAAATCATTGAGCTTCCTCTTGCTGTCGATGATCTCGTCGTCGGTCATCGGACCGGCCCTGTTCTTCGTGACGATATCGAGCTTCTCCTTGCTGACGACTGTGACCTCGATTGTGTCGAGAACACCGTACGAAGAGATGCATTTCTCACCGTCTTTTTTGACGTTGCCGAATACCTCTTCCATCATATGTGCCAGCGCATCGCCTTCAATGTTTTTGAACCATCCTTTTTTGATGTCGTAATCCAACGTTTTCACATCCTTAAGACTAACTCGTTTTCGAAGTCCCTTTCGAGGTCCGACGGGGAACCGAGGATAGCCTCGGACTCCATGTACGCCTGCCATTTGGGGACGCATGAGCAGGTCACATCAAGATCCTTGACATCCTGCGAGTAACTGAATTTCTCCACTGCATCCAATGCCCTCTGATCGCATTCTCCGCAGTTGTGCACACCCCTTTGAGCCCCTCCTCCTGAAGGCGAGGACATGAGACGTGCGTTGACTGTCCCTGACAGCTGCCGGAACACCTCTATCAGCGACCATATCCAAGGAGATCTGAATTCTCCCCTCTTCCACAGGCGCTCCACATATGTGGCCCTTTGCACATTCAGTGGGTTGACGGATATCTCGTCAGAGAAGGGATCGGCGAACCTAGCCGATTCCACCGCATCTCTTATCGCCATGCGCTCCGTCATGAAGGGCGGTTTGAGGAGCAGATACGTCCTCACACCCAGTCCGTTCGACTTGAGTAACTCTCCTGCCCTCTTGATGTCGGCCGGGGTGAATCCTTTGTGAACCGATGTCTCGAGGACATCCGGATCGGAACTCTCGAGACCCAACGCAACCGTGACGGTCTTCGGAAGGGTAGATACCACTTCAGGGGTTATGAATTCAGGACGGCTCTCGAACAGAATGCGTTTGCAATCCTTGAAGGCCTCGAAATATTTCGCCCTGACCTGCGGAGGGACCTCGTTGTCGTCCAAGAAGCTTCCCGAGGTATATATTTTGACAAACGGTTCGCCTTTGTGCCTGGACAATGCCTGTTCCAGCTGTTTGAGGAGATCGCCCTCGGTCACATTCATGAGCGATGCTTCCCTGTATCCGCACATCGTGCATCCGCCATGTTTCACCCAGCAGCATCCGTTCGTACGCATGATGACGACCATGGCGCGGACCTTCTCGCCGCAGACCATGTCATCCTCTTTCCAGAGAGCTTCGAGTTCTGACGGCGATCTGTCTCCCTTCATCTGGTTAACACCTTGGAGGTGTATCGCACACCATGTTAATAGTCTATGGCATGATTGCGCTGAAAAAAAACCTGCATCCCGATCGGTATGGCATGGCTTTGCGTTCGTTCTCCTACCACTAATTTATAATAATATCTATGGATGTCGAGGCAGATTTAACATGTCGAAGAAAGTCATAATCATCGGTTCGGGAGCCGCCGGAATGACGGCCGCTTCCACCGCCAGGGCAAAATGCCCTGACTGCGAGATAACTGTCTTCACGGAAGACGAGGACATCTCGTACTCTTCCTGCGCCATCCCTTGGGGAATCGAGGGAAAGAGCAAATGGACCGACATCGTCATGCACACCCCCGAGTTCTACGAGAAAGAACGCAACATCAAGGTGTACACCAAGACGAAGGTCGAGTCAGTGGACGATGCATCCAAAACCGTCACAGCGAACGGAACCGCATACAACTACGATTCTCTCGTCATCGCTACAGGAGCAACTGTCTTCGTTCCCCCAATCGAGGGAGCCAAGCTGAAGAATGTGTTCGTCATCAGGACTGTCAGGGACGGAAAGAACGTAGAGGAAGCCCTGAAAGGAGCCAAGAACGTCGTCATCGGAGGAGCAGGAGTCATAGGACTCGAACTCGCGGTCTCGCTCAAGAACATGGGCAAGGATGTCACAGTCATCGAGATGATGAACCAGGTCATCCCCCGTATCGCGGACAAGGACATGGCGGACAACATCCAGAAACATCTCGAGGACATGGGTATCAAATTCGTCATGAAAGCGCCCATACAGGCGGTAAACGGAACCGACAAGGTTACAGGCGTTACCGCTGACGGAAAGGAATACCCCTGCGAGGTCATGATCTTCGCAACAGGCGTTCGCGCCAACCTCGACATCCCGAAAGCACTCGGTTTCGATGTCGGACAGCTCAACGCCCTGCTGGTATCCCCCACACTCCAGCCTTACAAGAGAGGCAGACTCGTCCCCGACATCTATGTGGCGGGAGATCTCGTCCAGTGTGAATCCGCCATCATGCCCGGAGCGACGATGAGTCAGCTCGGATCCACCGCCGTGAAGCAGGGATCCGTCGCAGGAAACAACGCCGTATCTTCAGAAAAGAAGCTCTTCGGACCCGTGGCGAGCCCGTGGGTCAGCTTCATCGGAGAGAAGCAGATTGCAGGAACCGGACTCTCCGAGGGTCTCGCATCCTGGTACGGAATCGATGTCGCCGAGGGAAAGGCCGTCGGACTGACACGCGCTAGGTACTACCCCGGCGGAAAGGAGCTTATCGTCAAAGTGCTTGCCGACAAGACCTCCCACAGGATCATCGGAGCACAGATTATAGCAGGTGAAGAGGCCACCGGACGTATCGACTGGTTGACCTCGGCAGCCGTAAACGGAATCACAGCAGAGGACTTCCTCGTCCGTTCCGAGAATGCGTACTGTCCTCCCACATCCATGGTGAAGGACGTTGTCATCTCGGCTGTAGAGGATCTCTGCAAGAAACTCGCACAGTGATAACGTGGACTACGAAGAATACAGGGAGCTGTACAACAGCCTCAGAAACCCGTCCGACCTCGAGAAGCACAAGGGGAGGTACGACGACAGGCTGTTGGACACCCTCTTCACCCAGAAGACGAGCAGGGATGTCAAGAAGAGGTTCTATACAGTAAAGCAGAAGACCCCCCGTATGATGAAGGATTGGCAGAACGGACTCACGCTCGTAGAGGTGGCGGACAAATACAAATTCCCGCCCATACTCGTATCGATGTTCATCTTCCAGGAGGACGGTTACAACAAGAAGGACTTCTGGAGCATCATACACGACCCCAGCCAGCTCGAGGATGAGAGAGTTGCCGATGAGATTCGCGACGTCATCGCATACGACATCGTCTACTCCCCCGAAGCCAACATAAGGCAGAAGGAGAGAGGGATCTGGGGCGAGGATCTCACCCATCAATGGCTCGACGGCCAGGGGATCACGTACCGTACGGAGAACGATCTCCGCGGAACGGAGTTCACCAAGACACCTGACTGCCTTCTCGACAAGCCGGTCATGTACAAGGGGCACAAGATCTGCTGGGTAGAGAGCAAGGCCTCATTCGGAGACAACACCGAGTTCAAGTTCAACTCCAGGAAGCAGCTGATACCTTACACCCAGCTCTTCGGACCCGGACTTGTTGTATATTGGGTAGGGTGCCTGGACGATCTTGAGTGTCCTCCGGACGTCTACGTATCGGACATCTCGGTCCTGGATCTGAAACTCGAGGAATATGAGGAGGAGCAGGAGTGACCTGCCCCCTCATCCCACTTTTTTTTGAAAAACTGAATCAAAGGTTTTCTTTGCGGAGGTTTCCGAGAGTGTCTTCCCTCTCGGCATACGCATCATGCTTGTGAATCGATTCCTCGGAATCGCTGATGACATCCACATACACGGAATCGGGGAGATCTGTATACTTCTTCACGAAACGCTCCAGAATACCCCTGACGACATCTTCCACGAACTTGGTGTTGGAGTGTGCGTTGATGATCACCTGTCCCTCGTCCGGCCTCTTTAGAAGCTCGAAAGTCGGCGAAGAGAATGAATCCTCCACGATGTCGATGAGATCGTCCGCCTCGAGCGACATTCCGTCGGGATGGGTGACCATTATCGAGGATACGTTCCTCTGATTGTGAGTCATCGCAGGTATCTCGCCGTTATACTCGAGCATCTCTGTGACAGTCTGCTGTCCGCAGGGGCATGCCGTCATTCCAACGACCTCGACTCCGATCCTCTTCATCAGGCCGCCGTCACGGTCTATAACTCCTCCAGCCATGAGCTTGTACACCTCGTAGGTGTCCTTTCCCATGGGAGTTTTGCTGGGACGGAAATACTCTGCCCAGATACTGACCTCTGCACGCTGCGCGTACTCATGACGTACCATGAGTTTCCTGCAGATGTCCCCAGCCACGTCCTCCAGACCTGTGATGGGTTTGTTTATGCTGGACTCCATGACCTCGTTGAGAACCTCAACGTTCCTGGACATGTGCGACCCTTTCTGATCGGCCGGGAGGTCCACATAGATATCTATGTGGCAGCTTAATACGTTGTTCAGCGTGCTGCCTGGTCCTTCCCTCTTGACAAGGATGGGCTTGCGAACATTCTTCACTCCGACACGGGAGAGCCTGTAACTCGCTTCGCCCTTACCATATTGTAAGTCGCATTTGAGTGTCATCGTTCAAGCAATGACGGAACCCATTTAAAAGAATGTATATCTACCACGTTTTAGGTTAAGCACCGATGATATGCGGAGTTGATGAGGCGGGACGCGGTTCTGTGATGGGGCCGCTGGTTGTTGGAGTCGTGTACGTCGAGAACGACGATTTCCTGAAGGATATCGGCGTAAAGGATTCCAAGAAACTCACCCCGAAGACACGCGAGAAGATGTACGACTCGATAATCGACGGCGCGGATCACTGGTGCACCGTGATAGTCTCGTCTGAAGAGATCGATGAGCAGAGGAAGAGGATATCTCTGAACGAGATAGAACTCAACATGTTCGCTGAAGGAACTTCCAAATGGGCTTCGGATGAAGTCTACGCAGACTGCCCGGACATCAACGAAACATCCTTCTCGGAACGTCTTTCGGCATTACTCGGACGCGACGCAGGAATCATAGCAAGACATAAAGCTGATGACACATACCCTGTCGTATCAGCAGCATCCATCGTGGCAAAAGTCACGAGGGACAGGATGATCGAGGACCTCCGCAAAGAGTTCGGAACGAATATCGGGAGCGGATATCCTAGCGACCACTACACCATGGACTTCATCAAATCATGGGTGGATGAAAGGGGCTGCGCCCCGCCGCACGTGCGCACATCCTGGGAACCGGTAAGGGAAATGCTTTCGAAACGCTCTTACACAAGGATTGACGAATGGTGAAAAACATGGCAATGCAGGAACAGATACAGGCACTCATCGACAAATTCCACAGAAAGATGGAAAAGGACCCGGACATGAAGAAGGAGATCGAGCATCTCGAGAAGAGCTTCAACATAGACCTCGGATCCGAAGCCTATTCCATGAAACTCAAAAACGCACAGATCTCTGACTTCCAACCTCAGCTTCTCCCGGAAGCGGATGTCACCCTTACCACAACCCCCGAGAACCTCCAGGGCCTGATCGACGGAACGCTCAGACCTATGAGAGCATTCGTTCTGAAGAAAGTTCAGATCAAGGGTAAAATCGACGATTTGATGTTCCTGAAGAAATTCTTCTGAGTATCACGAAAAACATTTTATAATACCCTCCCATAAAGAGGAACAATAGCGAGGTGGGGTAGCCAGGATATCCCGTCGGGCTCATAACCCGGAGATCGGTCGTTCAAATCGACTCCTCGCTACCATTCATTGTCTTCTGTTCATCTGTATGTTCCGCTTCTGTTACTAATCATTATATGTGTCAAAGTAGGTATCCTTCCAATAAAGGATGGTACTATGACATTCTGCGGAAACTGCGGGACTGAAAATCCTGACAAGAACAACTTTTGCTGTTTCTGCGGTAGCGCTCTTAAGGACGCGGGATCAATCCCTCCCGTCGCTCCAATGAACGCGACTGCTGATCCAGAGCCAGACGAGAGGGCACGCATCGGAGCATATGATCCCGATATGGACTATGCAACCGGTGCAACAGCAGCCGCGGCAACAACTGCTGCGGCGGCAGAGCCTGCCGAATACAACCCCCAAGAGGCGATGAGGAACTACGATGAGCCTGTTTCACATCCCAAGAATGGAATGCGTTACGGCGGAATCATCCTCGCAATCCTTGCATTCGGACTCACGGCGGCATTGCTGTTCATCATCCCACTCAACGTGACCGGATGGGACACAAGCACAACGCTCTACAACCTTGCAGTCAACGGAACTGCAAAGGATCTCGCAATCATCGGATTCGTCATCGCAGCACTCGCAATCGGAATATTCTCAATCATCGTTCCGATTTTCTCGCTCGTATCCGGAGCAACAATCATCTCCATAGTTGTCGCTCTCTACTACAAGCACGCAAGCACCATCGGAATGAACTTCAACTCCCTGCTCATCATACTCGGACTTGGAATTGTTGTAATCCTCCTTGGTGTAATCGCATCTGTCATGATGTCAAAGTACGTCAGGTCCATTAAGGGCGGCGTCTCGATGTTCTCGAGCTGTCTCTTCTCCTGGATCGGCGTTCCGAGAAGATACTGAATTAACGTTCGAATAAACCTCTTCCAAACCTTTTCCTTTTACAAAAAACCGATTGGGATAAGGTCATGCGACTTGATGACAATAAGAGAAAAAAGATGCCCGATACCGGGCATCATGTTGATTGTTTGAATCTCAGAGAAGAGACTTTGCTTCAGCTGCATCGATGTCGAGAGCCTTGAGCATGTACTCAAGAGCCTTCTTCGCATAAGGTGCACGGGCCTTGGGATCCTCCATGATCTCCCCGTACTGCGCCATGACATTGTTGAAGTACTCGATAGCGAACTCGGAGTAAAGCGACGATGTCAATGACTCATCGATCTCAGCTGCTTCGCAATATGCCTTCTCAGCTTCATCGTACTTCTGAATAGAGATGCAGAAAAGACCGTATGCCTGGTAATAGTCGGCACGTTCCGGATCGAGCTCCATCGCCTTCTTGTATGCATCCATGATCTCCTCGTTATCTGCCTTGGCTCCGAACATGCCTGATGCGTAATTACCGCACTCGGCCTTGTAGAACCAGCATTCCGCGTTCTCCGGATACTCTACAACGAGTTTCTTGAACGATGAATATGCCTTCTTGAAGTCCCCTTCTTCCATCGCCTTCATTCCTGCGGCGAGTTGTTTCTCGGGCGTTGCAGCTGCTGCCATGAGAGCGTATGAGAGAACAGTACAATATAAGCGCTTTCGAGAAAATATATAAACGAAAAAACTGAAACGGACTCGTGGAGAAATGGGAGGAGGTCTCCTCGAGAGACGAGTTCGAGAATCTGGTGTTCCTGAAGGGGCCAGTACCCAAGGATGATGAGGAATTCCGCATAGAAATGCTAGGTAAATGCAAGGAAAACCTGTGCGGATGCTACAACACCAACTGGGGATGTCCTCCCGGCGCCTGCAACGACCCGAAGGGACTCTACAGCAGAACATCATTCGTGCTTGTGGCCAAACGCATCTACGAACTGGATGTCGAAGACAAATCTCTTACAGAAAAAGCCACCCGCGAGATGCAGGACAATTGCAGATACTTCCTCATAAGCCTCATGAAAGAAGGTGTTAAATGCACAGCATTCACGGATGGCCCATGCAAATACTGCGGGGTATGCGCATATCCCAACCCCTGCAGATACCCCGAAATGAGAATGGCATCCGCTTCCTCCCTTGGCTTGGACATCGGGAAATACCTTGAAAAGCTTGGAGAGAAGTTCGAATTCAACCATGACCGTATGACCCTGTACGCGCTGTTCTTCATACAGTAATGGCTTCAATCTATTGTCTAGCCCTATAACGTGCGCGCAATACTTTTAATGCATTCTGTAGATAGGCAGTCCGAAGGTCTATAGAATGGATGTGAAGACCGTTAAGGACGTGGCGAAATTCGCACACATCGAGCTCACCGATGAAGAGCTCGAGAAATACTGCAAGGATCTGAGCGATATCATGGAGTACTTCGAGCTCCTCAACGAGGCTCCGGAGTGCAACGAACGCGGTGTCAATCCCATCCTCGTCGAGGATATCCTCAGGGACGACATCCCCAAGGTGGAATACGACTCCGATGCCCTGCTCAGAGACATGGACACATACGAGAGATACGTAAGGGGGCCCAGGCTGTCATGACGATGAACGACACTATGAAGGACCTCAAAGCGATCAACGCCAAGTACCTCATGTTCCACGCCATGACTGACGATACCGATGCTGGAGATGCCAAATTCCTGTTCTCCACAAAGGACAATCTCACATCCAACGATATGGAGACATGCGCAGGATCCAGGATTCTCGAGGGATACCGCCCGGCGTTCGATGCGGACTGCATTGCAAAGCTGAGGAAGGCCGGAGGGAAACTCGTCGGAAAGTGCAACATGGATGAGTTCGGATTCGGAACATTCAGTACAAACTCCGGATTCGAGATCCCCAGGAACCCGTTCGACTTGGAGAGGGCCTGCGGAGGATCGTCCGGAGGATCGGCATGCGCAGCGTCCGTCATAGAGGACCATGTATCGCTTGGAGTATCCACGGGAGGTTCCATCAGCTGCCCCGCATCGTTCTGCGGGGTGTACGGACTCACCCCCACATACGGACGTGTCTCCAGATTCGGACTGATCGATTACGGAAACTCCCTCGATAAGATCGGAGTGATCTCACAGAAAGCCACGGATCTGAAGAAATACATGACGGTAATCGCCGGAAAGGACGAGAGGGACCCGACATCCATGGTCCAGCCCGAATTCAGAACGGCATACAGGAAGATGAAATCGGTCGCAGTCCCGAAGGAGGGGATCGAGGGGCTGTCCAAGGAGGTCGAAGCGACCTTCAAGAAGGCTCTTGAGCAGCTGATTGCCATGGGTGTCGACGTGGATTACGTCGATATGCCATCGCTGAAGTACGCCATGCCGGCATACTACGTCCTCGCAACATCCGAGGCATCCACCAACCTTGCCAGGTACGTCGGAATGAGGTACGGGCACCAGGAAGGGGACCACAGCCTCAAGTTCGATGACTACTTCACATCCGTCCGTTCCAAGTATTTCGGAGACGAGGCCAAGAGGAGGATCCTCCTCGGAACGTTCACACGTATGGCAGGATTCGGAGGAAGGCACTATGCAAAGGCAAGAGAGGTCAGGCAGGTCATCATCAAGGACTACAAGTCCATCCTCGAGACGCACGATGCGGTCCTCGCGCCCACGATGCCCTTCACGGCACCCAGGTTCGACGAGATCTCGAAGATGTCCGCCCTGGACTCCTACAAAGCGGATTACCTTACGGTTCCCGCCAACATCGCAGGAATTCCGCACATGTCGGTACCGTGCGGATACGACTCCAACGGAATGCCCGTCGGAATGCAGTTCGTCGCCGACCACTGGAACGAGGATATTCTGTTCTCCATCGCGGAGGACTGGGAGAAGCAGTTCGACCTCAGAAGACCGGAGGTGTCGATATGAAGATCGGATTGGAATGCCATGTGCAGCTCCCGACTAAATCCAAGATGTTCTGCTCCTGTCCTACCGAGGACACGGAAATACCGAACTCGCACGTCTGTCCCACATGCCTCGGAATGCCGGGATCGAGGCCCGTCCTGAACAGGGATGTTCTCAAGTACGGAATCATGATCGCCAAGATGCTCAACTGCGAGATCAACGAGACCACATGGTTCGCAAGGAAGACCTACTTCTATCCAGACATGTCCAAGAGCGTCCAGATCACGCAGTACGACAACCCGATCGGAGAGAGGGGAGTCTACTACCTGAACGGTAAGAAACCCATCAGAATCACCCGTATCCACATCGAGGAGGACCCCGGAAAGACCAAGAGGACCGCGGACCTCACATCGCTCATCGATTACAACAGGTCGGGAATCCCGCTCGCCGAAATCGTCACGGAGCCCGATATAGCGACTCCCGCAGAAGCCAGGGAGTTCCTCACCCAGATGATCGGGGATATCAAGCACCTGCTCGACATCCCTAACGAACTCGAATGGACCGTCAAATGCGACTGCAACATCTCTGTGGGAGTGGAGAGGGTCGAAGTCAAGAACGTCAACGGTATGAAGCACGCCGAGAAGGCTCTGCATGCCGAGATGATCAGGCAGATAGCCATGATCAAGGCGAAGAAGAAGATACTCCGCGAGACCAGGAGGTACGACCCCGAGAGGGACGTTACCATCGGTGTCAGGGTCAAGGAATTCGAGGACCAGTACGGATACATCGACGAACCGGATCTCGGAATCTATCACATCAAGGATCTATCCGATTCCATTGTGATCAAGGAATCGCCTCAGAACATGACTCTGAGGCTTGCGGACCAGTACAAGATCGATGCGAAGATGGCCAAGCAGCTCGTCTCCACATCCGTTGAACTGGCCAAGCTGTTCGAGAAGGTATCCAGGGACCTCGGAACGCCGAACGCCGTCAAATGGGTCGCAGGACCCGTCAGCGCGAACTGGCGTGTATTCGAGGAGAGGGACCCGACCCTGGATTCGGAGAAGATCGTCGAGATCATCAAAGGATTCAACGACGGAAAGATCACCGACACCCAGTGCACCATCGAGATCAAATCGTTCATGACGGGAGTAGATGCTGCGGCAGTCCAGGGCGACTCCGCAGGACTGGATTCCATGATTGAGAAGTTCCTCGATGAGAACCCAAAGATCGTTGCCGACTATCAGAAGAACGACAAGGCCGCGAACCAAGTCATCGGATTCGTCATGAAACAGACAGGCGGGAGATACTCCTCGGCAGAGGTTGTCGAAGCCGCCAAGAGACTCATAGAAGCAAGGTTCTGAGCCGAAGAGGCCGGCGTAAGCCGGTCCTCTCCCAACTCTTTTTTTGATGTTTTGCCGAATCAGACTACCGGGATTACATTCTGGACATTGAGACTACTGTACGGATTGTCTCCCACGCCATACGACTTGTACAACGGGACATCCCCGATATCGAACGTGTTACCATATTTGTCCGAGACAGTGGTGGTCTCGCAGAACAGGTAGAATTCCTTAGGCGTCCCGTTATAGCGCACATCATCAGGATAGAGATACGTGAGCACAACCGAGTTCTCCTCCAACACATAATACGAGTAAGAGCCGAAATTGCCGCGCACCTTCTCGATTCCAACATTATCCGAACCGTATCCGAGCTCCTTCATATTGATGGCCCCTGCTGCGTGACCCTCGAAATACATCACAGCGACGTCGTAGCCCATGGCCTTTCCTATGGCGCAGAAAAGGAATGTCGTATCCTCGCAGTCTCCTCCGTTGTCGTACAATGTCTCCAGCGGGAACTTGAAGTACTCCGTCATTCCGCGGGACTCGCTGTCCGTAACGTACGGGATGGTCTGGACGAATCTCAGCAGCACCGTAACGGTATCATTGACCGACATGCCCTGGGTCTGAACGGCGATCTGACCTGCCAGCGACTTGACGTACTTGTCGTTGTAAGTCACATATTTGACATCATCTTCAGGACTATATTGGAATCTTTTGACGTCCGCATTCACATATTCGACGTAATCCGAATACTGGATGTCCAGCTGTGCAGTGTAACTCTCATCCCCATAGGACCATTCATAGACCTTGGTAACGATTCCGTCCACCATTATAGATCCTATCTTCGACACGGTTACTCCATTACCGTCCTGTCCCGAATAGGATATGGAGTATGTTCCGCATTCGGTGAACGTGTATGAGAACGATTCCGAAACCGTCCTTGCAATCTCCACTCCCGATCCATCCTTCAGAATCCATTCCGTGCCTTTCAGAGATACTTCCGGGGTCATTGTAAAGGCCTTGTCCTTCTGAGCGACGTAATCATTGTCGCTCGTATTCATCGCATATACCGCGATATCCGAAAGAACGAGGCTGATTACATACGTGGTCTTTGTCGAGAGCAGTTTTCCATCCTCATCGTACCATCCTGCGAAATCCGAATCGTCGCCTACTACAGTAAGGACCACATTCCTTGTGAACGCATCATAGGTGCCCGCTCCGCTCACCGTCAAGCCCTTGTCCGAATATGCCTTGACGGTGTATGTGGGCTGCGACTCATGTGTAAGAAGATCGGTCAGAGTGTATTCCGTCGTCTGAACAGTGGAATACGACTGATAGGATGATTCGAGCTTAACAAGGAGCCATCCGTAGATGTAGTACTGCGTCTCCTTGTATGCCCCTTTGTAAAGAGTGACAGTTACTTTCTCGGTTACCGGCTTCCATCCTCCGATATCTATCACTACTCCAGACTCATAATCTGATTCCTCGACCACTTCGTCATCGGACTGCCATTCTACAGTCTCTCTGTATGAATAGGAGCCGTCCTTGAGCATTGTCCCGGTGACTCTCATCTGAAGGTACCCGTCCTTCTCATCATAATGAAGATAGGTATATGCGAATGTTCCGTAAGACACTGATGTGTACTTCTGCCCGAACCAGGTCTCGGTAGTCGTGGTCACGGTATCGAACTTGAATCCGTGCCCCACCACATCCGTGTCCCATGAAGCGAACAGCGTCAGGTCCCCGATCATCTGGGCCGGGATGTACATTATGCTCTGGGTGCAGGCCGCATCCAGATACCATCCCATGAACAGATACTCGTTCTCCACGTCGATAACCTTCGTTGGACAGCCCAGGTCGGTGACCTTCCCCACATAGTAACTGGATGGCGATGATGAATCGGCTGTTCCACCGTTCAGGACGTACTTGATCGAGTAATACTGCGAATCGTCCGGCCTCGCCCATGAGGCATAGAGCTTGATGTCCCCGGTCATGTCCTCGCCAATCTCCGTAATTACCTCGGACATATCCTCGCTGAGAGACCAACCCTTGAATTTGAATGATACAAAGTCCTCCACCTTCACAAGCGTTCCGAGAGGCGTAACCATACCCTCCACATACTGCGTTGTAAGGGTGCTTACCGCCGTTCCCCCGTTGAGCTCATACTCGATGTTCCAAACCGAGAGTTCGGAATCGTCCCATTTGGCATACACGGTCTTATCGCCCGTAGCACTCTCCGAGATGTATCCGATTCTCTGGGTGAGAGCGCTGTCGCTGTACCACCCCAGGAACTCCACGCTGTAGCCGCTTATGGTCTTGGTTGGGGTTCCGAGATATGTCCTCTCGCCGCTCTTGTAAGATGCTGGTGACATTGGGTCAGCGGTCCCTCCGTTGAGAACGTACGTTATGCTGTAGTATGTCTCCTCGGGTTCTTCGGGCTCCGGAGTCACGGGATCCTGCTTATCAATCATATTGTTGTAAACAATGCATCCTCCCACTACTGCCAGTGCCGCAATCAGGACTGCTATGACCGCTTTGTATGCCATTATCGCGAAAATCGTTGTTGTGGTATAGAAGGGTTTTGAAAGATGCTTCGACAATTCGATAACATCTTATCCTGAGGACCCGTTCTTCCGACCATGGAATTCGACGACGTGATCAATTCTAGGTACTCTGTCAGGAAATACAGCGACAAACCGGTAGAGGAGTGGAAACTTCTCAAGATCCTTGAGGCCGGCAAACTAGCCCCGACCGCCAAGAACCTGCAGGGACAGCACATATACGTCGTCCAGACACCCGAGGAAAGGGCGAAGTTCCAGGACGAATGGTCAATGACATTCAAAGCACCGGTGGTCCTTATAATCTCGATGAAGAAGGACCTCGAATGGATCAGCCACTTCTCCGGACTCAACCGTGGGGAGACCGATGCCGCCATCATCACGGATGAGATGATGCTCCAAGCTCACGCATTGGGACTCGGAACGTGCTGGGTAGGATGGTTCGACCCCATCAAGGTGAAGGAAGCGTTCGGCCTTCCAGATGACGAGACGATCTACAACCTCCTCCCGATAGGGTATCCCGCCGATGATGCCCATCCCGGACCTAACCACCCCTTGAGGAAACCCCTCACGGAAACGGTCACGTATCTCTGATCAGACCTTCATTCCGATCATGATGTAATACTCGTCATTGTCGCGGGACATTGTGACCTGCAATCCGCAGGCCTCGTACATCTCGGCCATGATGCCAGCATCGGGAAGGTAATCCAACTGGATCACGTCCCCTCCCGTGGAATGCACATGGTTGATGTGCTCCTTGGATGAGGAATGTGCTATGACCAGCTCGCCTCCGTCCTTCAATGCACGGGCCATCACCCTGATGGCCTTCAGCGGATCCGGGAAGTGCGGGAAACACGAGTAACAGACGATCTTGTCGTAGGACTTCGTCTCGTTGAGATCATAGATATCCATTACATTGTACGACAGCATGCCGGAAGGCGGATTCTTGGATTTGGCGACCTCGATCATCTTCGGTGAGAAGTCCACTGCGGTGACATGTCCCTCCGACATCCTCTCCATGTAATACGGAATCATGACTCCTGTACCGGTTCCGACGTCCAGGATACTGTCGCCCTGACGTATTCCGATGATATCCGCAATCATGGCGACCTTGTCGGGATTGTGGATGGATATCTTGTCCCATCCCTCTGCCCTCTCATCGAAGAACTCCTTCTGCTTGGGATTCTTCTTCCTCCTGGCCAGGAAGTCGAGGACCTTGTCCGAGAGGACATGGTCCAGCTCCGTCGGGACGACTACCTTGTAACCATCCACCTCTCCGACCGCCACATCGATACCGTAGACCTCGTGGATGTTGTCGGATGTCATCACCTCGACTCCTCCGGCCGCGAAGATCTTACCGTCCTTCATCAGGACGAACCTGTTGCAGAACCTCAGGGCCTGGTTGATGTCGTGGTTGGTCATGATGGCGCACATCCCGTTCTCGTGGACGATATGGTACAGCGTGTGGAGGATGGAGTACTGATTCCTCAGATCCAGATTGCTGGTGGGCTCGTCGAGCAGCAATACCTTGGGCTGCTGCGCCAATGCCCTGGCGATCTGGACCATCTGATACTCCCCTCCGGAGATCTCGTTGACCTTCTTCTCTGATATGCGTGTCAGCCCGAGCATGTCTATGACGCGTGATACGATATGGATGTCTTTGTCGGATACCCCCATGCCCATATGGGGCTTCCTTCCGATGAGGACGGATTCGAAAACCGTGCTGCCGGATGTGACCGCACCCTGAGGAACGTAACCCAGCACCTTCGCGACCCCATCCCTGTTCATGGACAGGATGTCCTGCCCGTCTACCATGACGGTACCCGCGGAAGGCGTGTGGATGTTGTTTATGCACTTGAGGAAGGTCGTCTTCCCCACCCCATTGGGCCCCAGGATGGCGACTATATCCCCCTGCCTAGCCTCGAAACCGATATCCGAGAGCGTGGATTCGGAACCGTAGCTGAATTCGATTCCGTTAACGGTTATCTTCATGCTCTGTACCTCCTGATGAGAAGATAGATGAACACCGGCCCTCCGAGCAGGGCAGTGAGAAGCCCAACGGGAAGTCCGACGGGTGCGACTATGTTGGTTGCGACCAGATTGGCCAGCGTCATTATGACGGCTCCGAAGAGGATCGACATCGGGATGAGGTAACGATGGTCGTCTCCGATTAGCATGCGGGCCATGTGAGGTCCAAGCAATCCCACGAACGCGATGACTCCGAACCTCGACACTATGAGAGCCGCCAATGCGGCAGAGAGCACCAGACCTATCATCAGGAACCTCTCGGTGTTCACTCCGACTCCCTTCGCGACATCGTTCCCTGTGTTCATCGCGTTCATATCCCATCTGCGTGCGAAGAAGTAGACCGATACCAGCAGCAGGGCGTTGAACAGAACGAGATCCCAATACCAGCTCGCATTGGATACGGATCCGAACATCCATGTCACGATGGAACTGAGCTGGACCGGGTCCGCGATATACTGCATGAGTGTGATTCCGGCCGAGAATATCGCACTGACGGCGATACCTGCCAGGACCATGGTCTCCGACGACACCCTTGTCACTTTTGTAAGAAGCATGATGATCAATGTCGCGACCATAGCGAATACGAACGCGAATATCGGCGTGATGTAGTCTCCGAACACTCCTGAGAAAACCATACCGTCGGTGAAGAACATCATCGAAAGAGCAGCTCCGAACGCGGCGGCATTGGAGAGACCGAGCGTATAGGGTGATGCCAATGGATTCCTGAGAATACACTGCATCACTGCTCCTGCCACGGATAGGGCGGCACCCGCGATCAGCGCACCGAAGAAGATAGGCATATCCACCTGCCATACGTAGGTTCCCACCTTGGATGTCGTGTCGAGTGTAAAGAATGCCTTCAGGATGTCCACGGGATTGTACCCCGGGTTGTTGATGACCGGCGTGAGGATCATGATCGCTACAGTCAGCAGTGCAAACAAGACGATCCATCTGACCTTCTTCCTGGATCCCTCGCGGTACTTCTTCTCGGACTCCCCCTCGGAGCTCTCGTCATCGTATATGCGGTAGACCTTCATCGGCATGTTTCCGGTCATAGCCATCCCTCCTCCGGAGTCCAGCCCTGCATATTGTAGATATCTTTCACAGAGAGGTCCGAACCGGGGAAGAACGAATCCAGAACCGCATTGAGCTTCTCTCTCAGATTGTATGAATAGGAATCGGGATTGACGACCTGCCCGATGATGTATGCGTTCATGATCTCAGTCTCCCAGTTGGTACCGTAATACTTGGATGCGAACAGCAGGTAGTCCTTTCCCTCTTTTATGGCCGGAACGGCGTCCAAGACAGCCTTGTTCTCCAGATACTGGTTGTAGCTGGCGACCCTGGTCATGCTGTCCATGAAGATGTACGACGGCCCCGCCTCTATCAGCCTTGATGCGATCTCGATATTGTATGGGAGTCCGCTCATGTACGGCATGACGTTCTTAACCCCGGCCAAATCGAACGGCAGGAAGTTTCCGGAAGTCATGTAAAGACCGCTCTGCTTGTAATATGTGAGACCGCCGACATAGCTCTTGGCCTTGTCGGATACGGTCGCGGAGTATGATGCCAGTTCAGCTATGAACCCATCTACCGCATCAAGTAATGCCTTCGCACGGTCCTGTCTGTTGAGTACCTTTCCCATCAGCTCGATGTTCTCTCTGAACCTGTCATCCGTGATCGTGACATCTCCGCCCGCATCTATCGCAACCACTGGGATCCCGGTCATGTTCTGAATCGTGTTGAGATCATCGACGGAAACCTTGGATGCGATGATCACCTGGGCCCCGGTCTCGATTATCGCCTTGTAACTGGTCTCGTTGGATGCATCCCCTATGTTGGGAACGCCCGAGTAGTCGTAAGCGAGAAGATATGTGGCATAACCGTTCCTTGGATCTTTGGACGAATCGGAATGGTCTATACCAACGACAAGGTCGGATGCGCCCATATACGACATCAGTCTGAGCGAACCGGCAGCAACGCATACCACGCGGTCTATCTCGTTGGGTATCGTGACGACCCTTCCCCTGATGTCGGTTATGTCCCTGAATCCGGAGGGATCGTACGGTCCCGGCTCCGGATCGCTCCCGTTGTCCAAAAGCGGATAGATGGCGATACAGTCGACTACCAGAAGACACAGTACGGCCACAGCCAGCACAGTCTTGGATCCCTTGTCCATGATGTCTGGATGAGTCCGCTTGTATAAAACTTTGGTGTTACGTTTTCAAATATCGTGTTACTCAGATAATACGTTTTTATTATTTGTGATACTAAATCGCCTTTATTTATACTGACAAAACCAATCATCGCACATGACCGTCAAAGGTACTCTTTGCGCAGTGGTATGTCCGGCGCTGGAGGATGAGCTAGTCTTCGCATTGGAAAACGATCCTGATGAGAAGAACATATACGTAGTCGAAAACGACGACACATCCACCCTCACCCGTAAGATGGATCAGCGTTCCATGAAGTATGAGATGATGGACGAGTACCGTGTACGCACATCATTGGATGTCGATCCGGACGCTTACAACGTCGTCATCATAATGAACGGCATGAGACTTCACGAGGACCCTACAGAACTCAGGAAATACCTAGAAGACCAGCTGATCATGCTCAACGGCAAATTCGATGTCATCGCTGAGTACTACGGCATGTGCGGGAACTTCGGATGGGACCTCACGGAGTGGGCGAAAGAGAAGCTCGACACCCCGATTACGATCTTCCATGACAGAGACGGGCTCGTCTGTGATGACTGCATAGGTGTGGCAGTCGGAGGCAGGAAGGAGTACATACAGCTGGTACACGACTACACTGGTATGCTGTTCCTGACACCCGCGGTAGCGACCAACTGGGACGAACACATCGTATTCGAGAACAAGAAGGAATGGGAAGGATTCTACGAGTCACGCGACGATTACATGAAGGATCTCTTCAAATGGGGCAACTACGAATACGCCCTGAAGATAGACACGGGGCTCGGCGACAGGGAGAAGTACGATCCCATGTGCGAGGACGTGGTCAGGAGGATGGAACTCAAACTGAAGGAACCTGACAGCCCGATCGCCTCCACGAAGCTTGCATCGGACATCTACGAACGCTCCAAGGCCTACCTTCATAATACTGCTTGATAAATGCAAAAAAAAAGGGCCGAAAGGCCCCTGAAATGTTTTTGATCACTCGGAATCTTCGGTTCCGTCGTACTCTGTAAGGTCGAGATCCTCGCCTGCGAGGGAGATGATCTGGAGCTCCTCGAGCTTCTCGTCATCTACCTTGGACGGGCATCCGTCGAGCAGAGATACGGCCCTCTTGTTCTTGGGGAACGCGATGACATCTCTGATGGAATCCTTGTTGAGCAGGATGGCGCAGATCCTGTCCACTCCGATTGCGATTCCTCCGTGGGGCGGTGCTCCGTAGCTGAGCATCTCCACGAAGTAACCGAACCTCCTCTCGATGTCCTCGTCTGAGAGTCCAAGCTTGTGGAAGACCTCGATCTGCTGCTTCGCGTTGTGGATACGCAGAGATCCGGATCCGAGCTCGTTTCCGTTGAGACAGAGGTCGAAACACGCTCCTCCGACGTAATCGTCATCGAGATTGTTCTCGGGAAGGACGAACGGGTGGTGGAACGCATCATACTTTCCGGATACGGGATCGATTTCGAACATGGGACACTGGTCCATCCAGAAGAACATGAACTCGTTCTCCGGGACGAGGCCGAGGTCCTCCGCAATCTTCTTCCTGAGGAATCCGGCGCTCTCGTATGTGGCCTTCCAGGGTCCCGCGACGATGAACAGAAGGTCCCCATCCTCGGCACCCATTGTGGTCTTGATGTTCTCAAGAATCTCGGGCGTGAAGTACTTCACGATGTTGGAGTCGAGCTTTCCGTCGACGCACCTCATCCAAGTGAGTCCTCCGAGTCCGACCTTCTTCGCGTATGCGATGTAACGGTCGACATCGTTCCTTCCGACCTTGTCCCCGGCGATGTCCTTCTTGAGGTTGATACCGGCGACGATTCCTCCTTCTGCGAGGATGTTCTGGAAGATTTTGTAAGGCGCGTCCTTCACGACCTCCGTGAGCTTCACGAACTCGAGTCCGTACCTCATATCGGGCTTGTCGGAGCCGAATCTCTCCATAGCATCCTTGTACGCGATGTGCGGGAAGGGCGTCTTGAGCTCCATTCCGTAGATTCCCTTCCAGATGTAGGCCATCATGCCCTCCATCATGTCCTGGATGTCCTTCATGTCGACGAAGGACATCTCGAGGTCCAGCTGAGTGAACTCGGGCTGGCGGTCCTTACGAGAATCCTCGTCGCGGAAGCATCTTGCGACCTGGTAGTAACGATCCATGGATGCGACCATGAGCATCTGTTTGAACTGCTGAGGCGACTGGGGCAGGGCGTAGAATGTTCCGGGGTGGATCCTTGATGGGACGATGTAATCCCTCGCACCCTCGGGAGTGGACCTTCCGAGGATGGGTGTCTCGATCTCGAGGAACCCGTTCTGCTCCAGATACTGCCTTGCGAGGTGCACGAGCTTGCTCCTGAACTCCATTGCCTGGATCATCTCAGTCCTCCTGAGGTCCAAGTACCTGTACTTCAGCCTGATGTCCTCGTTAGGGAGTGCTCCCTCTTTCTGATCTCCGATCTCGAAGGGGGGTATGGGGCATGTGTTCAGAAGCTCAGCGTTTGTGATAAGAACCTCTATCTCTCCGGTGGGGTTCCTGGCATCCTCTGTGCCCTCGACCCTATTCCTTACGATTCCGTCGATGGAGATGACGCACTCGCGAGTGAATGTATTCATCACTTCGGCGATGTGCTTGCCGTCTGTGCCTGCGGGAAGGTCCTCGGGATCGAAAACGATCTGAGTGATTCCGTACCTGTCGGCGAGATCAATGAACTGAACTCCTCCGTGGTCTCTGGAGAATCTGACCCAACCCTGTAAGCATACCTTCTTTCCCAAATCGGAAATCCTAAGTTCACCACAGGTGTTTGTTCTTCTCATAAGAGCGCCTCTTATATTCGCACGCTACTAATAAGGACCTATAAAAAAGAGTCCATTACGGAA
>DAXB01000028.1 GCA_002506175.1 Methanomassiliicoccaceae archaeon UBA113
ACAAGAACTACACCGTGGTTTCGGCCGGCGATTTGATGGTTAATCCTGTAGACCTTAGCATCGGCGCGAAGTCTGTAGTGTATAACCGCACCGTTACATTCACTGTCACCGACGTCTCCACGGGAGTGAACAGCGAGAAGGTCACGGTCACCTACACGACGACCTCCGCCAACGTCGGAACCTACGTCTGGAAGGCCTCCACCAACGGTTTCACCGTCGATTACGCCGTACCCGGCGATTCCCACAAGAACTACACCGTGGTCGAAGTCGGAGATCTTACTGTTGAAAAGTCGCCTCTCGCTCTCGTGAAAAAGCCCACTGCTGGCACTGTAGTCAGCGGTAACAAGCTTTCGACTTCTACCCTTACCGGCGGATCCGTTGTTGACTCGCACGGTAACACTGTTTCAGGTCATTTCGAATGGGTTGATGGCAGTCCAGTCCTCACTACATCGGATAACGGAAGGGAATTTTCGGTCAAATTCATTCCTAAGGATTCTACAAACTATGATGAGTTGCAGTTAGAGGTATCTGTCAAAGTTAAGGTCGGTGGCGGCGGTTCATCGCCCAGTTCCCCCTCAAAGAGAGATCCTGTTATCTGCAAAGATCCGATTGCTGCTTCCTTGACATATGGTCAGATGCTTTCGGAGAGTACTTTGTCTGGAGGATTAGCCAGCGTCAAAGGAACTTTCACTTGGGCTGAACCATATTATATACCTACGGTTGCAGAGAGCGGGGATTCGTTCAAGGTTATATTTATGCCTGCGGACGCTTCTCGGTACAACTCTATAGAATTCTATGTCCCGGTTACGGTCTACAAGCTCCAGCTTGTTGTGACCGCTGACGGTGGTTGGACTAAGGGATATGATGGAAATACAACCTTCCCTACAGACAGGATCATAATCATGAATAAGGTTGGATCCGATGATGTGACAGTTGCCGGAACCTATGATTCTGCTGGTATAGGGGGAGGAAAGACCATCAGTTTCTCCATCAGCGGAAACGACGTTGATAATTACATCTCTCCCGTTGATGAGAACGATGCCTCGATTTCCATACCATGGCTGTGGATATTGATCATCCTGATAGTGTTGACTATGATTCTAATCATCTTGTACAAGAGGAAGAAAGATAGAGAGGATAACGAAGAGCTGTGACAATCTGTAAAACACAATCTCTGGAAGAACCGATCCATCTGCAGTCGGTTCTTCCAAACGATTTCATTAAAAGCGGTCTCTTGCTTCGTTTGAAGTGAAATCAATCGAACAGAGGCAAGAGACTACTTTTAGAGAAGGAAACTCTTCCATCTGTTTTGCAAAAAAGCGCTTTCCAGTACCACAACACATCTATCGGGATTCGTCCGGCGACCGACATAGGGCCTGCGTTTGCACGATACCTTTATTATAAGTAGGGGAATCACAGAGAACCAGGTGGACCGATTATGGGAGAGACCAACGCTGAAGACAGAGCGAAATATGATTTCAAGAAGGATATGCAGGAGATTATGAATTACAGGGGAAGGGGAACCGAGCTCATTTCGTGTTACGTCCCCTACGGAAAGCAGATCTCCGATGTTATGGCATACCTCAGGAACGAGCAATCGCAGGCATCCAACATCAAGTCGAAGACTACGATGAAGAATGTCACGAGTGCAATCGATTCGATCGCTTCTCGACTCAAAACGTACAAAGCGGCACCCCCGAACGGTATCGTGATTTTCTGCGGAGAGGTCCCCCGCGCAGGAGATCAGACCAAGATGGTCCAGTACGTGATCAATCCTCCCGAGCCGATCACGGCATTCCTTTACAGATGCGACTCCGATTTCTTCACGGAGCCCCTGGAGTCCATGCTCCTAGACAAGCAGTGCTACGGACTCATCACCATCGACAGGTCCGAGGCAACCCTCGGACTGCTGTCAGGAAGCAGGATCCAGGTGCTGAAGCACTTCGATTCGCTTGTTCCCTCGAAGCACCACCAGGGAGGACAGTCCTCCGTTCGTTTCGAAAGGCTGATCGAGATCGCTGCCCATGAGTTCTTCACCAAGGTGGCGGACCATTGTACAGAGGTCTTCCTCAACAGGCCCGAGCTTCTCGGAATCCTCGTGGGAGGCCCAGGATACACAAAGGAGTTCTTCGTCAAGGAGGAGTACCTCCATCACGAGCTCAGGAAAATCGTAGTAACTCCTCTGGTCGATACAGGATACACGGACGAGTCTGGTCTTAGGGAGCTTGTCCAGAACTCGCAGTCCATCCTCACAGGCCTGCAGCTCAGCAGGGAGAAGGTCTACATGCAGAGGCTCTTCACAGAGATCAGGAAGACAGACGGAGGACTCTCCGCGTACGGAGAGAACGATGTCAGGAATGCCCTGTCCAACGGAGCAGTCGATGTGCTCTTGGTGTCTGAGTCCATCAAGAAGAGGCGCATAACGATCCAATGTCCTTCCGGACACACCCATGAACTGACGGTTCCAGATTCGGACGCCAAGTTCCAGTGTCCGGAGTGCGGTACCAACGCACAGGTCACCGCCGATGAGGATTTCATCGACGATCTATTCAACAAGGCGGAGTCGTTCAACACCCGCCTCCAGCTCATCTCCCCTGATTCGGAGGAGGGAGACATGCTTCTGAAAGCTTTCGGAGGAGTGGCAGCACTCCTCAGGTACAAACTGTGATTCACATGACAGCAATGGATGATTTCCAGAACGAGATCCGTGCAAAGGTCTCGGCCGCTTTGAAAGACATGGGTGCAGACGGAACGGGTTTCGTCATAGAGGCATCCACAATGGAAGGGGTAGACATGGCAGTGCCCTGTTTCCCTCTCGCGAAGGCGATGAGGAAGGCCCCCCAGGCCATCGCAGATGAGCTTGCGACGAGGATACAGCCTTCGGGAATGATCTCGAAGGTCACATCAGTCAACGGATTCCTCAATTTCAATATCGATCCCGAGTTCCTGATCAAGTCCACTCTGGATGAGATCGTAGAGAAGGGAGGGGAGTTCGCATACCTCCCCAAGACAGGTAAGAGAGTCAATGTGGAGCACACATCCACCAACCCGACTGGACCCATCCACGTCGGACGCGCACGCAATCCGATCATCGGAGATACCCTGGCAAGATGTCTGTTGAGGTGCGGAAACGAGGTCACCACAGAGTACTACGTCAACGATGTGGGAAAGCAGGTCGTCGTGCTCACATGGGGTGTCAACAACGTCACCGACGAGGAGGCTGCCAAGAACTCCGAGGAGCACATGAAGGAGATAGGACAGAACGAGAAGGAGCGCGACAAAACCGACCATAAGCTGGTTGCCAAGTACCGTGTCGCCAACAAGAAGCTCGAGACGGATCCTGCGGTGCAGACTGAAATCTCCGAGATGATGAGGAGATTCGAGCAGGGCGATTCAGAAGTCATCGATACCGTGAGGCATACGGCGGAGATCATGCTCGACGGTCTCAAGGAGACCCTCGGAAACATCAACGTCTCCCTTGACAGGTATACATGGGAGTCCGGATACATCGCAGACGGTTCCGCAAGGGCAATCGTCGAGGACCTCAAGAAGTCCGAGTACGCCGGTCAGACTGACGATGGTGCATGGTTCGTCGACCTCAAGGATTTCGGAGTCCAGGGAAAGAACACCAAGTTCACATTCACAAGGTCGGACGGTACAACTCTGTACACGACCCGTGACCTCGCATACCACACCGACAAGTTCACAAGGTCAGACCGTGTCATCGATGTCCTAGGAGAAGACCAGAAGCTCGGATCCAAGCAGCTTTGTTCTGCATTGGAGATCCTGGGAAGCGACAAGCAGCCTGAACCTCTGTTCTATGCATTCGTGTCTCTCCCAGAGGGAAAGATGTCCACCAGAAGAGGTGTCGTCGTCTACATGGATGATCTCATCGACGAGGCAGTCGCACGTGCCTACGACGAGATCAAGTCCAGACGTCAGGACATGCCTGAGGAGAAGATGAGGGATATCGCGAAGGTCATCGGAGTGGCGGCCATCAGGTTTAACATCGTCCGCGTCCAGCCGGAGAAGCAGTTCGTCTTCAAGTGGGAGGATGCTCTCAACTTCGACGGCAATTCCGGACCGTACATCCAGTATGTTCACGCAAGGGCATGCAGCACGCTCAGGAAAGCTGGAACGTTCAAGCATGATACGGATGCATCCAAGTTCAGGGAGGAGTGCGAGATCAATCTCATCAAGACGCTCGCCAAGTACGAGGAGACCATCAGGCTCGCAGGAGATGAGAAGCGCATCCATATGCTTCCCGCATACGCCCACGAGCTCGCAAGCTCATTCAACCAGTTCTATGCCAACGTATCCATCCTCAACTCCGAGGACCTCAGGGATGCGAGGCTCACTCTCGTGGAGTGCACCAAGACTGTCCTGGCGGATGTCCTGGACTGTCTCGGAATGGGTGCCCCCGAGGAGATGTGAGCATGGTTGAGATCCGCCAGTTGAAGATCAAGGACATCCAGTCTGTCCGCGACCTCGAGATAACATGTATACGCGAATACTTCGCGGCCACTCTCGAGAACAAATGGGAGGAGCTCCCGGAGGAATGGAAGGACAACCTCGGGGCCAGCAGCAAGAACCACTTCAAGGCGTATCTCGAGAGCGGTGTAAGCTTTGTAGCTGTCGAGGATGACGAGGTCATCGGATTCATCTTCGCGCAGATCCTTCATCACATCTGCGACGAGGATAATCTCCTCTGGATCGAGAACATGGGTGTGCACCCTTACTTCAGGCGCAACGAGATAGGATTCATGCTTCTGAGGGAATGCGTCAGGAAGGGGCGCGAGATGGGCTGCACCGTGGCACACAGCATGATTCAGGAGAGCAATGCACCTTCGATACTGCTTCACAAGAAGCTGGGATTCTTCATGGACAGGCGCGAAGTTGCATTGATGGACCTCAGGGATCCGAACCTGAAACTTTGAGAGGGTGCTCGGATAATCCGAGTATCCTTCATTTTTTCAATTATCTGAGTCGGAATCATCGTTCTCGATGAATCTCTTGGGCTTTCTTCTGAAGGTTGGAAGGTATGCTATCCTCCTCTCCACGATGATCCAGTTGCTTAATGAATAGTACAGGATGATGATGCCCGGGATCCATCCGAGAACCAGTACGATGCCGTCATATTCAGATGTGAATGCCCATAGAATGTACATCAAAGCGATTATCAGAGCGGCCACCATGATAACGTGGTCTCCCTTGGCGTAGAACAGTGTGACAAGGAACAGAGTCCCGACTCCCATGAACAGGTAGAAAATACCGGGGACCTCGGCTCCGTAGATGCCGTCGCACAGGATCTCCATTATCATCAGCATGGAACCTACGCTGAGCATGACTCCCTCGGCTACCGCTCCTCTGTATATGGATACGACTGATATCACCAGAATCACAGATGCGATGGCGATCATAGTGTAATCGTATGTTGCGGACAGCGGTACCTGCATGTATATGCACCAAGCCACTCCGAACAGGTAGTACCCGACGGATGCAATCATCTCGTAGGTTGTCTGAGCCCTTCCGCGGCATCCTCCGAAACGGTCGTTGGTGATATGGAGGATGTTCTTCCCCATCATCATGTAGATGAATCCGCCTATTGAGAAGTATCCGTAGATCAGGCCGCCGATTATCAGTCCGACACCCAGCGACGCTCCGAGGTCGACGTAGTTCGCCAGAATGTACGGGACCGACATCGTCAGTGACATGATCAATGTTCCCGCGAACAACATGTAGTTCCTCCTGAGGAAGAACATGATGGATGCGATAAACATCGCTGTGGCGAGTATGATATCGAGTTCGTTCATCCCTGGCATTCCAGCCAGGTTACATAGCGCGAACGTCAGTGTGGACAGTCCGAATGAGATGAGGACGATTCCTTCGTTGATGGTACCGTCTATCAGCGTATATGCTGCAAATAGCAGGAGCATCACAGAAAGCACGACTTTTGACACCAGGTAAGCCGTCGCATCTATGTGGGCGAACTCGTAGAATGTGTTGAGGTAGTAGATTCCGAGCCAGATGGATAGGACGGAGAAGATGAAGAATCCGAAACACGTCCTGTATGTTGCCTCGGTAAGCTCATTGTTCATCATACCCTGTCACCTCTTTTGAAGTAGTTTCCGATTGCGAGATGCCTCACTCTGCGCCTGGTCTCGATGAGATACCATCTCTTGATGGAGTAGTATGCGGTCAGCAGGGCTGCGAGAGAGAACAGGTTTCCAGCAACTATTATCGAGTAATCCCCGGGAATGAATACTATCGCCAGCTCGCTGAGCATGATGGTTCCAGCGATCGATGCTATCAGTATGTATCTCTTCTTCAGGCACAACAGTGCGAAGAACACTAGTGGCAGCAGGACCGCCACTGTGATCTGTTTTGGGAGCGTTCCGAGCTCCAAGAACGAATCCAGGTTCGCCAGAAGGAACAGCACAGATACGATCATGGTGAAGAGGCCCTCTACGGCGATGTTCTTTACACATATGTACGCCGATGTGGGGATCATGATCATCGACAGACCTGTGACGGCCACGGATCCGGCATAGCTCAGGTCGCCGCTCTCTGTAAGGAACTCAAGGCCAGTGATCGCCATCTGCACGCACAGGATGAACATTCCGAACGAACAGGCAATCTCGTATGAGTTCTGGGCGACTCCATGATAATTGTCATCATCCATCTCGTGGGTCTTCTTGAGCTGTGTGATGCCGAGTTCGCTGTAGATGATCATGTCCGCTCCGAATATCATGTAGATGAATCCGCCTATCAGAAGCAGGACCCATACCGCAGGTTGGTAGAATACCCAACCCCCTGTGAATGTGAGTAGGAGCACGAGGGCGTTCAGGAAAGTGGCCAGACTGATCAGGTAGTTCTTCCTCAGGTAGAAGAAGAACGAGCATACCCATACTGCTACCGCATAGTAGATGTTGAGGATTAGAATGGATTCAGCTCCGATCAGCGAATCCATGGTGGATATGAGCGTTGATGTGGAAATGAACACGAACAGTATGGATTCCGTTATCAGTCCTCTCGCTAGTGACGACACTATGCAGAGGATGTTGAGGAAGGCGATTACCGAGATCGAGAGGCGATAGGCATCCGAGTCGATATCGAATATGCCTCCTGTGAGATCCATGCTTCCGAACAGGAAGAACGCTCCTTTGATCGTGACGTCGAATCCTATCAGCAGGAATCCCACTGCGGAGAAGTACCTGCGTCCGACGTCCCTGTCGAAGAACCCGTTATCCGGTACCAGATTATTCATCGGCTGCCTCCTTCTTCTTGAATCTGGAGAGTATGTCCACGGATTTTCCCGTATCGTATTTGTACCATGACGATACGGCGTAATACATGGCCAATATCTTGGCCACAGCGACCAGGTATTCTATCAGCTCGGCCTCCTCCCAGAACGGTTCCACGATTAGGATTAATGCAAGTAGCAGGGCCGTGATGCCGATAAGGTATTCCTTCCCATTCAACATGCATGCGACCGCAGGCAGGAGCATCAGTCCGAACAGGATGTTCAGGAGATGGGGGCTTGTTCCGCACACGGATACGCATAGTGCACCTGTGAGGGATGACAGTCCGATGATGAGCATCAACGATCCCTCCCCTACGATCTTGTTCCTCAGGGCATACATGCCGAACGCCATCGTCATGGTACCGAGCAATATCTTCATGTACAGATAGCTGGCACCGGAACCGCTGGGGTCTGCGATGTTGATACCGATAAGGAACGACAGGTTAGCGAAGATCAGGGTTCCTGCCGTCATGATGAAGACCTCCGGGAACTCGTGCCTCTCTATATTGGCCACTGTGGACTCATGAAGGCTGAGCTTGGACCTTATGCCGACCATCGAAACGCTGCCCATGACGATGAGTATTGCTCCTATCACGGTCAGGATCAGTCCGGTTACCAGCTGGGTCCATACAACCGCTGCTATCAGGGCTATTGCGAACCCGAATGACGAGAAGGACATGACGTACTCTTCCCTTGAGTAGAATATTACGCCTGACACCACCAGCCCCATCATCAGGAGAAGCATCGAAGGAACGATTTTTGCTTCAGGGACCACAAGGATGATACCCATGATGATCCCTATGAATCCGGCTAGGAGGAATAGGATTCCCTCGGTCAGGATGCATTGTCTGATGGAGTTGAAAGCCAGGATCATAAGCATGAAAGACATGATTATGATGAAAGTGCCTACGACATCCATCTCCTCATAGAACAGGTTCAGGACGAAGTTGGTGCAGTGGATTCCAAGGGACAGCACTATGATTCCCAGTATGATGACCGGGATAACGGGAACATTGGATTTCCTAGAATATTCTAGCAGTTCGTCGAATCTCTCATTGTCATGGGGGTCGGTCGTGTCTGTCCCTCCACTCTCGTGTTGTCTTGCAACCATCCATCATCTTGTACAAATAAATCTGGACAACTTTATTTAGATGATGAATAGAAATGAGGCGGGGTCTCCCCCGTCGGAATGGTTTCACTCTTTCTTCTTCTTGGAAGCCAGATATTTCTGCCTCTCGGTCGAACCGCCTGAGGATCTCTTCTCAGCCTTGGGCTGTGATGCCACTTCGCGCTCCGCTTGCTTCATGGCCTCGACCTGCTCGAATGTCAGGGTGTTCTTGGCCTTCGGTGTGCGGGACTTGAATAGAACGAGTGCTGCTATCAAGATCGCAATCACTATGATGACCGCATAGACTGTCCAGTTGCTCCAGAATCCTGCATCGAACTTGACTGTGATGTTGAATCCTTTGATCTCCGGGTCGCTGAATGTGAAGTTTAGCGTCTTGGTTCCCGAGTTGGGTCCGATCGGAACGTATACAGTCTCTTTCTGACCTCCGGTGGAGTTGAAGGTGTAGATGTTCTCGAACATAACCTCGCCGGTTGCGGCATCGGTTACCGTGATGGTCACGGGTTTGGACACGTCAGACACGTAGTTGATTGCGACGATCCCTCCGTTGTTGGCATCCAATGTTATTTTGTATGATTCCGGCTGAACCGATATCGCTCCATCATCGGATTCCATGGGCACTGCTAACGCGATTGCCATGGCGAGGACGAGCACTGCTGCCAATACTGCTTTCATCTTCATGTTATGATCTCCTCTACGCGCTCTTCGTCGATTGCTCTTCTGATCTCCATGGCAAGTCTCTTTCCGGAGGACATCTCCTGCCTCCAGAGGGAGTTTCCATAGGGGTGTCCGACGGACATGTGGACGTTCGTTCCGCCTCCGATACGGGGTGCGACATCGTAGATGTGGAAGTGAAGGTCCTTGTCGACGCATGTCTGGAGGCAGAACGGCCCGATGATTCCGGGGTCGTAGAACTTCTTCGTTGCCGCGACATATTTCTCTGCCATCTCGAATGCTTTGGGCAGGAGGGATTCCCTCAGTGTTGCCGAGTTGTGTCCGCATACGGTGTACTCGGGGATGATTCCGTCATTCTCGAGCTCGACCTGTTGCTTTCCGGGGAGCCTGCAGTATCCGTCCAGGGATGACTCGAATCTCCAGTCGATTCCGAGGAGTTCCAGTTTCTCGCCCTTCTCCTCCAGCGGGGAGTAGAAGAAGTCGAGGTTGAACACGGGGCCGATGATATACTGCTCCATCCTTGCATCCTTGAGGAAATCAGGTTCGATGACACCCTGTTTGATAAGCTCTGTGGACTTCTCCACGAACTGGTCGTAATCTTTAGCTGTGAAGAATCCTCTCTCGAGCTTCTTCACCTTGTGGTGAACCTTGATGATCGTGAGTCCGTCTATATCCTCGGGTTTCTCGACTTTCTTCGGGAACGGGAGTCCGGCCTCATTGAGGATCCAGTAGTAATCTTTGGGGTCACCCCTCTCCTCGGACCTGAGCAGGTTCCTGCTTCCGACCATAGGCATCTTGAAGTCATTCTCGACTGCATCAATTCCACAATAGGACACGAATGACCTGTTAGGCACGAAGAGGACGTTGTTCTTCAGAAGGCTGTCCTGCACATCAGGTTTCAGAATGCTGCTGTATTTATCGAGGATGACGGTCTCGTCGACCGATCCCCTGATGACATTGCCCTGGGCGTCCCTCTGAGTCTTCCAATACCTGGAGAACGGCGAGTCCCTGCCTTCCTGGCAGATGGCGACTGTCTTGAATCCCATAGATGTCGCGCCGTCGCAGGTATCGAGTCCAGAGTGGGAACCGACTACTCCGATCTTGGCTTCCTTGAGATTGATTTTCTCCAGGTTTCCAAGAACCTCGTCTCTGCTGATCATGTTATTCACTGGACCTCTATACGCGCGTGAAGTAATATAATAATCGGTTCGCGGATAGGTCGGGACGATGCGTACTGAATTGAAAGCAGTGGAAGAACACCGCCCCTTAAAATTTGA
>DAXB01000009.1 GCA_002506175.1 Methanomassiliicoccaceae archaeon UBA113
GAAGCAGGATCTTCGTGCAGGACACGATCTACGACAAGTTCGTCGACGCACTCGTCAAGGCATTCAACGGAATCCAGGTCGGCAACTCGCTCGACCCCAACACCCAGATGGGAACACAGATCAACGCCAACCAGCTCAAAAAGATCCTCGAGTACGTCGAGATCGGAAAGAAAGAGGGTGCAGTCGTTGCATGCGGTGGATTCAAGGTCGAAGACGGAGACCTCGCAAAAGGTAACTTCATGAGGCCCACACTCCTCGTCAACGTCACCAACAAGATGAGGGTCGCACAGGAGGAGATCTTCGGACCCGTCGCATGTGTCATCAAGTTCCACGACGAGAAGGAAGTCATCGACATGGCGAACGACTCCGTCTACGGACTCGGAGGAGCCGTCTGGACAAAGGATATCGTCAAGGCAATCCGTGTCGCACGCGCAATCGAGACGGGACGTATGTGGGTCAACACCTACAACCAGATCCCCGAGCACACCCCGTTCGGAGGATACAAGCAGTCCGGAATCGGAAGAGAGACCCACAAGATGATCCTCGAGCACTACACTCAGAAGAAGAACATCATGATCAACCTCTCCTACGCTCCTTCGGGATTCTACCCCAAGAAGTACTGAGTTGAAAACGGCCGGCAGGGTTTCCCTGCCCGGCCCCCTTCCCGTTTTGTATTTGTTATCAGAACGAAATCCTATCGTGACAGCGTGCTGAAAAAGTGTAAAGAGGTTTCAGCGGCAGGAACAGATGCTCCCGCCGATAAGTTTCAGGACTCAGCCGGTTTCTCCGATTCGGAGGATAGTTCGCGCTCCATCCTCTTTTTAGAGAACAGGACAGAATCCATGAATGCGACCCAAGTGATCTCCACAAGAATGGATGTAGCAATAGCGACCATTCCGGCAGGATATACCGCGACGCACAGTGCGATCGCGACCCCTTTGTTCTTGTAAGATGTCATGAGGATGTCGGTGACCCTCTGCTTCCAGGGGATTCCTGCCTTCTTCTCTACGACCTCGACGCACATTCCGAGTCCGAACGACCTCAGGGCGGCGATGATTATGAACACCAGGAATATCCACCAGACGTTTCCGGAGAAATTGGTGGCACCCACGGACAGCCATACCATGAAGAAGATACAGCAGTTAAGGAATGCAGCCAAGACATCCTTGTTGATCTTGACCTTCGTAAGAATCCTCGAAAGGACAAGCGGTATTCCTATGAGTTCAACGACTGTTAGGGCGAGGAACTGCATGTCAACAGAGTTCCCGAGTGCCAACCAGACGATGAACGGGATCCACAAGAGCGAGAGTATGTAGACTACGATAGTCCCTCTGGCTGCGTGCTCCGCATCTCCTCTCAGAATGATGGAGAGTGGAAGGACGGAACCGGCAAACGGAGTAGCCGCGATGAATACGAGACCTGCCGCCTGCTTGGCGTACTCGGTATCCTTCAGCAGCAGATATCCTATGAGAGGGATAACCGCTGCGACGATCATTCCAAGAAACACGGCTCTTGCGATAGATCTACCGTATTTGACGGGATTGAGATTGGATGCCGGGATCCTGGACATGGACAGAGTGAGCATAATCACCAACGTCAGAATAGTCAGGTTGGAACGGACACTTGCATCGAGCGCCCCGCTCGGGAACCATCCCGCGAAGTTTGTGATCAATGCCACGACCATTGCAGCCATCATCATGAATGCGCTGCTTGTCAACAGTGTCATTGCTTTCATGGACAGAGAATCTCCAAAATAGTATTTATCGATTATCGATAAAAAATTGCTTTATATCATTAACACTTGACAGATAGCATGGCAGATGTGAAACCCGTAAAAGCGGGATGGTGGAATGTGTTCAGACCTTGGACACTCCACGGAGCGATAGTGCCTGTTCTCATCGGAGGAGCAGTCGCTTTCCAGACCACGGAACTGAATGCGCTGAGCATCATCATGTTCATTCTGATAGCGATAGGCGGATGCCTCCTGCAGTCTGCAGCGAACATCCTGAACACATACGGGGATTTCAAGAACGGCTTCGATACCGTGGAGAATGAGACCAGATCGCCCGAACTTGTCACTGGCGTACTCAGTCCGAAGAAGGTGCTGTATGCTGGATTGGCCTGCCTGGGGGTCACATGCCTCCTCGGATTGATATTCATCTGGTATTCCGGGTGGATCATCCTAATCTATGGAGTCCTGGGTCTCATCGGGGCCGGGATGTACACCGTCGGACTGTCTTTCAAATACCACGCAATGGGTCAGATCACCGTATTCACGATGATGGGTTTGCTCATGCCGTTGGGAACATACTGTGTCCTCACGGGCAACATCTTCAGCTGGGAGGTTCTCCTGCTCTCGATTCCCAACACGTTCATGATCACCGGCGTCCTGGCAGGGAATGAGATGCGCGACTACTGGGATGACAAGAACTCAAACGTCGGAACCCTCTGCGGACACATGTCCTACGAGACAGGTATGAAACTCTACCTGTTTGAGAGCCTGGTATCTTTCCCGATTCTCGTCATCCTGGTCATAGTGGGAGCAGCTCCGCTCGGATGCCTCCTCGCCTTCGTCACTCTCTGTGATGCATATATCCTTGTCAAGAACAGCAAAGCCGCGCCTACCGATCCGCACGCCAGTTTCATGCTCGTTCCGCTATGTTTCAAGCTGAATTGGCACTTCGGTGTGCTGTTGGTCATAGGATATGTTTTACAATTGAACATAATACCCTTGGTGATCTGAAATGACAGACGAGCTCAAAACCGGGAACCAGTTCGAAGGAAAGGAAGAATTCGTGAAGGATGCCTTCACGGAGATCGCCGAATACTACGATGACATGAACGAAGTCATGTCCATGCACATGGTGCAGAGCTGGCATAAGTTCATGATGAAGCAGGCGGGAGACATCAAAGGCAAGACATGTCTCGATGTCGGAACCGGAACCGGAGAGATCGCATTCCATGTGGCAAGGACCGCAGGCCCGGGATCCACAATCATCGGAGTCGATATCACGCCCGCTATGCTGGAGCTCGCGAAGAAGAAGGAGGCCGAACTGGACCTCCCCGTCAAGATCGATTGGCGCGAAGGAGACGCGTTGAACCTCGATCTCGAAGACAACTCAGTGGACCTTGTCACTTCAGGATACATGCTCAGGAACGTCTGCAACATCCTTCAGGCGGTATCCGAGATGCACCGCGTCCTCGCACCGGGAGGAAAGGTCGTTGTAGCAGAGCTCTCAAAGCCCAAGAACAAGCTCGTGAAAATCGGATACAACATCTACATGAAGCGTGTCAAGGCTTACGGACGCAAGCGCGACAGCGGAAAGAAGATCGATGGAAAGTTCTCGCCTTACGAATGGCTGACGACATCCATCGAAGGATTCCCCTACGGCGACGACATGGTCAAGATCTTCAAGAAGGCAGGATTCGACGATGCCCACTTCTACGTCAAATCGATGGGTGCCGTGAATATCTACGTCGGGACCAAGAAATGATGGTCACTGCTGCGAATTGATCTGCATCAGAACCTGATAGGCTTCCTGGACACCGTTCTGAGCAGCCTTGGTGAGCCACTCCACCGCTTCGGTAAACTCCATCTTTATCTGACCGGATAGTGCGAGCCCTCCAAGATTGTACATCGCAGTCGGCTCCCCCTGTTCCGCTGCCATCCTGAAGTACCTCTCGGCATTCTTCAGATCATTCTTCTCGACCGCCAGGGATCCAAGCATCGACTGGGCGAACATGAATCCCTTCTCAGCGGCCGACTCGAACCACTCTGAAGCTTTCGCCTTATCGGGTTCTCCGAGATAATCGCCCATGTAAAGCAGACCGAGGTTGTATTCGGCCTTCACATCGCCTTTCATGGCTGCGTTCATAAAGTACTGTTCCGCATCCGCGTAAGCTCCCTTCTCGAAAAGATATCCGCCATAGCATAGACAGGCATCGGAATCGCCCTGGTCCGCAGCCAGATGAAAATAGTGCTCCGCCTGGACACGATCCATCTCTATGCCCTCTCCGGCATCGAGCATGAATGCGAGATCGTACTGGGCATCAGAATCCCCGGCATCGGCAAGCCCTTTGTACATGGAAGCAGCCTTCACCTTGTCCATCTCGACACCATCCCCGTTGCGGTACTTTGTAGCAAGGATGTATATCGCATCCGGATGTCCCTGGGCGGCCATCTCCTCGTATTCCTGGAGCGTGTACTGTTTCTGTTCCATGCGATTCCTTCCGATCAAAAAGAAAGGGGGATGTCCCCCTTAAGTGATTTCAGATCTCTTTGGGCTTCTTGCTGTTGTACACAGCGTAGACGGCTTTGTAGAGCATGTACTCGTCAGCCTTTGCGGCGACCTCGACAGGAGCGTGCATGCAGAACACAGGCACCCCGATATCGATGGTATCGATGTTGTTGAGCGAGATGTAGGATGCTATTGTTCCTCCTCCTCCGACATCGATCTTTCCGAGCTCTCCCATCTGCCACTGGACATCCGCGTCCCTGAGGATTCCCTGGACGTAGGCGACAAGTTCCGCTGAAGCATCGTTGGTGCTGTACTTTCCTCCGCCACCGTCATACTTCGCAAGGATGGGGCCGTAGTTGGCATATGTGGTGTTGTTGCTCTCCCAGACCTCTCCGTAGTTGGGATCGAACGCCGCTCCGACATCGGCGGAGAGACAGAGGGATTTCCTCATGACATGCCGGACCTCGGCGCCTTCTGCCTGTGCGAGGTCCTCGACGAAGTCTCTGAAGAAGTACGATGCCATTCCGGTGACTCCGTCCGATCCGGTCTCCTCTTTGTCGGCGAAGATGGTCATGGTGGTGTACTCAGGATTCTTGGTATCGATCTCGGCCATGAATGCGGCATACGCGCAGGAGCTGTCATCCTGTCCGTATCCTGCTATCATGGATCTATCGAATCCCATATCCCTTGCCTTGAACGCGGGTACGGCGCAGAGCTCTGCGGACTCGAGGTCGCCCTCGGTGATTCCGTACTTCTCGTTGAGGATCGCCATGATGGCGAGCTTGACCTTCTTCGCGACTTTCTCGTCGTCATAAGGCCAGGAACCGATCAGGAGGTTAAGCTGCTCCCCCTCCACGACCTTGGATGCGGTCTTCTGCATCTGGTCCCTTGCGAGGTGTACGAGCAGATCGGTGATGAGGAATGAGGGCTCATCCTCTTCCTCTCCGATCCTGATTGTGACCTTCTCACCGTTCTTCTTCATCACGACTCCGCGGATGGACATCGGCACCGTGGTCCACTGGTATTTCTTGATCCCACCGTAGTAGTGGGTCTTGAAGAATGCGAGCTCCGCATCCTCGTAGAGCGGGTGTGGCTTGAAATCAAGCCTGGGGCTGTCCAGGTGTGCGACCGAGACACGGATTCCTTCAGACACTGGTTTCTTTCCCTTGGTGCACATGATGATATCCTTGTCGCGGTTCACCATATAGAACTTGTCGCCAGCCTTGTACTTCTTCTTAGAGTCGTACTCGGTGTACTTGTTCTTCTTGAGAATCGGTATGACATACTGGACCGCTTCGCGCTCCGTCTTGTATCCGAGGAACTCCTTGTATCCCTCGCAGAACTTGCTGGCTTCGTCCAGGAATCCCTGTCCCCTCTCGGTGAGGCTCTTGGGATTCATCAGTATCTCCTCGGCCAATTTCTGGCCTTTGGTCTTTTTCTCTGCCATGCTACTCGAAGTCACGAATTAATACTTCAATATACCGAAAGGGTGCACAGGATGTATGAATTCATCACGGTTCATGCACGATGCTTGGTCCGTGTCAGACTCCCCCGATGATGTCGCTTAGGGCATCCTCTCTTGCCATCTCCTCGGCGAACAGGAATGCCTCATAGAGCGGAATCGTCAGGATGTCTCTGTCCCGGTCGTATCCGAAATTGTTGGCGGAGATCTTCACGGCGGTGCATGACCCGTTGAACGAACGGTACGCATCAAGGGAGTTCATCTTCCCTCCGGTCCTTTTCACATCCACAGGTATTATTCTGGAACCGCATTGGATGAGGAACTCGAACTCATGGCGGTTCTTCCCGATCCAATAGAAGAGGTCATGTCCTTTGCTGACCAGTTCGTCCGCCACATAGCTCTCATAGAATATGCCGGAGAGGACGTTTCTATTGTCCCTGACGAAGAAATCTGTGCGCGGCACCTTGCTTTGAACGGTGAACAGGCCTGGATCCGAAAGATACAGCCTGAACAGGCTACTGCTCTCAGAGTTCATAGGAACGGACACTTTCCCATCCTTTAAGCTACTGCGATACACAATACGAGACAGCTCCAGCCACTGGTATGCGTTGAAGAAATCCCTGTTTGACCTGCCTCTCTCCAGATCTCCGACCTTGAAATTGCGGTTCTCCTTGTTCAGCTGGGCGAAGATGTTGGCATAGACGTTACGTGTCCTGAGAACCGACTGCTCCGACTTGCTGTACACATCCATATCAAGCAGATAACTGTCATAGATCGAATGGAGTGCCCTGTTCGCATCCTCGAAAGAATGAGTATCGATGAATATCTGGTCCGCTTCGGGCATCCCGCCTATGATTAGATATTCGTGAAGAAGATCCAATGCGGATTCATGTTCGTACTGTTCCATGGGCTTCCTGCTGCGGTACGCCTCGCATACGCGGTTGTAAAGGACGCTGTTTACATTGAACATGTACTCTCCGAACGAGAGTGGAAACAGATTCATGGAGTCGACCTTTCCCACGGGGAAAAGAAAATCCCCGTCCGCTTCATGCTTCAAAGAGAGCCTGACCATGGACCCCGTTGCAATAACCGGAATATCGCGATGGTCCTGACAGTAATACTTGAGCGCCGATATTACGGCGGGACACTGCTGGACCTCGTCGAATATCAGCGGGATATCGGATGAGGGCTTCTTTGAATATCTGAGTTCAATGTAACTGATATGATCGTCCGGGTTCTGGGTAGATGAGAAATATCTGCAAGCCTCGGAGTCCTTCTTCAAATCAATGTATATGTAATCCTTGAATTGTCCTGCGAACAGGTTCTTTATGAGATATGTTTTTCCCACCTGCCTCGCACCCCATACGATTAAGGGTTTGCGCATCTTGCTGGCATACCACTCGTTAAGCTCGCGGAGCTTGAACCTCTCCATAGTGAATACAAGTTTTACTAGGTTTTTATAGTTTTGTTTTACAAGTTTTACTAGATTTTCAGAGAATCTATTTACAAGTTTTTCTGGATTTTTTCGGACAACAATTACAAGTTTCACTATAGTGGCATTTTCAAAAGAAAACTGGACATGCGAACCGTACGTTCTGTTCTGGATATTGGTATAAAAAGGGGTGAACACCCCTGATTAATGGTTTCAGAGCGCACCTGCGCCCTTCGCTGCCTCGATGCACTCGTGGCAGCCGTCTTCCTTGATCTTAGGAAGACCTAGCTCGAGGAGCCTCAGGACCTTGTCGAGGCACTCGTTCATGGTCTTGATGACCTGTGAGATATCGACGGTCTCCTCTTTCCATGCATCGTAATCCGTGATGGTAGCGAGGCTGCAATAGCACATTCCGAGCTCCCTTGCGAGCTGGCACTCGGGAACGACTGTCATTCCGATGATGTCCCCGAACTGCCTAAACATCTTGCTCTCGGCCCTGGTAGAGAACCTGGGACCCTCGATGCAGACATATGTTCCTCCGTTGTGGTACTTGATACCCATGCTCTTCGCGGTCTGTGCGAACACCTCGTTGAGGTACGGACAGAACGGATCGGGAAGTGCGATGTGAACGATCTTGTCGTTGAAGTAGGTGTACTCGCGCTTCTTGGTGAAGTCGATGAACTGGTCAACGAGGACGAGATCACCGCTTGCGAACTTCCTCTGGAGCGACCCGACTGCACATGCGGAGATGACGTAGTGGCATCCGAGCTCCTTGAGCGCCCACATGTTGGCTTTGTAGGGGACAGAGGATGGGGGGTACTTCGTCGTTGTTCCGTGACGGTGGAGGAATGCTACCTCTACACCTGCGATCTTTCCGATAAGGATCTCATCTGACGGCTTGCCATACGGCGTGTCAGGGAAGACCTTCTCAATCAACTCGAATGTATCCGGATTGTAGATTCCGGTTCCTCCGATGATAGCTATTTTTGGCATTACGAACCATCCCTTTACTAATTGTCGAATTCTATTCTTGTATTTATGTTCAAAGGTTTCTGGTGGCCTCATACGGGGTCACATGCAGAGCCTTCTCAGCTTCTTCTTTTGTCAATCCAGCTCCGAGTGCCACTGTGAGCGCCTCGGCCTCGTCCATAAGGTTCTCCGGTGCATGGGTGTCCGAATTGATGACCATCCTGGCACCGACCTGCCTAGCTATGTTGACCACATGGCCGTTCGTGATGTTGTGCCCGGCCCTTCCTGTAACCTCCAGGATGACATCATTGGCCTTTGCGATCTCGGCTTCCTCTAGCGTGATGAATCCAGGATGCGCCAGGACATCGATCTCGGTGCTCTCGACCGATGCACGGTTTGTACCCTGGATCACGGGCTCGGCCACGGTCTCGCCGTGGACGACCACCCACTGGGCCCCGAACTTCCTGGCCATCTTTGCGACCTTCTCGATCTGTCTGGGGGGAACGTGCGTGATCTCGACTCCCGGGATCACCCTGATGTAATCCTCGCACAGGTCGACCGCCTTCACCATATTGGTGACGACCCACTCGACATTGGTCATGTCGACATGGTCTGTAATCGCGATGAGGTCATGTCCTTTCACCATGGCCCTGCGAACCAGCTCGGCAGGGATGAGCTCCCCGTCGCTGAATATCGAGTGGGTATGAAGATCTGCTCTCATTCCGCTCTCTCCTTCAGTTTCTTGTAGACCTCTTCCATCGGAAGTCCGGTCTTCTCGATCGCGACCATCGTATGGTAGATCATGTCGGCGAGCTCCCAGGCCATCTCGTCCTGGTCCTTGTCCTTGATCGCCAGAGCGAACTCCCCGGCCTCCTCTATGACCTTCTTGCACATGCGGGTCTCGTCGTTGAACAGCTTGCATGTGTAGCTCTCGTCGGAGGGGTTCTCGTGCCTATCCTTGATGACCCGTCTGAGATCGGGGATGATTGCCATGGTCTCGTCCGTCTCTCCGTAGATGACCTCGTCGAAACATGAGGGCCTGCCGAGGTGGCATGCAACTCCGGTCTGCTCCACCCTCGCGAGGATGACGTCCGCGTCACAGTCGATCTGCAAAGATTTGACCTTCTGGACATGTCCGGACTCCTCGCCCTTCTTCCATAGCTTCTGCCTGCTCCTGGACCAGTAGTGCATGTATCCGGTCTCTTTGGTAAGCCTGAGGGATTCCTCATTGGCCCATGCGACCATGAGGACCTCGTTGGTAAGCCAGTCCTGTGCGACTACCGGGATCAGTCCCTTCTCGTCGAACTTGAGATCGGTCATCTCACACAGACTCCGTTGTCCTTGAGGTACTGCTTGACCTCGCCGACGGTGCACTCCTTGTAGTGGAAGATGGACGCTGCGAGGGCCGCGGACACCTTCGTCTGCTGGAACACCTCGAGGATGTGCTCCTTCGAACCGCATCCTCCGGAAGCTATGACAGGTATGTTGACCGCATCTGCGATGTCCCTCGTGGGAATGAGATCGTATCCGGTCTTGACTCCGTCGGCCTCCATGGATGTGAACAGGATCTCTCCTGCTCCGAGGTCCTCGACCTTCTGTGCCCAGTCGACTACGTCCAGTCCTGTGAACTTGGTACCGCCGTGGGTGACGACCTCCCAGTGGTCTCCCTTCTTCTTTCCGTCGATGGCAATGACGATGCACTGCTTTCCGAATGCATCGGCGCACTCTGTGATGATCTCGGGATTGAGCACCGCCGCGGAGTTGATTGATACTTTGTCAGCCCCGGCGTTCAGAGTGTTCCTGACATCTTGGACAGTCCTGATTCCTCCTCCGACGCAGAGAGGGACGTTGATGTTCTCTGCAGTCTTGGTGACGACATCGAGCATGGTCTGCCTCTCCTCAAGGGATGCGGAGATATCGAGGAAAGTGATTTCATCGGCACCCTGCTTCTCGTAATCCACTGCGAATGTGGGAGGGTCTCCGACCTCTTTGATTCCAACGAAATTCACTCCTTTAACGACCTTTCCGCCCTTCATATCAAGGCACGGTATGATTCTCTTTGCAAGCATTGTTCATCCCTTCGTCTGCACAGCACCCTTTGTGCTGAGATCTTTTTCTCTGAGTTTGATGGCCTCTTCGAGTGCCTTTCCCATTGATTTGAAGCTGGCCTCTATGATGTGGTGCTCATCGAATCCGCGGATGACGAGGATATGCAGCGTGATACCTGCTGTCATCGCGAAACTCCTGAAGAAGTGCACGTACAATGGATCGGGGCAGTCTGCCTCGCAGTACGGCCTGTCTACAAGATCGAGCGAAGTCATGACCATCGCATCGTCCATGACGACTGTCTTGGTGGCCATCCTTTCGATGGGCGCGTCTCCCAGAGCCTGCCTGAATGCCTTTCCCAGCGTTATAGCCACATCTTCGATGAGGTGGTGGTCGTTGTCCCCTGCCGCCGTGAGCTTGAGATCGAAGTTCGCATATCTGGCGAGTGTCTCAGTCATGTGCTTCAGGAACTGGAGATCGCAATCGACCTCATACTTTCCGCTGCCGTCCAGGTTCAATTCCACGGAGATCTGAGTCTCCCTGGTCTCGCGTTTGATTGTCGCTGCTCTGGTCATAGATACCGTTTCTGGGTAGGGCATTCTTATATAATAAAAATACACGCGTTCAAAGTGAGTTCCCTGTTTGCCGATTCCCACATGATATGGCGATTGAATTTCAATATCATTCTGCTTGGCCAACAAATCGTTCAGCAATATGTCCAACTGTTCCAAAGATGCATAAAACCAAATGAATCGATGTTTCGAGGAGCACAGAACAAAAAGAACACCCGATTGAATTCCCTCGAACCATACGATTGGCTTTTCACAGATAATATAAAGGCTAATTCGTTCCCGCACCCCGCGACAGAGGATACTGGAAACATGACTCGCAAAGTTCTGTACCCGTTTTTCATAGTGATGGCATTAGGATTCTTCCTGGATGGTCTCGATGGAACCATCGTCACCATAGCACTGCCAACCATAGGGTCTGCTTTCGGGATTGATGCTGCCACATCATCGTGGATTGTAACAATCTACTTCCTCTCGATGGCAGGACTCATCCTCATAATGGGAAGACTGGCGGGATGCGGACACTTGAAGTCCATGCTGATTATCGGTTTCGTCACATTCGCCATAGGATCGCTGTTTTGCGGGTTGTCATGGTCTCTGCCGATGATGCTCGTATTCAGAGTGGTGCAAGGAATAGGCGGAGCCATGCTCGCGGCCGGAGCTGCGCTTGCACCTCTGAGATATCTCCCTCCAGGCAAACTATCCATGGGGCTCGCTGTGACCCTTCTGGGTTCTTCGCTGGGTGCGGCGTCCGGACCGGCGATCGGCGGAATAATAACAGACCTGATATCGTGGAATTGGATATTCTACATCAACGTCCCGATAGGGCTGATCGCCGCATATTACTCGTTCAAAGTGCTCCCCAAGGATATAGAGGCGGTGAAAGGAAGATTCGATATTTCCGGATCGGTGCTGCTGTTCGCGGCACTTATATGTGGCCTGTACACGGTGGAATCTCTGCCGTCACACGGACTGTCCTCGGTCACAGCCGCGACGATCGCGGTGTTCATCTCCGCATTCATGCTTTTCGTTCTCATCGAACGCAGGAAGAACGACCCCGTCCTGGATCTGAGCTTGTTCAAGCTGTGGAAGTTTGACTGCGTCACACTTGCGTACATCATCGTCAATATGGTCTATGCCGGTGTTATCTACATTACACCGTTCTACCTCACCATAGTATCGGGGTATAGCACCCTGTGGAGTGGCATCATCATGCTGATTCCCGCGGTGGCGACCTGCATATTCTGCCTCCCTGTGAGCAGGTCCGCAGGAATTAGAGGAAACAGGGTCTATGCCCTCATATCTATGTGCATGGTAGTGCTTTCATCCGCCGTCCTGTTCTTTGTGCAGCCCTACATATCGATCATCATGCTGATAATCGGACTCGTCCTGCTCGGATTGATCTGGGGATTCGGCAGCGGATCCTTAAGCGCAAGGATGCTGGATGCTGCCCCGTCCGACCAGAAAGATAGAGCTTCATCCATTTTCTCATTCTTAATCTACTTCGGATCCGCATTGGGAACTGCACTCTATTCGGGTCTGTTCTCTTTCGCCAGTTCCAGCGGCGGCATCCCGATATCCGAGATCTTGGTTACGGATTTCCTCACAGGATTCCATGCTGTGATGGCGGTCGGAATTCTGCTGGGAGTGATCGCTCTGGTTGCATCATATATCGTGAAGGAATACTGATGCAATACTGAAGGATTGGCGTAAAGACAGAACGTTACCTATCAAGCTTTGCAAAAGGAAACCAACAAAAAAAGACACCCATCGTCATTCGATCTTCCGAGAACACTCGTATGTACAATCACGTCCGCACTGGATGGTCAGCGCATAAATGTGGAAGATGAACACCTCTCGGAAGCCATCTCCCATATGTCACTCTGCCTGTCTGAAGACTTCAGGGCATCGAGCTTGTAGTACGGAGCCTTTAGGCTTTTAGCAAGACCCTCGGCCGGATACACATCGCGTTTCTTCGAAACGGTATCGACAACTATCCAACTGATGGAATCATGTGACACGGTCTTCGCAACCTCATGCGATTCCTCAATGGGGTCGGCTCCATCCACCAACGGCGTCGTTGCGAATCCGTCGGTCATTATGATGACATATACCTGCTCCCCGCTGTGCTTCCTGATGTAGTTCCGGGCATAGTCGTCTGTGAACATCAACGCCTCGCTGAGAGGGGTCTTTGAACCGACCTTTATGTCCTTCAAGGCCTTCCTTATCCCTCCGATGGAACGCGTGGGTGGCTGGACCATCCCGATGGACCTGTCGTTGAAGACCGCCACCGCAACGGTATCCCTGCGGACGTAATGGTCCTTGAGCATCGATAGTATCGCAGCCTTCACGGCTGTGATGCGATTGCCGATGATGAGCGACCCGCTGTTATCAACGAGGAAGAAGAACATGCAAGAGGTGTGTTTCTCACGCACCTTCTCCATCAGATCGCGATTCTCTAGGATGAGACCGTCCCTTGGGTCCGCTTCATGCCTGGATCTCTGGAACGGGGCCGCGTTACGGATCGTGGCGTCTATCGCAATATCCGAGCCGCCCTTCTCCAAAGGCTTGGATGATGTGTACCTGCCGTTACGGCCGTTGGTCTTGATCATCTTCCTCTCCTGCTTCGCATCGGTCATGGCGAACTTCTTGCGGCTGTCCTCGATGAGGTCGATGGATTCGAACAGCGCTCCGACCTTGGTCACGACCTCCTCTGATACTCCATCGTCATTGCCTGAACCGGCCGGAGCGGATTCCATCATTACGGGTGCAGATGGGTCTGAGGCTGCCTTCTCCTCAGCCCTCTCCTTCGCCACCTTGTCTAGCATCATCTTGTTCTGGTTGGTCCTGCGGAGGATGTCTATGAGGTATGGCGTGATCGTCACTTTGATGGTGTCATCGAACTCGGGCTGATCCTTGAAATCACGGACCCTGCGGTGCTCCAGACATAGTGAGGCTGCCTTCACCAGATCATCCTTGGTGACATCCTTCCTGCCGTCCAGAGCGGTTATGGCTTTGCATACGCGGACCGTAGAAAGGACTCCGCGGAATCCCTCGACGTGAAGCTTGTCATTCAAATCCACCAGTATATCGAGAAGGCCCTCGTCCATCCTGACCTGCGGGAGCATCCGTCTGGCCTCCTCGACTCTTTTCAGCATGCTTCCGTCCGCATCCTCACCGTCATAAAGCCCCTCCTGGAAGTCTAGGTTCGTACGGGTTACTTCTGCCCTGTATGCTGCATCCTTCGGTTCACATATGGTCACACCCATATCGAAAAGATCCGCTATTCCGGGGTTGAGAGCGGGCTCACGGCTGTTGACGGTTGCCACTATCGATACGGAGCAATCATATGAATCGGATAAACCATCGCGTTCTACCACGACCTTCCCAGTGGACACGGCGCTCATGAGGGAGTGCACGAACCTGCGATCGAACAGATTGACATCATCGATGACGACGGTTCCGCCATCGGCTTTGGACAGAATACCTTTGGAGAGCCTGAGCTCTCCGGTGCGTATCGCATGCTCCAAATCCACTGTTCCGAAGATCTGCTCATCGCTGGCATTCATAGGTATGTTTACTGGCTCACGCTCGAACACACGGCCTGTCAAAGACCTGATGAGTGTGGTCTTCCCAACTCCCGACGGTCCTCTGATGACCAATCCTCTGATATCACGGTCGACAGCCATGCAGAGCAGAGCTGTCTTCGCATCCTCAAGTCCGAGGATGTGCTCGAAAGGGAGGCTCACATCCCGGACAGGCATGTCTGGATATCTCCCCTATCGATCTTAACCTCATCGAACGGCCCACTCTTGACACGGTGGCTGAGGACCATCATCGCAGTCTCTTCGATATCGGTCTTCATGATACGGCTGCGTCCCATGAATGCGGCGTTGGCTTTGGCGGCACGGATCATAGCGAGATCGGCCCTGTGACCCTCGATATTGAACTTCAGTGTTATGCGGGCGATGGCATCGATCGCATCGTCTGTGATCTCGATCTTGTTAACCATCTCTCTGGCATCCGCGATCTTCTTGCGGAGCTCGTCGGTATCCTTCTGACATGCTGCGGTATATCCCTCTGGATCCGCATCGAATGCTAGCCTGCGGAGGATGATCTCCTTCTTGATGTCTACATCCTGCTCGCTGGAGATGTCCACCGACATGCCGAACCTGTCCAAAAGCTGAGGCCTGATGTTTCCTTCCTCAGGATTCATCGTTCCCACAAGAACGAACTTAGAGGGATGCGAGAATGATATGCCCTCCCTCTCGATGTAGTTCCTACCCATCGCTGCCGAATCCAGGAGGAGATCCACTATATGGTCGTCAAGGAGGTTCACCTCGTCGACATACAGGAGGTTGCAGTTGGCCTGAGCCAGTACCCCTCCTTCGAACTTCTTGTGCCCTGTACGGAGGACGTGCTCGATATCGAGGCTTCCGGATATCCTGTCCTCGGTCACGTTGAGAGGGAGCTCCACGACCTTCATGCGTCTCTTGGCCGATTCGAGCTTCCCAGCTTCATATTTGGCACGGCACTCCTCACACATGTTTCTGGGGGATCTGGCATCGCAGTGGAACTGACATCCTACCGACGTATCCACCTCAGGGAGGATCTGGTTCAGTGACCTGACCGTTGTGGACTTGGCAGTTCCCTTCTCACCTCTGATCAGCACTCCGCCGATGTTAGGATCGATCATGTTCAGAATCAGGGCGCGTTTCATCTTTTCCTGGCCCACAACCTTCACGAATGGGAATAGGATCATTTCATCAGTCATCACAAATCGCCTCGAATTCAAAGCCGATAACGGTCATTTTTCTCTGAAACGCATAATCGCTTAGAGATATAAACTAGGTCACTCAAAAAAATGAGCTATGATAATATAGAAAATGGAATGAAGGCGGAACATCCGCCTTCGGTTTCACTCAGAAGCTTCTGCTGGAGCTTCCGGAACAACATCCACTGATGCTGCAGGCGTTTCCTCGGCAGACTGTTCCGTTACAGGCTCCGGCTCGGACATCGCCTCTGCGGGTGCCTGATCCCTCTTGTACTTCTCGGGGATCTCGAGCTTCTTCGCAGTGGACTGTCCGCTGGGGTTCAACGGAAGGAGCTGCTCGAGATACTTCGTCTTCGCGGGGCAATCCACGAACGCGTATTCGAACACGTCGCGGAGAGTCTCCATGGAGTAGATCTCCATGTCATCGTAGTATCTCCTCTCGATCATGACGTCCTTGACGTTCTCCTTCGGGATAAGAGCCATCTTGATTCCGCACTCGGCCGCGGCCTCGAGCTTCGCTGTGACCCCGCCGATGGGCATGACCGTTCCCCTGACGTTAAGGGATCCGGTCATCGCGACGTCCTGGCGAATCGGGATGTTCTCCAACGCGGAAATGATGACTGTCGCCATCGTGACCGATGCGCTGTCTCCATCGACTCCGTTGTATGCCCCGACGTACTCCAGGTGGATGTCCAGCTCGGAGAGGTCCGTGAGCGTGTACTTCTTGATGACTGCAGAGATGTTGTCCACTGCCTCCTTGGCGATGTTTCCGAGCTGTCCGGTGGCGATGATCTTACCTCCTTTCTTGCTCATTGCGGGAGCGACCTCCGCTGCGAGCGGCATAACCATTCCCGACATCTCGGACGTATTGGGATTCGACAGGACGGCCAGACCGTTGATGAGTCCGACGGCCTCTCCGCTGTTCCTGAAGAGCTCGTACCTCATCATTCCCTCGACCTGCTTGTCCGCGATCTGCTTCTCGAGACTGCGGGCGGTCATTTTGGCTGCGAGGACGTGCTCGGGTGTGACTACCTTGTCGCCTTTTCCGACTGCTAGGTCTCCGGAGATGCGTATGAGTCCTCCGAGATCCCTCATCCTGAGTGTGATCTCTCCTTTCTTTCCGGAACGGCGCTGGGCCTCCTTGACTATCTCCCCTACGGCATACTTGTCGAAACAGGGGATCTTCTCATCCTTCCTAATCTCCTGTGCAACGAACCTGGCGATGTTGGTACGGTTCTCGTCGGTGTCCGGCATGGTGGTCTCCATGAACACCTCGTATCCGTATCCCCTTATCCTGGATCTCAGAGCAGGGTGCATACCCTGGATGGCATCCAGGTTTCCAGCGCACACGAGAATGAAATCACATGGAACCGGCTCGGATTTGACGAGTGCTCCGGATGAGCGCTCGGACTGACCGGTGATCGCCATCTTCTTCTCCTGCATGGCAGTGAGGATAGCCTGCTGGGATTCGATCCTCAGAAGGTTGATCTCGTCCATGTACAGGACTCCCTTGTTGGCCTTGTGGATGCATCCGGCCTCGAGCCTATCGTGTGACGGGGTCTCGAGTCCTCCGGACTGGAACGGATCGTGCCTGACGTCTCCGAGGAGGGCTCCTGCGTGCGTTCCTGTGGCATCGATGAAAGGCGGCATATCGCCTCTATCGTGCCCCACCAGGACCTTCGGGACTATTGCGGTCTCGGTCTTGACCTGAGACATAGGGTTCCTGAAGAGGATGATGATGAGGAACACTCCCATGAATGCGAGGAGTGCTACCGTGTATCCGTAGAACATCGCACCGACGATTCCCAAAGCAAGGAGGGCGATGCAGATGTAGATGTAGAGCGAGTTCTTCTGATTCTTCTGAGCTGCAGCGGCGGCTTTCTGCTCAGCCACGACGGCCTTTCCCTTTCCAGCAGGGAAGGTCCTGATCCTGGGTTCGTTGAAATCCTCGGGGTTGTGATATGCAACGGTGTCCTCCATCTCCTCTTTGGGAAGATACTCGACCATAGAGTTCGCAAGCATCGATTTTCCTGTTCCGGGCTCTCCGATGAGCATGACGTGCCTCTTCTGGGAAGCCGCCTTCCTCATGATGTCCACGGCCCTGTCCTGACCGATCACACGGTCAGCCATGAGCTTCGGAATCTCGATATCATCTGTTGTCTTGAATTCCTGCTGGTCCACCCATGCCTCTACGGACAGCTTGGACCTCTTTACTTCTTCGTTTGCCGCCATTTTTATCCCCGTTTCTTTTGTGAGTCTGATTTCAGTAATTGCCCGTCCTTAAGGCGTAGTACAGTCCTGCGATTATCACGACGCCTATGACTGCTATCATCATCTGCCCGCCGTACAGTTCGAGGAAGCTGAATCCTCCCGGCGGAACATATTTGCCTGTCGCCAGTTTCGGAACGGTCAGGTAGTTCTTTTCTTTGAGATTGAGGTCCGTGTTGTGCGCGGACATCATCGTGTACGTCTCGTCGCCTGCAGTGATGCTCACGTTCTGACCGGATATTCCCGCTGCGGAGCAGAAATGGGAATCGACAATGAACCATTGATATCCTTTTTCCGAGTCGATGTACACGTAGTTCCATCCGCCCTTCGTCTCCTTGAGGGTTGAGATGACCACATCCCCTGCCACGGTGAGGCAGTGGATCTTGTTGATCTGACAGAGTTGCGTGAACAGCATGGCCGCCCCCATGGAAGACGTGGATCTCGTGACCGCTGCATCATAGATATTGCTGATCGCACCTTCCTTATCCTCGGTAGCCGCGATGCCCGATACGATGGATATTATCGATCTGACCTTTTCCGCATCGGTGGTTCCGCTCACACTGAACTGGCTGATGGCCTGGTTCAGGGCTTTGAGGGATTCGTCCGTGACCTGCACCCTGCTACTGTTCTGCAATTTGAATGCAACCGACTTCGCATAATAGCTGACGATCTCGGAGCCATCCTCCATGTCGATCACCTTGACCATTCCCACTTCGGTGGTTACATCCACGCCTTTGGCGGGGAGGTCCCACAGATAGGTCATCATCGGATTGCTGTAGTATTCCGCGGCTAAAGCATTCTGAACGGCCGAATTACCGTATGAACGAGCCGACTCGATATCCTCGAATGTCCTGTTGTTCTTCAAGACTATGCTGAAGTCCTTCTCCGGGTCAGTGAACGTACTGATCGCTGCGACCTCGTCGTAAACGAGGAGAGCGTTATCGTCGAGAAGTGCCTTGTATGTGAAAGCCTCGGTGCTCTCCGCATCGATCGAGCAGATGGGCAGCAATGCGACTGACACCATCACGAACAATGCAATAAAGGCGCCTGACTTCGAGGACATGCTCCTTACATCAACAGGTAGTCTTTAAAACTGTTGCAGAGAAACTCAGTATTATCGCATTTACACACGATATTTACTTACTATTTCCTTATCCGCATCCGATACGCGGAAAGACTCCCTTATCTTCTGTATGGTTTTGTTCTGAACCCAAGGCTCCAACCTTCTCGATTCCAACAGTTCGAGGGTCCTTTCCCTGAAGTATACGAAACACACAGACGCCGCCCAAGCGGCGCCCATCTTGTAATAGAAACCGTCATTGCGGTATGCCGCCAGATCCTCTATGAGCGGATCTATGTGCTCCTCATCCATGAAGTGATCGATCCTCATGATGACGGACACCCTCATCCTGAATTCCTTCCCCGAATCCATCAAATCCGAGAAGTAATCCCAGACGGCATCGCGGTCCTTTTTCGGAACCTTCCATGAGGAGCAGAACGTATCGCTTGTAGACCAGTTGTCGATGACATCCAGATACCCTTCGGTGAGCGCTATCCTCCTTCCCGTGTCCATTGGTGCTGTGGCGATCGCCAGACCCCTCACGAACTCCTCCTCGAAGCATGTCATATCATCGTTGAGATAGGATTCCCAGTCGTCCTTCAGAATCTCCTTCGCAATCGACCTGAGCTTCGGGACCCTGACACCTACGATCCCTTCCTTCCCCGGGACCAGCTTCCTGATGAACTCGGCATACTCCGGCTCGGCGCTGTCCCGGATCATCGCCCTGTAGTCAATCAAGACGGACTCCCTCCAGGTTGAGGAGCCTCTTCTTCAGCAATGTTCCTCCCGAGTAGTTCCCGTACCCTCCCGATGATGGTACCACGCGATGACACGGAACCAGTATCGGGATTGGGTTCTCGGCACACGCTGTACCCACGGCACGCGCGGAATTCGGATAACCGATCGACTCCGCGATCTGCCTGTACGTACGTGTCTCGCCGTACGGTATCCTGTTGAGCTCCTCCATAACTCTGGATCTGAAATCCGAACCCTCGTACTTCAGGTCGAGATCGAACTCCATACGCTTCCCGGAGAGATACTCGTTTATCTGCTTAGCAGCCTCCTGGAGCGGTTCCGTGAGACGGTCCTCCATGTGCGGCAGATTGCTGCACGGCAGGTACACTCCTGTGATCATACCCTCTCCGTCCTCGGAGATGCTGACCGTTCCGATCAGCGTGAAGAACGAGCATATCACGGGCCTGTGCATGCATTGTCTAACACGTTCCGTCTTAATAAGATTTAAACAACTGAAACAAGAGGATAAATCATTATATTATGACAGTTGAATCCCGTTTTAGGTGCTAATATGGAATTAAAAGGATCCAAGACAGAGCAGAACCTCATGGCCGCCTTCGCGGGAGAGAGCCAGGCAAGGAACAAGTACACCTACTTCGCATCACAGGCGAAGAAAGAGGGATACGAGCAGATCGCAGATATCTTCCTCGAGACAGCCGAGAACGAGAAAGAGCACGCAAAGCTCTGGTTCAAAGCACTCAACGACGGAAAGATCCCCAAGACAGTCGAGAACCTGAAGGCAGCGGCCGAGGGAGAGAACTACGAGTACACAGTCATGTACAAGGAGTTCGCAGACGTCGCAAAGGAAGAGGGATTCGTCGAGATCGCAGACCTGTTCCTGAAGGTCGCTGCAATCGAGAAGACCCACGAAGAGAGATACCTCGCACTCCTCAAGAACATCGAGGGCGGAGTCGTCTTCAAGAAGGACAAGGTCACAATGTGGAAATGCCGCAACTGCGGATACATCCACATCGCAGAGGAAGCCCCTGCAGTATGTCCCGTATGTAAGCACGCCCAGTCGTTCTTCGAAGTCAGGGCAACCAACTGGTGATTCTACACCCCTCCCGTCCGCTGGACGGGAGGTTCAAACCTCATTATCGGTTTTCATAAAATAATCAATATAGGCAACTATACAATAACAAAAACGATGTCCGGGACATGCCCGGACACCTATGTGTTTCATCTGAGCCTGATTGTCTCTAGGTTCTGAGGGGCCTTGGTCTCGATTCCGTACTTCTTGTAGATCGAAGATGCGAAATCGGTACACTTCTTGTCATCACCGTGACCGACGATGATCTTGTTGGGCTTCGGCTCGAGCGATGAGATGTACTTCATCAGCTGCTTCCTGTCCGAGTGTCCGGAGAATCCGTCCACTGTGACCCTCTGCATCTTGATCTCGAGGTCGATGGGCTTTCCCTTCATGTTGAGCGTTATCTCGGACCTTCCTCTCTGGATGGTCCTTCCGATGGATCCTTCAGACTGGTATCCCACGAACAGGAGCCAGTTGTTCTCATCGTCGGCCCACTCGCGGAAGTACTCCATGACAGGACCTCCGGACATCATTCCCGATGTCGCGAGCACGATGCACGGATCGGGCGAGTGGCAGATCTCCTCCCTCATGTCGGCTGTCTCGACCCTCTTGAAGATGGGGGACAGGAACGGGTTCTCGTTCTGCTGGAATATCTGTGTCCTCAGAGTGCTGTTGAGGTATTCCGGATACGCTGTATGGATGGCTGTCGCCTCCCAGATCATTCCGTCGAGGTACACGGGGCATTTGGGGATCTTTCCGAGGCGCATCTGCTCCTCGATGACCAGCATGACCTCCTGTGACCTTCCGACCGCGAAGACGGGGACGAGAACCTTTCCGCCTTTGGCGGTAGCCTGCTGGAGCAGGTTTCCTAGTTCGTCGGATGCCTCGGCCCTGGTGGGGGTCACGTCGTTGTGCCCTCCATAGGTGGACTCGATGACGAGCGTCTCGAGCCTGGGGAACCTGTTCGTCGCAGGGTTGAAAAGCCATGTCTTCTCGTACTTCGTATCCCCGGAGAACGCGACATTGTGGAGTCCGTCGCCGATGTGGAAGTGAGCGATAGCCGATCCCAGGATGTGTCCGGCGTTGTGGAATGTGAGCCTGACGTCGGGCGAGATATCGGTGGTCTCGTTGTACTTCAGGGGGATTGTGTGGAGGATCTCATCCCTGACGTGCGACGCATCGTAAGGTGTCTTCTTATCCTCGCCGAATCCGAGCTTGATGTTGTCGAGCTGCAGAAGGGCCATCAGGTCCCTGGTGGGCGGTGTGCAGTATACTGGGCCCTTGTATCCGTACTTGTAGAGTGCGGGAAGGGTTCCGCAGTGATCCAAGTGAGCGTGGGTGATGACGACAGCATCGATATCGCTGAGTGGCTGGACCTCAGGGATTCCGAAATATGGCGTGCTGTCCGATCCGGGATCGAGACCGCAGTCGATGAGGATCTTGGACTCCCTGGTGGTGAGAAGCGAGCATGACCTTCCGACCTGCCTGAACCCTCCCATCGCGGTCACCCTGACCCACTGCTCTCCCTCGAGCTTGGGCCTGGCGATCCTCCTGGCGACGTATGTGAGCATCTCCTGCCTCTCATCGTGATTGGCACGGAGGTATCCCCTGACATCGGAGATGGTCTTGGAAGGTATCGGCGGAGCCCTCATGACCTTGACGTTCCATCCTGTCTCCTTCCTGAGCTCCGTGAGCCTCTGGCCCTCCTTTCCTACCACCTCGTTGGGGTTGATCGCCTCGACGATCGCCTCTCCGGTCTCCTCGACGAAGTTGATGTCGAATATCTCGGCCTTCTCGGGGATCATGGACCTGATCTTCTCCTCGACCTTGTTCGTATCCTCCAGAGAGGATGGGTCGGGCCTGATGTCCACCCTGCGGTGGATGTTCTGCGCCAGGGTCCTGGCGAGGCTGTCGTCCGCCGAGAACTTCTCGTAGTCGTCGGTGTACACGACGACGATGGGTCCCTCGAACTTGATCGCGGTGATCTTCATGTCCGACGGGATCAGTTTCTTAACCTCAGATGTGAGGGTCTCGAATAGCTTGTCTACGTTCATTTCAAATCCAGCTTTGAAAAGTAAGGGTTTGGTAAAGGGTTTGGATGACTGTTATCTGAATCAGTTCGGGAACTTGAATCCGAGCTTCTCGCAGCGTGCGATTATCTCGTCGCGCGGAATCTCCTCGTATCCGTCGGGACCGATGTAGGAGACGAGGAATCCGTCTCCGGAGTAGTTGTCTCTCCTCCTGGCGGAGTTGAGAGCCGTGATGGCGCAGTTGATTCCCTCATCCTTGGTCATGTCAGGCTTGAATGCAGACTCGAGTGCTCCGAGTGCGAAGACCGAACCTGATCCGGAGGATGTGTATGTGTCCTCGAGGACTCCTCCGGCCATGTCGACACTGAAGATGTGTCCGCCTGTGGCGTCGTATCCTCCGACGAGGGGTGCGACGTAGAATCCCTGACGGAGAATGGCACCGATCATGGTTGCCGCCGTCTGAACGGACATGGGTGCTCCTTTCCTCATCTTGTAAATGGAGATCTCGCTCTGGAGGTAACGTACGAGGAGCTGTGCATCCCCGACTCCGCCGGCGATGGTCATACCGAGGTTGTCCGCGATGGGGAAGACCTTCTGGCAGTGATTGTCAGCGATCAGGTTGCCCATTGTGGCCCTCTGGTCGGTTGCCAGGATAACCCCGTCCTTCAGTTTCAGTCCGATTGTAGTTGTACCGGTCTTAAGAGTCTCCTCAGTCATAGTAAATCTCCCAATTATGAGAAAAGGCACAATCTCCGTTGCGCTGATTCTCATTATAATGCCCTTGTATATAAGGGGTACGTCTGATTTATTCGGCGTACTATGGGTGCTCCCAAAAGGCTCAATTGACCTTGTGACGGGTCTTGATAGCTACGCCCCTCTTGAGATCGGTCATCTCCTGGCCGCACATCATTGCCACTCCGACCGCGCGGACCTTTCCGTTGCATACAGCTATGGCTTCGTCTCCGACATGGATCCTCGGGTCGGCTTTGACTACTCCGACCGCGAATAGGCTGCCCTTGATCTCGAAATCGAGGACCTCCACAGTCGGGAATCCGGCATCCGCCAGAATCTGCGCACCTTCCAATGTGAGCGAAATACCGCCTCTCTCGGGCGTGAACATCCCCAGCTGTATCTTCTGTTTGGGATCGTCGGGATCCTCGCGAATCAGCTTGTAATATGGGAACTTTCCGATTGCATAGGTGTTTGCGTCCATCAGGATGTCCGAAACTTCCCTTCCGAACTGGAAATCAAGCATGTTCCTCATCTGGTTGTTCCTATCGATAAGATAATCGACTGGTTCCATTCCCTTGGTGGCCGCCCTCAGAGCTTTGTCGAGATTGGTTATGGAGGCGGGTGATGCGGTATCTCCGACTACCGTGCATTCCATATCGGCAAGACCTTCCACGAGTTCGTAATCATCGCCGAGATGGCAGATCACTTTGTCCCAACCCTGATCGATGACCGCTCCGATCATCTCGCGGATCATCTTCTTCTCCTCGAGCTTCCATTCGCCGGTGACGGGTATATCATACGAGTTGGCCGGGTAGAACGCATCAAGCTCTCTGGGAACTGCTCCGAGCGGAGAAGTCACGATAACCTCCTGGATGAGCGTGTCATGCTGAGCCGTGTGAATGGCGGATGCGAACGCCTTGTGTGTCTTGGAGATGTGATACGGTTTCTTCGCTGAACATGGCAACAGAAGGAGGACCCTCTTGTTCTCGGATTTCCTATAATTCGCCATGCGCTCTTTATAGCTCCTGATGTCGGGCCTTCTGAGAGCCTGAGTGGTGTTGCAACTGAACCTGCATCCGATGAACGAGCACGTCTCCTCTGCATATTCGTATCCCACATTGTCGTAGATCCTCAGGAGGGCAACCGATGTCGGTGATGATGGCGCCCTCTGATCGGCAAGTTCCCTTAGACGGTCGGCCTTGATGAATATGCGGATCTTCTCAAGTTCCTCATCCATGGCCCGAATGTTACTGATAGATTCGTCTTGCCCGGTAACAATCTCTGCCTCCGGCACAAGCCTCACACCGCTGATACCGACGGCTCTGGGCAGAGCATCGTCGAATAGGTCTATCCCCATATACGCCAGAAGAGCTACGGTGGACGGCTCTCCCAGTCCGGACATGCAGATGATCCTGTTGAATCCGGCGGCCTTCCTGAGCCTCATTACTGTATCGATGATCTTCCTTGGGTCCTTCCTGAGCTCATATGCGTTAGGAACTATGATGAAATCCACGGATTCATCGAATACGAGGTTCTCCGGGAGAGGAAGCCTCAGTACCTCTATGCCGTCCTTCACGACAGGTTCCGACGCCTTTCCGGAATTGGACGTTATCCTGAGTCCCGTCTCAAGCTCCACATCGGTGCCCATGAGATGCAGCACCCTGCCGTTATCGGCGGTCTCGATCCATGCATCGCCAGGTTCCGAGCGGAACATGGAGGGAGTGGTGATCTTGACTTCATTCCTAGTGTACTCGCAGACCCTTGCCCTCTGGGATCTGGAAATTACGTCCAACATGTATCCTGCCAATACAACCGCCCTTTTAATACTTGGGCGGATTGGAAAAGACCATCGGGGCGGGATGCCCCGATGTTTTGGGTTTAAGATATTCGCTTGCCGTCATCGGCCCGTCAGCGACGCTCGATCCTGGTGTATACGAAGATGACGACGATTATCGCCGCTATCAGTCCGCACAGGTAGTAGATCATCGTCGAGGAGACCTCTTCGAACACCGCAGTGATGGTCACATCCGACACGACCTTGGTGCGGTCCGCACTCCATTTGACGAACTTGCATCCGTCGAGCTTGATGATGACATCGCTCCACTCATCGATGATCTCCTTCACGGAATCTCCGTACTCCGCGGGCCTGGTGTACTTTCCTCCGCCTATGTCGGTCCATCCGTAGGGAACCTCGCTGACCGTTGCGTTTCCTACGTTCACCGTCACCGTGTACGATCCCTCCGCCCATACGGCGTAGAAGGTGACCACGTTGTTGGAATCGGCGTAGTCTATGAACTTGTTCTGGAAGGTCGTCGTCTCCAAGGCGTTCTTGTCGTCGTTCTCCAGGGCCCATCCGACCAGCTTCTTGTTTCCATTGACCAACTTGGTCTCCTCGACCGACGGCAGGGCGAACTGATCGTCCACCTTGTAGACGTTCGAATCCTCGGGGACGGTTCCGGTTCCTCCGTTGGCATCATATTTCACGGTGTACTCCACCGAGGTCCAGTTGGCCGTCATGCTGACAGATCCTCCGACGGTGCCGCACAGGTTCTTGAAGTATCCTGCGTAGATGACGTCGGTGGCGTTCATCCATGTGAACCACGACTCGTTGTTACGGCTGTACATGGCGTTTCCGATGGATACGTCCGTGGAGGACCATCCGTTGAACTCGTATCCTTCCCTTTCGGGTATGCCGAGGTCGACGGACACGTCGTAATATGCCAATACCTCTTTGACGGTCGTCTCGTTCTCGGACACCTTGACGGTATACGTTCCCGGAGTCCACATCGCGTAGACGGTGACGAATCTGTAAGCGTCCGCCTTCTCCGCCATGGCGGATGTGAATACGTTGGACTTGATCAGGTTGACCTTGTCGAGACTCCATCCGGATAATGTGTATCCGGCCTTCGTGAGGCCGCCGCTTCCCCTCAGGGTGATCGGGTCCCCTATCGTGCACGGGTATGTGTCTTCAGGAGGATCACCGTCCGCTCCGTTAGGGTTGTAGGTGATGGTGTATTCCGTCTTGGCCCACTGTGCAACGAGAACGACCGTTCCCGTATCGTCCAGCAGGTTGATGACGTATTTCCCGATGGGGATCAAGGTCGTGTCCGGCCACGGCATCCACGAGTTTCCGTCGTTGCTGTACATAGCCGTGGTTCCGAGGACGTTGGCCTTCCATCCGGTGAACGTGTATCCGTCCTTCACGGGGATACCGATGTTGACCGCGACACCGTAGTTCGTGCTAACCGTGCTGGAACCGGTGTCGGTGTAATGGTATTCGATGGCGTAGCTGTTGAAATCCCACAGCGCATAGATGGTGAGCACCTTATCGGCATCGGCATGTCCGACCATGGCATCATCAACCGTGATCGTCTCTCCCGAGCCACCGATGGTCTGCACCCCGTTGACGGTCCATCCCACAAAATGACGGCCGGTATAGGTCATGTCTCCGAGCTCTGCCAACGTGAGGTCCTCCCCCACCTTGCATATGAGCTGGGTTCCTCCAGCGTACGCGCCGGTGGCTCCGTTGGTGTCGTACTTGACAGTGTACTCGGCCCTGGTCCAGTTCGCGGATAGCTTGACCGGCACCGTGGTGCTTGTGCTCAGGTTCTTGAACACGGTAGCCTTGGTCGGGGAACCGTCCCATGAGATGTAGTTCCCGCCCTGGCTGTATACCGCGTTCTCCTTGCTGATCGTGGTCGGGTCCGCGCTCCAGCCGGCGAAGGTGAATCCGTATTTGGTCGGATTGCTTATCGTGACATCCGAACCGTACGATGCCATGGTGGGGTTGTATGGTCCAAACTTGTAATCGATATCCACATACTCTATGAGGTACTTCTGCGCGCTCCATACGGGGTAGAGATGGACGTTATGGTCCGTTGTGGACGCCGTGGCGGCCATCGCTTCGGTCATCGTCTCGTAGGATGTCAGAGGCGATTTCGGAGGATCCACCGTCGGATTCTTCGAGTAGTTCCATCCTATCAGAGTGAAACCCGTACGGGTGAGCCACGGTTCCCCGGTCTCCGGATTCTCCGTACCGGCCACATAGAACTTAGTTCCGATCTGGATCGAGCTGGTTCCCGGCGGGACCTCCCCGTGTGCATCCTGGTAGATGCTCGAATCATAGACTATGTTGTATGTATCGTACTTCCAGAACACCTCGACCGTGATCTTATCCTCGTCATCTGCGTAGATCGTATGGGCCTTTGTGAGCTTGACCTCATCACCGTCGGCGAACCTCGTATCGGTGGTCCCGAGATACCAGTACCCGAACACATGGAACTCCTTCTTGAGCGACTTGGATGAGGGCACCTTGAACGTCTCCCCTACCTTTGCGGTCTGGGTGTGCGACTGCATCTCCTGGTCGTAGTATCCCGGATAGAACTCGATGGTGTACGTCTTATCCTCCCACACCGCGGTGAGGGTGATGACGTTGTATCCCTGGAACTGCGACGTGGCCGATACCACGAGCTCCGACGTGACCTTCGCCGTGATGAGCTTGGTGATGTAAGGCTGGGTACCGGAGTAGTACCAACCCGACAGCGTCTTGTTGTCCCTGGCCAGGTCGGTCATGGCCATGGGTATCTGCCCGTCGTCCACTATGTACGGGATGTTCTCCCCGATCTTCACCAGGGTGTACTGGGGTTCGCCGCTCTCCCCCATAGTCTGGGCATAACGGGAATACGTCTGAGTCTTACCGTCGTAGTCCTCGGCCTGGTAGCTGTAACGGACCAGGTAACTCTTCTCCGAGAACTTCGCATAGACATCGATGATCATCGTATGCTCGGGGACGTCTCCGTACGCCTTCATCTCCTCGGTCAGGTAACCGGTCGTTCCCAGGTATCCCTCAGTCTCCCCGATAGTCTTCACCAGGAGGTTGTTGTTGAAATACCATCCCTCGAAATTGTATCCTGCGATGCTCTGACCCATCGGGGTCGGGAGTATCAGCGTTATATCCTCCGCAGGTCCGATGGACCTGCTGTTGTCAGCTTTATACGTACCCTGGAAATCCTCGGGCATGTTGTATCTCAGCGTGTACTTCGACTTCTCGAAATACAGCTTGATCGTGAGCGATTTGTAGGAACCAAATGTACTGCTGTCTATCTGGATGTCCGACTGGGTGTATCCCTGGATGTTGCCGTAGGATCCCAGCTTGGTATCCCCCCTGTACAGCTCAGCGTGATGGAACGCAGCACCTTTGGCCGTCACCTCCTGTATCGGGAACGTTATGCCGTCCAGCTGAACGTACACCAGGTCTTTCAGCCAATACCCGTCGGCCACGCTGTTGCCGGAAACCTTGATGTCGCTGAGCGCGGGGGCCTCGCATTGGACCCCGTACGATTCGACCTTGATGTCATACAGCCTGTTCTGGGCCTGCACCTCGACGACCGTGTTGTCATATAGCTTCTCTATCGTGACCGACCCGGGATCGTCCGAATCCGCATAGGCCTTGCTGTTTATCACATACAGCCTGAGATCCTGTCCGTCCCCGATGACCGTCGGCGTGAAGTACCTGAGATACTCCTCCTCGCTGTAATAGACGTAAACTGGGTAGTCCGGACCGTTGACGCTTGACACCACGATCCTTCCGGCCATTGGGTCCCCTCTGTTGTACACCTGCAGCGTCACATACTGCTCGGCCTCCGCAGTGGCCAGCACCGTGTCTCCGAGCTTGAACTCCACGACCACTGTCTTAGGCTCGTATATGGCGTAGATATGCTGGGTCTTGTTCATCGTGACGACGTTCCCGACGACCTCCTGGCCAGGGGTTCCCAGCTGGTCGTAGTACCAGCCCTTGTACGTGTATCCGGCGACCTCCGGGGCGGGATCCAGGTACTCGGTCTCCGTTCCCGCCGGGTAGGTCGTCGTCACTGTATCCGGCATACCTGTCATCTCCGAGGTTATCGGCGGCACGTTGTAGTGCTGGATGAGATCATATGAGGATTTGTTGCTGAAGAGCTCGAACTTGGACTCGTAGAAGGCCATATGGACCGTGAATGGCTGAGTGATCGGATCCGTGTCGTTCCCGAAGGTTATCGATGAATCGAACCCGACGTATTTGGTGAAATTCTCATCCTTCAGCGAGCCTTCGGTCTTCGGGACCGGCAGCACGAACTCCTGTGCGTAGTCCGTGACATTGAGGGTCGGTTCGACCTTGCCCTCGAAAGCGGACAAATCAGAGAACGTTGCCTTCACGGTGAACCCTCCTATCTCGAGATGGTCCGCACGGAACGTCATCGACTCGTTGTTCTTGTACATGTAGATGCTTATGACGGATCCGGATGTGCCGGCGTTCAGTTCCGCCTCGGTCTTTCCGTTCTTCAGATACAGGACGACGCTGGCAGCCTCGTTGTCGGCGGCGTACGGCAGCACATACTTCGCACCGTCGATGATACGGCACGTAGATGTGCCCACACCGACCATGTCAATGACGTATCCCCACTTTATGGAACTGTCCGTGAATGTACCCTTCGGAACAAATCCTGTAGTGGAGCCGCTCGGCTGCACGCTACTGTTGCACAGGACAACGACGCTGCCGGATGTCCCGGTGAAGACGTCCTTGCCGATATTCGTGACGCTGGCTGGGAGGTACACGTTCGTGAGTGCGGTGCACCCTTGGAACGCACCGTCCGACAGGGAGCTGACGCTTCCCTGAATGACCGCTTCCTTCAGAGCGGTCATGTTCTTGAAGGCTGAGGCCGACACCGTCGAGATGTTTCCAGTATAGATGTTCTCGATCTGCGTTCCGGAAAATATCTCGGAACCGACGGATTCGACCTTCGTGATGTATGCCGAACGCTCCGATGCGGATACGACCTTCGTGTCCGTGATATGATAAAGGTTAGGACAACTGCAGAAAGCCCTGTCCCCGATGGATTCTATGGCGTCGGCACGGAACGTGTACAGCTTGGAGCACCCCTCGAACGAGCTGGCTCCCAAGGACACCAGGTTCCCGGCGACCACATGCTCCATATTCCAATCTCCGTGGAATGCATGGTCGCCGATCGTCGTGACATGCGGGATGGAGATGATGTTGGATTCGATCGTGTTTATGTCCTCCACCGATCCGAACGTCAATATCGGGCACATGTAGAACGAATAGCTTCCGATCTTCTCCACATGCGGGATATTCACCGTGTACAGCAGCTGGCATCCGTAGAACGCATTGTTCGGGACCTCCGTCAGGTACTTGGGAGCGGATCCGCTTATGGAAGTGCCCTTGGTCCCTATGTTGACGATTCCCAGGGAAGAGCAGTTCTTGAACGCCTCCACACCCATGTTCGTCAGGTACTCCATCGTCACTGATACAAGCTTGGTTCCAGACCCGGTCATGTCGAATGCGTTGACGCCGATGCTCAGGGCGTTGGACTCCACTACTGAGAGCTCTGAGCATTTGGAGAATGCTCCGCTCCCTATGGTGGCGTTCTGCGCCACCGATATATAGCTTGTGGTGGCCGTCTCGGAGAACGCGTAATTGGAGATGGTGTCGAGGTTCTTCGCAACATAAGTAGCATCGAGCCTGATGCACTTACAGAAAGCATACTCCCCCACAGAGGTGCACGATGACGTGTACGTCTCCCCCGCCAGCGTACCGAACTCGACAGTGGTGAGCCAGCTGCAATCATAGAAGGCGTACCTGCCGATAGATGTGGCATTGACCGCGTGTATCTCCGCAAGCGAGGAACAGCTCCTGAACGCGTTGGACGGTATCTCACCCTTGAAACCTGTGCCTATCGTGACCTTCTCTAGATACTCGCACTGGTAGAACACGTCCGAACCCAGACTGGTCAGGGCGGGCATCGCTACACTCCTGACGGGTGTACCGTAGAATGCACCGTTCTGGACACCTGTGGCGTATGTCAGAACGACATCATGGTTCGTATCGGGCACATCGGTTTCGATGTACTGTATCTTCGAACTCCTGAACGCGTCCTTTCCGACGCTGACGATATTACCGGTCACTTTGAATCCGGCCGATCCACTCCCTTTGAATGCGGCCTCCAGAAGGTTGGTTGTGTGGCCCAGAGTCACCCTATCCAGCTTCGCATTGTTGGCGAACGCGTTCTTACCGACCGTCGTAACGGACGGGATACTGACGGTGGTTAGTGCGGCGGCGTTTTCGAACGCAGACTCCCCTACATTGGTCAGAGACTGTGATTGGAAAATCGTAATGTACTTTAGGTTCTCAAATGTGTATAGAGGTAGGTTCGAAAGGCCATGCATACTTATCGTTCCGTCGACAAGGCTGCTCTTATCCTCCGCTATCGCCTTTATATTGGTGCCCGTGAACACGCCGTTGCCGAGGAACGATACTTTGGCGGCGAGCCTGAGACCGCTTCCATCTACACCGACTTCGGAGAATGAAGCATTGCCGAGACTGCATGAATCGCTGCTGAATACGGCCGATTCCAAACTCTTGCAGCCTTTAAAGGCGTTACTGCCTATATCCGTGACCCTGGACATATCGATGCTGACAAGCGCCTTGTCGCCGTCGAAGGCCCCTTCGGAAATCTCCCTGACCTTGGGAAGATTCACCGAGGTCAGGCTCTCGCATCCTGCGAAAGCACGATCCCCCATCGTCAGCAATGATGGGAAGGACAATGCATTTAGAACCTTCCCCCCTGCGATAAAGTCGCCTGTTCCTGAGTTTTCAAAGAACTGCCCGGTCACGAGGTCATACATCCCGACCGCGGAATCAGATAGATGGATACAGGGGATGAGGTCACGGACTAATGTACCGTCTTCATGTTTCCATAAAAACTCCCCTTTGAGTGTCAACGGCGCACATGTTCCGGATGAAATATGATAACCTATGAACAGGTTTGTGTTGACCGCACCGCCATACGATGAACTACCGACCTGCGTACCGTTGTATTTGAGTGCCCCTGTCGACGTTATCTCGACATCTGTGGATGCATCAAGTGCCTGTTGTATTGTTGTCGCCCCTCCTATTGCAAAATACTTGTAATATGCTTTTGCCTCAAAGTGTTCGGTTGCTGTTGCCGTCAGAAGGGCGGTTTTATACGGTGCATCTCCAGTGCCACCGCTGTCTATGACCGCATACCTGTTAGTCAATGACGGTGATGGCGGACATAATGCATTGAACTGGAAACTGTCTCCTTGTACGGGTACGGTTCCCGTATCTATGTACTGCGTACCGCTGAATTGGATGTACTCGACCTCGACATATTCGCTCGGAATCCTTGCGCCGACCCTTTCGACCGCTTCGCATCCTTCGAATGCGCTCTCGCCGACCGAGACAGTATCCTCGAAGTCTGCGATGTTCAGGTTCACGCATCCCTTGAACGCACAGTCCGAGACCGTTTCCAGTGAGGACAGGTCGACGGTATCCAGCGATGTGCATCCCTTGAACGCCGATGCGCCCATGGAGGTTAGGTCCGGGAGATACACCATCTCCAGTCCCGTACATCCCTCGAAGGCGGATACGCCGATTGTCCGAAGGGACGGGGCGCTGACGCTGATACCCGTGCTTGTCCGCGGACCGGCCTCGAAGCTTCCGGTCCCCGCATTGCCGAAGAATGTCTTTGTGACAAGATCGTACATGCCGACGGTTCCGTCGATGGTGTGGATACAGGGGATGAGGTCGCGTACGACAGTGCCGTCATCGGTGAGCTTCGCATAGTAGACTCTGAGAGTACCGTGATACTGCCAGATTGATGACGACCCCTTGTCTATACCGTTGCTCATGTTCATTACACAGACGTTTCCCATGTCCGGTGCGAACGTTCCGGACCAATTCGCGGTGCTTGTCACCCCGTTAATCGAATTCGTTGCCGTTTTTGTCACGCCGTCTGTTTCCATGACAACCGAATAATCGTTACCAGCTTTTACCTGCAAATTGGGGAATGGGTTTCCGGAACCGACTGCCCAATACCTGCTAGCATTTGTGAAGTAAAGAACACACCAATTCGAATCGCTATTCGACGATGACGAACCGATCACCGCACCACTTGTCAGAGAAACAGGATTGAACTTCACCTCGTACTTCACATTCTGGGTCTTCCAGGCGTAGCCTGTATTGATGAACTGCGTTCCTGTCGATTGGATATACTCCACTTCCTGGTACTCCGCGGGCAGTACGCTGGTCAGATGCGTGATGTTCGAGATCCCAGTGCATCCTTCGAACGCAGACGCACCTATCGAGGTCACGTTCTTGAGATCCGCTTCGAACAATCCAGTGCATCCTTCGAACGCCGAGGCCCCGATCGTCTTCGCCGACGGGAGGTACACGGTGACGTCGGCCGGAAAAGTACTGACTTGCGGGCCGGCCGTGAACGAGCCCGTTCCCAAACTGCCGAAGAACTTCTCTGTGACAAGATCGTACATGCCGACCGATTTATCTGACGCGCGGACACAGGGAACGTAATCCGCCACAAGTAGTCCGTTCTGACATATGCTGAAGGAATATATGCAACCAGCCATCGGACACTGGATTCCGCCATAACTTGAAGCGTTCCTTCCGAACAGATAGCAGTTGAGTGTACTGACCGTTGCACTCGCATCCGATTCCGAACTCAAAACAGTCCCGTCCAGCGTGAGACTGTATGTTCCATCGGATGCCTCTGCGACGAGGGTATGGCGATTCAGATCCACCGAACCTATGCTGTGCTCCGAAATTGAGTTGATTCCGAAATAATACTTGCCATTGTATGATGTTACCTGCCATATCTGTTTGGGGTCCGCATTCCATGATCCGAATAGGGCTTTCTCCCGAAGAGCCGTATATCTGTAATCAACGGTTACCTTGGTGTTCCCGTCAAGGATGATCCCGGTATCGATGTACTGCGTACCTGTGGACTGAATGTACTCCAGCTCGGTGTACCCCAAGGGAAGCCTTGACCAGGGGCGGTACTCCGACGCCTTGTAATTCCCGTCCGTCGATACCACCTCGACTCCGGAGCCCATGAAGGTCCCGTCGCCGACATCCGTCAAGGAATCGAAGCCCATGAACACCAGCTTCGTGCATCCGTCGAACAGATGCGAACCCGTAGAGGTGACCTTATCCAGTTTGGCGGTCAGCAGGGAACCGCAGCCGCTGAAGGCGTAATCGCCTACGGAGGTGACCTTCGGGACGTACATCGCCCCCGAAAAGACCGCAGGGCCCGGGATGAAGCTCCCCGTACCTAAGTTGCCGAGGAAATCCCCGGATACCCTGTCGTACATGCCGACCGCTCCGTCGGAAAGGCGGATGCAGGGGATGAGGTCGCTGACAAGGTCGCTACCGGAATAGGCTTTCCAACAGGACATCTTCCCGATGAGGGGACATTCCAAATTTGACGGGGAGTTGAAAAGATAGATGCTTCCGGTGTTGGCGGAACCTGGGGTTGCACCATTTGAGTACGTAGTCCCATCAACGGTCGCACCGAAAGTATTGCCGCTGTGATATACAGTCGCAATATGCCATTGGTTCATTGCTAAATCGACTGTGATCGGCGATTTGGCGATGCTGTTGCTGTTGACATACGCGAGCCCATTGTTCTTTTCCGTAAGGATCAACCTTGTTACATCGGCGGTTTCGGATATATAGTCCGTCCAGATGGCTCCGTACCTCGTCCATTTCTTGATCAGGAATGTGGACTCCACCTTATCTGTCTCACTGCCAACGATTCCCGTGTCGATGTACTGCGTACCGCTGGATTCGATATACTCCAGCTGCATGTACTCCGCAGGGATGTCCTGTTTCAGGTCCACGTAGGTTCCCGTGATATACTCTATATCGCCGAAACCGCTGAAAGCATTTTTTCCGATCGACGTGACCTCGGGAAGGTACACCGTCTCCATACCGGACACGCCGCTGAAGGCGTAATCGCCTATGGTCGTCACATGGGACAGGGAGATGACCGACTCCTGATACATGCCGCACCTGGCTTGGACGGGGCCGGCTGTGAACGAGCCCGTTCCGGAATTCTCGAAGAAAGTGTTGGTGACGGTATCGTACATTCCCACGGCTTGGTCGGATTGGCGTATACATGGGACGAAGTCGCGCAAAAGAACAGAATTGACTTCAATGCTGCAGTCGTACATCCTAAACCCGTTTGCGATTATTTTCGGATCCTTTCTGTTGTCTAAAAACAGTCTGAGCTGCCCGCCATCAACAGCATCTGCAAGAGCATACGTACCTGTTGCAGATGTGTCGTCTCCTCTGACAGTGAATTCCTTTGTCGAAGCATCCCAATCCAACTGTGTCAGGATTATGGTATTCAAAGCCAACGGACTCGTGATAATGGCTAAGTAGCCGGATGAATCGGTTGCAGTAGCATATCCTCTCACCTTCTCGCCATTTAATTCAAGATTCAGGGCAGATATACTGCCGCCGCTTTCAACTGATCTCTCAAAACTCCCGCAAATGATCATTCTTGTGTTTTTGGAGCTTAATACACTGGATTCGATGTGATATGTGTTTGACAGATTCGTTATAATGCCCGTGTCGATGTACTGCGTACCGCTCGACTGAATGTATTCCAAAGCCGTGTACCCCGAGGCTATTTCATCAGTGCAATAATCGTTTACCGAGAGCAGGTTCGTGCACCCGTCGAATGCATGATCTCCGATCTTCGTCAATGCCGCGGGAACGGTTATGCCGGTTATGTTCGTGTTGTCCCTAAAACCGTCCTCCGCGATCTCCGTCACGGTGTAAACCGTCGTTCCGTAAGTGACGATCGATGGGACCGCTACGTTGCCTGTTGTCGATGCTATGCTTCTCATCTTCACCGACACGTGCCCGTTCCCGTCTAGGATCGTATATGTAAAGTCCCCGACATTGAATGTATCCCCCACACCCGCATCGCCCTCGCCCGCATCGTAGACGGCTACGGCCGTCAATGCGAGAATGGCTGCGGCCATGATGATAGCCGGTTTCAAGAGACTCCTTCTCAAGAAGACATACCCCCTGCATCGGCAGTCCGGTATGATGATGGACATCTTCCGGGAGTGATCTGGCGCTCCGCGACCTGGGAACGGTCGCGGAATATATCCGTACGTACAAAAACACGATACTGCATCCTCTCGCGATGAGCGGGGACAGCAAACGTCCCACTCATATCAGATTCTCTCTTCTCTCCCATCATTACCATTTTCCCCGAAGATTGATTCCGATCTCGGACGAAACAACAGTGTAGCGCGTGCGCACCCGCCGCACTGTCAACCCCTTATTTTATTTATAGAATTTAATAGTGTTGAATGCCGAAAACCGACCGATGTAAACATAATATAAACATCGGTCGGCATCCATCGTCGGAATACGCCCCCTGCCGGCACGATGGACACTACATAATCGTCTGGCACTTGCTTTCCCGGCTTCCGGCGTATGCGCCCACGGCCCACGAAGACGACATTTGGATACCATACGGAACAACGGTCGCTGACCTAGACAAATCGGACGAGGACATGACACTGCGCAATGCATCCCCTTCCGGCGGATCGAGGTCCCGCCCGCCTCAACAGTCTTAATAACGCGGAGAGACTAAGGGCAACCATGGACCTGTATGACAAGGACGTTGTTTCCATCAAGGATTTTTCCAAGGAAGACATCGAGGGCATCCTCGACCTGTCCGAGCAAATGATTCCGTACGCGAAGGGAGAGAAGATCGACCGCACCCTCGACGGCAAGATCCTGGGCAACCTGTTCTTCGAACCCTCCACACGCACCAAGCTCTCCTTCGAGAGTGCCGCATACAGGCTCGGATGCGATGTCATAGACGTCTCCGAGATGTCCATGACCTCTATGGCCAAGGGAGAGACGCTCTCCGACACCATAAGGATCGTCAACGCATACTGCGACGCAATCGTCCTCAGGCACCCTTCGGAAGGAGCCGCCAGGCTCGCCGCGAACTGCTCCGTCAAACCGGTGATCAACGCAGGCGACGGCGCCGGATCGCACCCGACCCAGACGCTTCTCGACCTCTTCACCATGAGACAGGCCAAAGGCACCCTCGACGGACTCAGGATCACATTGGTAGGGGATCTGAAATACGGCAGGACGGTCCACTCGCTCGCTGACGCCCTCACGATGTTCGGTGTTAAGCTGACTCTTGTGGCCCCGGAGGGCCTTCAGATGCCTCAGGACACCATCGCCCATCTCAGGGAGAAGGGATGCACGCCGACCGTGGAGACGAACCTCGAGAACGTGATATCCAACACCGACATCCTCTATGTGACGAGGATTCAGAAAGAAAGGTTCCCGGACGTCTCCGAATATCAGAAGGTGGCCGGCTCGTACAGGATAGACAACAACCTCCTCAGGGAAGCCGACAGGGACCTTATCGTAATGCACCCGCTTCCGAGGGTGAACGAGATCGCGCCGGAAGTCGACAGCACGCCACACGCCAAATACTTCCAGCAGGCGTTCAACGGAGTGCCGGTGAGGATGGCTCTCCTACACTCTGTGATGGGAGGCGAGTTCTGATGGAGCAGGCGAAAGAGGTCAGACTGACGCCCATCAGGAACGGAACGGTCATAGACCACATCACATGCGGGCAGGCTCTCAACGTCATGAAGCTCCTGGGAGTCAACGAGAACACCGTATGCTCCTCCATCAGCATCGGAATGCACGTCAGCTCGAAGGAGCTCGGCGGATGGAAGGACATCATCAAGATCGAGGACAGAGAGCTGGGGGAGAACACCGCGGACAAGATCGCCCTCATAGCGCCCGATGCCACCATCTCCATCATCAGGGACTACAGCGTTGCGGTGAAATACAAGGTCAAACTGGAAGACAAGGTGTACGGTCTCGCCAGATGCAGCAACCCCAACTGCATAACGAACAAAGGGGAGCCGGTGATTCCCGAGTTCTCGGTCGTCTCCAAGTACCCGATGCAGCTCAGATGCTGCTACTGTGACAGGATACTCATCGACATCCCCGGTCACCTCATGTGATACCATGAAGATCCTTCTTGTTACTGGTATGCCCGGTGCAGGGAAAGAGGAGCTTCTGAACGTTGCCCGTTCGATGAACATACCGTTCCTGAGGATGGGCGATATCGTAAGGGAGTTCCACCGCACCTCTGGCGCGGAGGCCGAAGGGCTGACCGTCGGCCAGGTCGCGAACCGCGAGAGGGAGCTCCATGGGAAGGACATCTGGGCGAAACGCGCCATACAGCAAATGTCGGGGGATCTGTTCCTTGTGGACGGGTGCAGGAGCATAGACGAGGTGAGATCCTACAGAGGCCTTAGCGACTAGGTATTCATCATAGGGGTGCACGCACCCCCGGCGATACGTTACGAAAGGCTCGTCAAAAGAGGACGCGAGGATGCGCCATCCAACATCGAGGAGTTCGAAGAGAGGGACAACAGGGAGCTCGGATGGGGTCTGGGGGACGTCGTCTCGCTGTCCGATTACCTCATCGTCAACGATTCGAACCTGGAATCGTTCCAGGTAAAGGTCAGAGCGGTACTGGAGGGCCTCAGATGAAGTTCTCCATCGCACGCCTCTGCGGCGGACAGGCGCTGATGGCGGTGTCCGTGGATGTCATGGATATCGACATGAAGGAGGCTGCGAGGAGGATAGAGGCCGAAGGTTGCAAAATCGAATCCAAGGACGAGATAATGATCGTCTATCAATGGAGAGGGATGGAGACCACGCTGTACAGTGCAGGTAAGGTCATGTTCTTCCCCTTATCCGACAAGGCCACCTGCATAAAATACGCCACAGAGATACTCGAGCAGTACCTCTGAAAATCACAAAAAGAAAGGGGCAGAGCCCCTGTTTTAACGTTCACTGGTTGAACTCAATCTTTTCAAGAAGTTTGAGAAGAGCATCCGCAGGGAATCCCGGTTCGTTGATGTCCTTCATCAGATCCTTGAGGAACTGCTTAGAGTTCTTGCACTGGGGTACCATGTACCCGGATTCCCTCTGCATGTCCTCGTTCATGCGACGGTTGGACCTCATCACTGCTTCCATGATCTGGGCAAGCGCCGGGTCGTCCGCCTTCTTCATGAGCTCCCTCGCGATGTTCTCCTGCATCGTCTTGCTGTACTCGAGAGAGTTGAGCTCCGCGAGGACCTCCTCCTTCTTGGGCTTAGGCTCCAGATACTTTTCAGGAATCATAGAGATTGCATGGGACGGACATGCCTTGATGCATGCACCGCATGCCACGCATTTGGCGAAATCGATCTGTCCTGTCTCGGTGTCGGTAGCACCGGTCGGGCATACGTAAAGGCACATGCAGTCCTTCGAACACAATCTTAGATTTCTATACGCGTGCATATTCACACCTTCCTCTTGATCTGAACGAACATGAAACCGGGGACCTTGCACACCGGGCAGATCTCCGGGGGCTCGTCCCCTATGTATATGAATCCGCATATGTCGCAGACATACACGTTTGTGTTATCCAGGAAATGAGGGTCCTTCTCATAGCGCTCCAGAAGGGTGCGGAGGATCATCGTGACCTTCTCGTTCCATGTAAGGACGCGGAGCGATCCGCGGTCGCATACGGAAGCGGTCTTCTTCGCTCCCGGATAGCTATCGATATCGGAATTCACAAGCTTCAGAAGGGTCGATATGCCGTCGTTGTCAGGTGCAACAGCGTTGGACTCATAATAATCTGCGATCTTCATGAAGAGATCCGACTCCTCCGCAAGCTGCTGCTTCTGGCATGCACGGGCGAGATTGGAGCATACGGCACTGAGCTGTCCGGGCGTGAGCTGCCTGAGCTCCTCCTTCTCATACGAGATCCCCTTTACAGGTTCGGACTTCACTGGCTCCGGACCGTCATCTTCATCTACCGGAGAGAAACCCTCTTTGCCCTCTCCGCACACCGGGCATATCCAATCATCCGGGAGGTCCGTGAACTTCACGCCCTCCTTCTCCTCATCGTATATGTAGCCGCAAACGCCACATTTGTATTTCATAAAGTCTACCACTTTCATCTGTCTTTTTAAAACCATCAGTTTCGGATTCCCGAGGTTAAATGCCGTTACCCCGACCGAAGCTAATGATTGGGCGTTTGACGGAACCGTCGATAGAATGCTTTAAAAAAAGAACCTGTATCGCCACCTATGGACCCATTCCTGTTGACGGTCATCGAGATAGTGATGACCGTCCTTATTTCCGCGGAGGTGTACAAGCTCCACTGCCTCTCGAAAGACGGGGCGATCGCATCGCTTGTAGTCGGAGTGGTCCTGGCTGTATTCGGAACCCCTAGCGCATTCGTGCTGATGACGCTCTTCACCGTAGCCAGCTTCTTCGCCACGATGAAAGACATCGACAAGAAGATCGCCATGGGGCTGCAGGAGGGACAGTTCGGCGAACGCAGATGGAGGAACGTTGCTGCGGTGGGATTCCCCCCATGCCTCATCACTGTCATCCACTTCTTCACAGGATTCGACGATACGCTGTACGCAGTGGCATTCATATCATCGGTCGCCGTGGCCGGCGCCGATACCATTGCCAGCGAGATCGGAGTCAAGGATCCGCGCGCATATATGATCACGACCATGAAACCTGTGGAACCGGGAACGAACGGCGGAGTATCGGTCACCGGGACAGTCGTGTCAACGATAGCTGCATTCGCCATCGCATTCATAGGCTGGGCCACCATGACGAACGGCCTCAGCGTACTTATGCTCATCCCGTTCGCGATGGGTGTTTTCGGTAACCTGTTGGACAGTGTGTTCGGTGCCGTGTTAGAGAACAAGGGACTGATCTCCAAATACACCAACAACTGGTCCACCGAACTCATCTCAGGAATACTGGGTGGCGGAGTGTATCTGCTGGTCGCATAATTTTATATATGTCTTAGGTATGCGGAGTATTGGCATGACGG
>DAXB01000087.1 GCA_002506175.1 Methanomassiliicoccaceae archaeon UBA113
ATCCACTGAAATTCAGAAAGAACCCGTAACAGCGATGCAATCGATATAGAGGATACGGTTCGTAATGCATGTTTCGCATATTCGCAGATTGGAAATGCGAATGCCGATTTTCTGATGCATGTAAGAAGGAAATTGATAACCGCATCGGTGCAGAGCGATACAATTGATCTGATAGCAGATGTCAGGCAAAAAGGCTCCGAATTAATAAGAATCCGTTCAGAGATAGATTCATGTGGTCTTCCGGTGGATATCAATGATTCAGATAAGATAACATCATTCATGAACGAGGTCCTGTCGTTAGATCCTGCAATGTTATCCGATAATAATCCATCAGTGACAGCGTCTACTCTCAAGGCAATATGTGCATGTGCTTCTACAGTGATGAGTAGGATGCTTGATGTGGATTCCTCTGGTTTGGTTTATGTTGATATGTCTGTTGCGGCACTGAAATCAATCAACGATCTGGATAGGATGATTATAGGCTTCCATAATGAGTATGATTGTCCTTTGTACGAAATGATCAGCGAGTGCAGATCGTTTTGCAGCACCGTGGTTATGCATGAACCTGAAATCATGGCAATAATCAGCGTTTGGGATCCATCAATCCTCTTGAAAGACGAGGGACTCGATGTTGCTGGTTCATGGGTTAAGGCAAACAATGCAGGATTCTTATCGAAGAAGAAAGCAAAGGCTGAATTCATGTCAAAGGTCAGTCCGTATCTTCGTAATAGTACTGTTGAATTTGATTCGTTATCCACCACAGCGTCACTTATAGGGGAGATAGGTCCAGCAATACGCAGAACATGCAAGATCCCGTCTAAGTATTCGAACAATCCGAAAGTGATAACGTACATTCATAATATGTACGAAAAATCGGAAAAGGCAGAAAAAGTAGCATCTGTTCTTACAACATATGGTTTAAGTCCGAATAATATGAAAGATGTTTATTCAAAAGCTCAGAAAGCATAGGGCCTGATGGAATCATTTTCAGTTGCATCTTCAGAATGGACTCAGTCATATTCTGCACTTTCGGATTATCTCGATGTAGACGTGGATCTTTCCAATCCCAGTGTGTGTATGAATTACTGCGATGGATTGGAGAGTGAGTCCGATTATCTGTTTGATTGGGTAAATTGGAACCAATATGCAGGGAGATTAACCGATCTGGGGGCAGGTGCCGCAATCCAGTATGTGAAAGATAAGGCCGATGCAGACATTCTTGTTCATTCGGTGTTAAAATCGATGTATAAAGCGTTCATCAATATATGCCGTACCGAATCTGAAGCTCTCAGAATGTTCAGTGCATCATCGTTTGAAGAATCCATTGAGAAATTCAGAGTCCTTGATCAGAATTATACGAATCTCAGCAAGAATCATTTGAAGTATGTTTTATCTTCAAGAGTACCTAGGAATCTGGATTCATCAGTACCTGGAACAGAATCCAGAATTATATATAAGGCGATAAACAGCGCTAAAATAAGGAAATCAATAAGGGAGCTCTTATCGGAAATACCCAACATCCTACCTAGGATTTGTCCGTGTTTATTAATGAGTCCCCAGTCGGTTTCACAGTATATTACAGCTGCATTTCCTAAGTTTGATCTCGTAATATTCGATGAATCATCACAGATAACCACCAGTAAAGCAATCGGAGCATTGGGCCGTGCAAATAATGCTATAATCGCCGGAGATAGCAGACAATTGCCTCCGACATCGTTTTTTCAGAAGAAGATCGAGTTGACTGAGGAGGATGACGATCAGATGGATATTGATAGTTTCCTTGATGACTGTCTATCATTAAACATGCCCGAAACATATTTGGAGTGGCATTACCGCAGCAGACACGAGAGCTTGATTGCGTTCAGCAATAGGATGTTCTATGAGAGTAAGATGCTTACGTTCCCTTCCCCGAATGATCAAGAAACCAAAGTCAGCATGAGGTTTGTCGGAGGGGAATATGAGAGAGGAAAGAGATGCAATCCAAAGGAAGCTTCTGAAGTCGTAAAAGAAGTATATAGGCGTATCATGGACCCCCAGCTTTGTAAACAAAGCATCGGAATAATTGCGTTCGGAATCAGTCAGCAGTCCTATATTCAGGACATGCTTGATGATTTGTTAAAGAACGATTCCAACTTCTTCACTGCAATGAACAATATGGGTGAGAGTATTTTTGTGAAGAATCTAGAGACTGTTCAGGGAGATGAGAGGGATGTAATCCTCTTTTCCATCGGATATGGTCCAGATTCATCTGGATATGTGTTGCAGAACTTTGGTCCTATCAATCGTGAAGGCGGAGGAAGAAGGTTGAACGTCGCCGTGTCTCGTGCGAGAATGGAGATGGTCGTATTTTCATCGATGAAATACACTGATGTAAAGATTACATCTGCTTCGAGCAAAGGTGTGAGAAGTATCAGAGAGTTCTTGAGATTTGCAGAAAACGGTGGACGTTTCGAGGAACAACTCTTTGAAACCTCATCAACGAAGGGAACAATGATCTTGAGTGATGTTGCAAAGGCTCTGAATAATGCCGGGTATCAGTGTCGTTTTGATGTAGGGACATCACAATTCAGGGTTGATATCGGTGTCGTAGATCCGAAAGATCCGACCAAGTATATCCTCGGACTCTTGAGCGATGGGGAATCATACAAAGCATCTGAAAATACCAGAGACAGGGAGTATGCAAGAGCCGACGTTCTATCAAGATTAGGATGGAATCTGATACATATTTGGTCTGTTGATTGGTATTTCAATAGAAAGAATGCATTAGACAGTATTCTATCCAGACTTGACTCTCTGAAAGACGGTAACTGTCATGAGGTATGTCAGATTTCCGAGGCAGATCCGAACTATGGATTATCGGAGACATTTAAAACATTTGAAGAAACAGTGAAGGAGAAAGAAAAGGGCCGCAAGGTAGAATATGTCCCATATCCAATCGACTGCATCATTATAGATCCTGATAGGGCAGTTAGTGAAAGGAACACTATTATCAATCTCGCAACTCCGATAATACAGGCAGAAGCCCCTATTGAGGAAACATATCTTCTCAAACTATACTCCAAGAGGGTAGGAATCAAGCGTCTGACGGAGCAGAAGCGCGGCATATTGATCAGAAATCTCAGGTCAATATTCAACCCTACCATAAATGGAAGATAGACCACATATTGGGGAAAACAAACCGACAGAGATGCAGATACCTATCGTGTATCGGATAATCCAGAAAACAACCGTTCAATTGATTGTATCCCTTATGAAGAATTGAGAAATGCTTGTGAAGATACTATTAGGACATATGTTACATTAAGCAGAGATGTGGCCGTTGTAGCAATATCGCGTACACTTGGTTTTAAGCGTAAAGGTGCAGCAATAAACGACATTCTTGAAGATGTTATTACATATGAGATTGGAGACGGAAGAATTGTTGATAAAGACGGCGTTCTTTTTGTTAATGAGACAAGGTGAGATTCCGCAAAGGGTAAGCTGTCTTTAGAATATCGAGTAATCATTAACACTGTATATGGCAGATATTTTGCTCATACGGGGGATGTATTTTGATACAGAATCAATGAGAAGACGGAATCGGATTCCGTCAAGAAGTTTTCATTAGTCAGAACTTGGGCAGTTCCTTCTGGCTGTAAACAACGAATGCCAGATAAATGGAGATCAGACAGGGGATTCCGTTTAGGATCACCGAGAGCCACGGGATGCTTGGAAGAAGGCCTCCGGCTATCAGCGAGATGAATCCCGAGAAACCGAAGATGAACAGCATGATACCAGGCAGGATCCTGGATTCCTTCCTGAGCATGGCGAACAGTCCGACAATGATGAACAGAATGCCGGCGCCCACGATCATATATCCTTCGCAGTAGACCGTGAAGATCAGCAGTATACCTATCAGCAGGAACATCACAGGCGTGAAACGCATCTTGCCCACTGCGAGGAGCAGTATGGACACATAGACCATGAGCGCTCCCGAAGTTAGTTTCAGTGCGGTGACGGTCGCCAGCGGGAGCTTAGATGGATCATTAACTGCATAGAACAGCACGAATCCTCCGAGAGCGAATGCGAACAGCATGTAACCTAGGACGGAGCCGGATGCCTTGAAATCCGTCCCATCATCCGAGTTGAGAAGTGCTGATCCCGGGAATGTTATCCTTTCGGATGCACAGCAGAACGAGAAGTACAGCGGAATCACCGCTATGATGAAATTGAATGCTATGTCGACCGCGAACACATCGATGAACAGATCGATGAATGTCCACAGGAATATGGTTATCGGGACGATAGACAGCAGCCATTTCTTCCTGTCTTTGGATGTCAGTGTGACGAGGGATACAAGCAGGATGAAGATGCATATCTGGAGTGACGAATAAAGATAGTAATCTGTGGATGACCAGAACAGGTGGGCGAAGCCCATCATGGCGAAGAGCAGCGCAACCACGTCCCTTCCTCTGAGGACTATCAGAAGCGTTGAGATTATTATCATCCCTATGCCGACGGTGATGCATGTTACTTGCGCAGACAATGTGAACTGTCCGTTCGACAGGTTGTTTAGCATATAGAGCAGCCAGTATCCGCCGATAAGGAAGAATCCGGCCGCGCTGAGATAGTTGCGTGCTTCGGTCTTTGCGCTTTCATCCATAGGAAAACCTCGGATTACACGGTCGTTCCAGGTGTTTCCAGCATATAATGGGTTAGTTCGATATGGAGCAATCACAGGTTAGCATCCATATTGTTTCGGTATGGAATGAAATGCGGCATCCCTATGACCGACGAATTGGTGCTTCAGGATTCGGACCCTTTATTTTCATCGGCTTCCGTTGTTTTTGTGTGGGGCTTGAGGTTCAGGACGATCGTAGCCGCAATGATGAGGAGCATACCGAGGAGGGCCAGAGGTGTAGGCATCTCCATGTACACTATGAGTCCGCATATCGACGCTATGAGGGGCTCAAAACACGCAAGGATTCCGGCCTTTCCGGCTTCCAGACCCTTGAGCCCTTCGTTGTACAGGAAGTACGGGATGATGATCGTGAGGACCGTGGACACCAATACGATGATCCATGCGTCCCAATGAGTGTTGCATGCTTCGATTATGCATCCGAAATTCATGAGCGGCAGGGCCGCCAGACCTCCGATGAGGAACGCATAGAATTCCATGGTCAGCGGGTGATATTTCCCGACGATGTACTTCCCGGATACGGAGTATATGGAGTAGCACAGTCCCGAGAGGATGGCGATGACCACGCCCATGAACACCAGTGATTCTGTGTTGCCGACACCCATCGTGAGGAAACATCCCAATGTTGCGAGAACCAGTGCGATGATCTTGACCTTCGTGATCTTCTCCTTGAAGAGTATGGCCGAGAAGATGACTACGAATACCGGTGCGATGTACAGGAGGACGCTGGTCATTCCCAGGGAGATCATGGAGATCGCCTCCACATACAGGATGTGTGTGCATGATATTCCGATCACACCGGCAATGATGAATGCGGGCAGATCTCTCAGTTTGATCTTGAAGAGCTGCTTTCCGCCGAACAGCATGAACAGGGCGATGATCAGTGCGCTGAGAAGGACCTTGAGGTTGGCAACCTCTATCGATCCCATACCGTATTCCATCAAGGGGCGCGAGAACAGGCCGACGGTTCCCCAGAGTCCGGCCCCTATGAGCACCAGAATGGTGTATTTCAGTTCTCTGTCTTTGATGAATGCCATCCATCTTCACCGATAGTATGAATACTGCGGCTATCAGAACTTACCACATCTTTCAAGTATATAATAATAGGTAAAATAATTAAACAATCAGAGGCAGAGCAGATTCAATTTTGGGAATGGGATTACTTCATCAGGTATGCTTTTAGGACCGATGCTCTTCGTCATGTACAGAGGTCGTACCATTTTCCGAATTTGACACCGCATCTCCTGACTATCCCCGACTCCGCAAAACCCATCCCCTCATGGAACAAATGGTTTCCGCAGGACTCGTCTTCAGAATACGATATGCATGCGACCATGAGGCGTATGTTCATAGACTCGAGGATCTCTTCAAGCCTGTTGTACAGCATGTGTCCTATCCCCTGTCTGCGGCGGTCATTCCTGATATAGACTGAGAGCTCTACGCTGTTCTCGTACGGTTTGCGAGGTCTGAAGCGTCCTGCATAGGCGTATCCGATCACGGTCTCATGGTATGTGAAGTTCGTAGATGGATATACAACATGCACCACATGGATCGCTACTCGCAGATCAAATGTGCTGAATTTGGGATGAAGGCACGCCGGAGACAGAAAAGGCGTCATCCGGCATTTAGGTTTTCAGTTCGTTCTTCTCTTGATGAAGGATTCGAGCTTGTCGTAGGCCGCGTCCAGAGTCTCTATCGGGGCGAGCAGGATGGTTCTGAAGTGGTCCTGTCCGAACTCCTCGCAGAATCCGGAACCGTGGACGAACACGACCCCTTCCTCTTTGATCAGATCGAACACGAACTCCTTGTCGGTCTTCCAGGGGGTCCCCTTGAGGTCGATGTGCGGGAACATGTACAGGGCACCTTTCGCATGCCTTGTTGTTATGCCGTCGATCTCGTTGAGCCTCTTGTACGTGAAATACTCCCTGTCCTTCAGCTTCCTGTTCATGTCGAGGATGTAGTCCTGAGGTCCCTGCAGCGATGCCTGGGCGGCTGCCTGGCACGGGACGTTAGGACAGATCCTTGCTCTGAACTGCTTCATCATTCCGACGCGGATCTCGTCCATGAGTCCGGAATCGTCCATGAAGTAGCAGTATCCCATCCTCCATCCGGGCATGAGGTTGACCTTGGAGAATCCGTTGAGGATGATCCTGGGAACATCCGATTTGAGCCTGGATGCGGAGTAGAACTCCCCGTTGAAGACGATCTTGTCGTATATCTCGTCGGAGATAAGCGGGATGTTGAACTCAGCCGCTATGTCTCCGAACTCCTTGATCGCCTTCTCGGAGTAGACTGCGCCTGTCGGGTTGTTGGGGTTGATCAGGATTAGGGCCTTCGTCCTGTTGGTGATCCTCTTGCGGATCATGTCCACATCGGGCCTCCAGTCCTCATCCTCGATCTGCCTGTATGGAACGGTCCTTCCTTCGTAGAAGTTGATGTATTGCATGTAAGAGGGGTATCCGGGTCCGGGGACCAGGACCTCGTCCCCCGGTTCGAGGAACGTTCCCATCATGATGTTGATGCATTCGCTGACGCCCGAGGTTATGTAGACGTCGGATGTGCTGATGGAGACTCCGTGCTTCTCATTCTCCCTTTCAACGATGGCCTGTCTCAGGCTCATCTCTCCCTGGGAATCTCCGTATCCGTTGTCCACTCTGTCGACTGCCTCTCTGAGCGTCTGTTTGAAGTACTCAGGGGTTTCGAAGTCCCATTTGTTAGGGTCCCCGATGTTGAGGTTGTACATCTTCATCCCGGTCTTGGCTGCTTCCGCCGCGGGTGTTGTTACCTCGCGTATGGCGTAATTCATTCCCAAAGACCTTCTGGATGCCCTGATAATCTTCATGCTATCTTCCGTTCAATCCTATGGCTTGTATTTATTTTGTACGCGTATCAGGCTGCAAGCGTGTACTTGGCGTCCTTGAACGTACCTATCTTGGCTACCTTGTTCTCTTCGATAAGCCTGTAGAGAACCACGTCCGCGGTTCTTATGCTGACGTCGGGGATACACGTGCATATTTTTCTCTTGGACATTGGTTCTCTTGAAGTCTCAATTATGTGAAGGATCCTGTCCCTCTTCTTCATCTTCCTGCTGTTGACGAGCGGATACCTTCTGTCAAGCTCCCTGTAGCTTTCGTACAGTGCTTCGAGCAGGGGCTTGTCGTCTGCGAGAGTGATGTACAGCGGTGCCCTGTATCCTGCCTTGAGGAGGAGCAGAGTGGACAGCAGGGATGCCATCCTCTTGTTGCCGTCCTTGAACGGAGAGAGTTTTGTGAAGTCCTCCATTATGGAAGGAATGACGTTAAGCGGATCCCTGTCCTGTTTCGCATACCTCTCTATGAGGAGATCCATGGAGTTCTCGAATCCGGATGCGTACATCCCCTTCTCGCACAGCATGTCCGCAAAGAGGGTCCTGTGGATGCTCAGGATTCCGCGGTCATCGAAATCCAGGCGTGAGTATTCGCGCTGGACCATGCGGAGTGCCTTGTCGAATCCCGATGTGATGTGTTCGCTGTGTGTTCTGGGTTCGTCCCCTTCTATGAGCTCTCTGATCCGGTGCTCTCCTACCGGGATGCGCTCCGTATCGAATTTGATCGCGGTTTGAACCCTGTTTTCTTTCTCCGCCGCGGCCAGCTCCTTTGTGTAGAAGTTTCCGCGGACATTGTCGAGTGCGCTGATGCGCCATATTTCTTTCATCAGACCGAACGAGTCGATCGACGAGAGGTGCTCGTACTGCTGCATAGTATCAAGGAGGTATCTAATACATACTATTTAAAAATTTATTTCGTAAGTATACGAAGTATTATACTATTTTTTGAATTTTTTAAGTATGAAAACAAAAATGTGAAAAAAACACCCGAAAATGAGATCCGATGTGTCGATTCTTTCAACCACGCCTTTAACGGTGTTTTTGTCCGGAAACTGATGAGTAAAAGTGAAGTCAATCTAAGTTAAGCTCGAAGCTTTACTAATTGTTCTCCCGTCTGATTGGTATTTAGATATATTGGATTATACATCCAATTAAACCTAGATGCATCCATCTTACTATTTCTTATAGGGTAAGACAGTGAGAGGACAAGAATTCGGAAAGGTGCGAGAAGCAACTATTCCGAGGGGGAAATCGAATGGAAGTAACAGAATGGCTCGGAGAAGACAACCAGCTAGGTATCGATATTTGGAACAAGAAGTACTGCTACAACGGCGAGTCCTTCGACCAGTGGCTGGATCGTGTCAGCGGAGGCAATGCTGACATCAGAAAGATGGTCGAGGAGAAGAAGTTCCTCTTCGGAGGAAGGATCCTTGCCAACAGAGGCCTTCAGAAGAGCGGACTCAAGATCACGCTCTCCAATTGCTATGTCCTCACCCCTCCCGAGGATTCCATAGAATCCATCTTCGAGTGCGCTGGGAAGCTCGCACGTACATTCAGCTACGGCGGAGGAGCAGGAATCGATATCTCCAAGCTCGCTCCCCGTGGTGCGAAGATCAATAACACCGCATCCGAGACATCTGGAGCAGTCTCATTCACCGACCTATTCTCCATGGTGACCGGGCTCATCGGACAGCACGGACGCCGCGGAGCGCTCATGCTCTCGATGTCTTGTGACCACCCCGATCTCGAGGAGTTCATGTCGGTCAAGACGGATCTGGAGAGAGTGACTAAGGCCAACATGTCGATCCGTGTCTCGGATGAGTTCATGGGCTGCGTGAAGCAGAGGACCATGTACACTCAGAAGTTCGACCGCCCCGAGAGCAACCAGAAGATCAGGAAGGAGCTCAACGCAGCGGAGTTCTTCGAGAAGCTCTGCTACACCAATTGGGACTTCGGAGAACCCGGATGCCTCTATTGGGACAGGATCTCCAGTTGGAACCTTCTGAGCGAATTCCCCAACTACTCATATGCAGGAACCAACCCGTGTGCGGAGGAACCCCTCCCCGCAGGCGGAAGCTGTCTCCTCGGAAGCATGAACCTCGCCAAGTTCGTGAGGGATGGAAAGTTCCTCAACGATGAGTTCATAGAGGCCGTCAGGATCTGTGTCCGCGGACTGAACGATGTTCTTGAAGAGGGGCTTCCGCTCCACCCGTTGGAGGAGCAGAGGAAATCCGTCAGCGAGTGGAGGCAGATCGGACTCGGAATCATGGGTCTCGCCGACATGCTAATCGAGCTCGGATACACGTTCGGTTCCCAAGAATCCATCGCATTCTGCGACAAGCTCGGAAAGCTCATGGCCGATACCGCGATGAACGAGTCCGCGATCCTCGCGAAGGAGAAGGGAATGTTCGAGAAGTGCGTCCCCGAACAGATCGTAGCATCCGCATTCTTCAAGACGAACGCATCCCCCGAGACCACCGAACTTGTGAAGCAGTACGGGCTGAGGAACTCGCAGCTCCTCACCATCGCACCCACGGGAACACTTTCCACAATGCTGGGGATCTCTGGAGGAATCGAGCCCATATTCGCCCTCTCATACGAGAGGAGGACAACATCGCTCACGGATCACGACCAGTATTACAAGGTCTACACACCAATCGTACAGGCGTACATGGACAGGCACCTCGACATCAAAGACGAGAAAGACCTCCCCGCGAAGTTTGTAACTGCACAGAACCTCAATTACAAGCAGAGGATCGACATGCAGGCCACCTGGCAGAAGCACATCGATGCCTCCATCTCATCCACGGTCAACCTGCCCGAGCAGTTCCCGATGGAGGATGTGTACAACATCTACATGTACGCATGGGAGAGCGGATGCAAGGGAATCACGGTCTTCCGCGACGGTTGCAAGCGTCTCGGAATCCTCTCCACGAAGGAGATGGAGAAGAAGGAAGCACCTGCGCAGCCCGAGAAGAGAGGTGTCGTCGAGGTCGTAGACGACAATGTCATCGGAAAGAAGAGGAAGCTCATGACTGGATGCGGTTCGCTCCACTGCACAGCGTTCTTCGATCCCGATACCGGAGAGCTCGTGGAGGCATACCTCAACAAGGGATCGACCGGAGGGTGCAACAACTTCATGGTCGGACTGTCCAGGATGATCTCGCTCGCTGCGAGGTCCGGATGCGGAATCGATTCTATCGTGGACCAGCTCAAGTCCACGGGATCATGCCCGTCGTATGTTGTAAGGACCCACACCAAGAGGGACACCAGCACGGGATCATGCTGTCCGATGGCAGTCGGATGGGCATTGATGGACATGTACAAGGAGATGCAGGCGCAGCTTAAGGGAGTCAAAGGCGAAGAGCCCGAGGAGACCAAGAGGGAGATTGTCAACCCCTGTCCCAAATGCGGAGCCGAGCTGGAGTTCCAGGGCGGCTGCAATGTCTGCAAGTCTTGCGGATGGACCAAGTGCGAGTGAATAAAACCAATTCAGGGCCTCACGGCCCTTCTTTTTTTGTTTATTGTTCCGGGATTAATGCTTTGCGGACAAACCATGCCAACAGCATAGCTATGCCTATGCCCGACAGGATCCCGAAAATGATGCGCAGTTCCGTCGATTCGAAGCAGACCTTCTCGAAGCACCATTCCGCGACGGTCAGGAGTATGAGGATGACGGATATTGCGATGGTCCTCTTTTTTCCGAGCCATTCGATTATGCGGAGACTGAACGGGAGACACATCAGGAATCCGACGAGGAGTGAGATGTCCCTCATGCAGAATGCGGTCTGTGAACCGTTGATGATGAAGCATCTGGCCATCTCCTGGTGGCATAAGAGGTCTCCGAGCCAATAGATCGCTCCACCCAAACCGTATTTCGACCAATCATGATCGATCAGGGACGATGTCCCGTCCAGATCAACGAACGTTCCGTAGGGATATGCCAACGGGACGGAAATGATGAAAGCCAGCAGCAATGACGAGACAACGGCGAATGCGCCGATTACACCTTTCTCATCCATGTCACATCTTGTGCTCTGAGAGGAGCTTCTTCAGAGGTTCGATGTAGTATTCCGGCGGGATCGTGTGTCCCATGTCGGGGATCTCGATGTACGTGCACCCCTCTATGGCCTCTCCGATGGCCCTTCCCTTCTTCGGCTCGACCATGATATCGGCCGCTCCGTGAACCACGAGCGTGGGGACCTTGATGTCCTTCGTGTGTTCAGTGGGATCGAAGTTGTCCATGGACCTAATCTGCTTGATGACCTCGGCCGGATCCTCTGGATGCTTGGGTATGGGGACCGATATTCCATTCTTAGCCATCTTTTCAAAAGCTGATTCGGTAAGGCAGAATGCGTTGAAAGTCACGTTCATGCTCTCTGCGGAGATCCCTCCTTCCTTGGCTATGGATGCGAGACATCCCATGAAGTATGCCGATCTGTACGGTCTGAACTGGTATGATGATACGAGGGTGAGCGTCTGGAGCCTGTCTCCGTACCTCATCGCAAGGGATTGGGAAATCTGGGATCCCCAGGACCATCCCACTACGTGAGCCTTCTGGATGCCGAGCATATCCATGAGGCCGATGACATCGTCAGCCACCCCGTCGATGGAGATCTCCCCTTCGTACTCGGTCTGACCGACTCCGCGATTGTCTATGGTGATGACCCTGTATCCTTCGAGCAGCGGGATCATTCCTTTCCAGAAACGGTGGTTGGAGTTGATTCCAGCAATAAGGATGACCGGTTCTCCGGATCCGACCTCTTCGTAGTACAGTTTCACGCCTTCAAGCTCAGCGAACATGAGGGCTGAATTTTGTATATAGGATAAAAACTCACGCGTAGAGTTTCAGTTTCATGGACACGTGTCCGCCTACGGATACGGCAGCCTCTTCCGAAGCTGATGACCGGAAATACTCGCGGGGTTCACCTATGGTTACAGTACCTTCTCCGAATGTGTATGACATGCAGTACCGCCCCGGTCCGTAGACAGCGTCCAAGAGGGATGCGAGATATCCAGATACAGATGTTTCATGCTCTATCGAGTATGCCATGGCATCAGGGAGGAGGATGAGGACATCATCCTCAATGTCAGTCATATCGGAGAGTCTAACCTCTATCTCCGAGACCATGTTGAGGAACCTGTCAGGCGGGATGTTCTCATAATCTTCCGTCAGCGATGTTACGGCTGTGACAGAAACCGCTATCATGACAATCGTCATGAACAGTATGGTATCTGCGAAAGCAGTCATCGCATCATGATTCAGCTGTATGCGGATACCTCCATTATCAGAGGGACGTGTCTTCCGTTTTCATATTCTATCATCAGGATGAAAGAGTCCCTGCAGAGGAGTCCGCGGGATTCCCCCACAGAGACAACTGTCGGATCCGATGCGAAATACGGTACAGTGACAGAGGCGGAGATGCCGAACAGATCCTCGGAGATCATGAAAGCTGTAAGGTATTCATCATCGATCCCGATGCCGTCCGAGAAATCTATGCGGACGGATTCTGCATCGAACGAGCCTAGGGGGGAGTCCTCCGGGATGGAACCCGTAACGGAGAACGCTATGAACGCATTCAGGACGATGCAGACGGCTATGGTGCACACCATAGCTTCCATGAAACCCATCTCTCCGTGTCTGTCCGACATCATGTTGAGAGCAACCGAGTGAACGGTTGATAAAGAGGTATCACTGCAGTTAGCTTACACCTTGCGGAGATAGAGACCGCGCGTGGTACACCCGCCGCACATCTCCTTGAGCCTGGCTTTCATCTTGTCGGTCGGGTTCCTGCAGACCTCTCCCACCGTCTTGACAAGGGATGACGGTCTTTTCCTGCAATCCAGTCCGACGGATACTGCTCCGGATCCTCCCAGTTCAGGGATCAGATCCAGAAGATCAAGGTCCGCGGAGTTCAGGATGTGTGAGAATCCCCTGTCGTCTTTGTAGACCGGGAACGACACTTCCTTCTCGTCCTTCAGTGTGCAGCTCTCCATACCGGGGTCCCTGGTGTACATGAGCTCGGTCCTGCCGAACGCCATTACCTCGACCCTTCCGGGATAGTGCGAGATGAGGTCCGAGACCTCGTTGCGGGAAAGCTCCACGGATAAGGTGGTCTGGTAGAGGTTCAGCGGGAAGTACGAGTTGAACATGTTGAGGATGTTGCTGCCGTAGATTTTCGGAGCACCTTTGCATGCGCGGTACTGTCCGGGGTTGTTGACCATCACCGGTCTGTCTGTGAATCTGAATTCGTCCTTCGCATCGAATCTGGGCAGGAGTGCGACGCATTCAACCTTATCCTTGCAGACCTCCACAGCCTCATCGATCTTGTCCATGTTGTCGAAGTATATCCTATCGGCATAGGGGAGGGCGGATTCGACGCCTTTGATCGAACTGACGTAGAATGAGAGCTCCGGCTTGTATTTTCTGAGCGGCTGTTTCTCAAGTTTGAGTTTGACGGCCGGCCTCTCGAACACGCCTTTGAACTTGGGTGTGCTGCCGATCTCGTTCTTTATGACATCGATGCGAGGGTCGTACGTGCGGTAGATCTGATATTCCCCGTCATCGATCTTGAACGGAATGTGGATCGGGTCCAGGTCCATGACCTTGAAACCTCCCACTTTGACGTCCCCGTTGAATATGGAAAGGCCGTCTTTGAGTCCGACGGGTTCCTGTATTTCAGAGACGATGGTCTTGTCCTCTATAGTGACGTCGGCTATGAAGAATCCTCTGTTGTCCGGATAGAGGGACTGCACGGGGCTGACCACTCCTTCGAGGTATCCGGGGCATGTTCCTCTGTTGAAAACCGTCCTGAGGAGCTCGAGAGTCTCGTCATACTCCTCTCCCGTCTCGCCTTTCTTGGCCATGGAGTACGCTTTGGATGCGAGATATGTGTACGGAGGGGATCTCATCCTTCCCTCGATCTTGAGGGATGTGACGCCCATATCCTCCAATTCCTTGATGTGCTTGATGCCGTAGATGTCGGCGCAGCTCATGAAGTACCCCTGCCGGCCGTCCTTCTCGTAGCGTTTCCTGCAGGGCTGGGCGCAGGATCCCCTGTTCCCGCTGCGTCCGCCGATGAAACTGGATAACAGGCACCCTCCGGACATGCAGTAGCACAACGCACCTTGGACGAACACTTCCGTTTCTATGGGGGATTCGGGGACGATCTCCGTGAGTTCCTCCAATGTGAGCTCCCTTGCGAGTACTCCTCTCGACAGTCCGTTCTCCGCGCACCATTTCAGTCCCTCCAAAGAGTGGATCTGCATCTGGGTGGATGCATGTTTGGGGATGTCCACGGATGTGAGGTTCTTGAGGAGACCTAGGTCCTGGATGATGATCGCGTCGGCATCGATGTCCTTCAGGAACTTCACGAATGCGACTGCATCCTCCATCTCGGAGTTCTTTGTGAGCGTGTTGACGGTGACATGGACCTTCACGCCGTTGTCGTGGGCGTAATTGACCGCACCCTCGAGCTGGCCGTCGGTGAAGTTCCCGGCGAAAGCGCGGGCTCCGAAGTCCTTTCCTGCTAGATAGACGGCATCGCAGCCTCCTTTGACTGCTGCGATCAGGCTGTCGGGCGAGCCGACGGGTGACAGTATCTCCATGGACAGGCCATCGGCATGTCCGATATAATTGTGATTATCCTATTCTGTCTGATATGG
>DAXB01000056.1 GCA_002506175.1 Methanomassiliicoccaceae archaeon UBA113
CACTGAAATTCAGAAAGAACCAATAATCTCCAATCTGTTTCGCCATCTCCCCACCTTTTTATACTGGTTTAACGTACTGCGGACTGACAACACGAGTTCAAATAACGGTTTACCGTAATCCCCGAAAGGGCTTGCACTTGGCAAGATAGTGTGTCATTTTTTCCACTTTTGACTTGTACTGTTAATCATGCCAGCAACTAGATAAAAAACTTTCATCGTGTGAAAAAAATAAGCATGTTTGAACGTCTTTATTCAAAAAACGGCTTTTTTACTGTTAAAAGGTTAGGCTGTCTCGTCATGAGATAATTAGTTGTGATTTCAGCTCTTGGACAAGGTTTTTCACTTTATATCTTGGATGCGTTTCTTAAGGTATTCAGATAGAGATCTATCTATGCAATAAACGATGCAGCTGTCCATGCCTCTCGTCATCAGGGTGCGATAGGTGTTGCGTATGATGCGATCCGCCCTTTCCGGGTTTTTCTTGTATCCTGACAGTGCACCATCCATATTAGCAGAGGGCACCGTAATAATGGAATCGTTTTCGAATACAAGATCCGGCCCTATTATCACTCCGGAAACCTGATACTCCATACCTTGGCTCGAATGTATGCATCCGACCTCCTCCCTCATCGATTCGGTATTGGCCCAGGTGTCCGCCGATGAGTTCCATCTCAGATTCATGGATCCGATCGAAATATCAGTAAGCGTCTTGTCTTTCTTGTCCTTGGAGCTCCATTCCCAGCAGTATCCCGCGGTGATGCGTGCCGTGTATCCTTCGGACCTTTTCTTTTGTATCGCAGATACCAGTTCCTCCGGCGAATCCACGACTGATATGTCATAAGGGAGTTTTCCCAGGAGGCTGATATCCTTAGATTCCCTGATTTTGAGAACATCATCCAGCCAGGCAAGATACAGGCCGGACCCTTTGCATCTGAACTGTGTAGATAGTTTGAGATCGCTGATGATCTCGGCATTGTAATGGTCGGCCCATCTCTCGATCTCATCTATTGTACCGATGTCCTTCATGGACACCGTCTGATCCTCGTCGATGAAGAAGACGCTGATCTGTGCCGCGTTTATGATCTCCATGACCTGGTTCTTCCCGCCTTTGACGAAGCATATCGATTTGTTGGCCAGACGGTGTGCCTCATCCACCAGGATCACGGGGTAATCGTTGTACGCGCACCCGATGAAGCTGGATGCGCCTTTGAACAGGTACTCCAACCCCACTTCGTTCGCAAGCCTTTTCAGTTCCTTCGAGTAGGTCGCCCTGGGTGCGGAGGTCTTCGTCACGTACAGTGTCGGGACGAAATGGTGCTGCCGATCATACTTGTTGCGATACCCCCCGACCAGCTCGGCCAGGAGCTTGAGGGCCAGTACAGTCTTGCCTGTACCGGGTCCTCCCCTTACAATGTACACTTGCTTCTTCTTGCCGTCGATGGCATGGCGGATCCCCCAGAGAAGCCTGTTGTAGATCTCCACCTGGTTCTCCATGGGTGCGAAGAAGTCGCGGTTGGTGAGAACCTGCCTCAACGATTTCTGGAGCGATGCCGATACCGTGAGTTTGCCTCTCTCGATCTTATCCAGAGTGGATGTTCCGTTGGATCTGCTCACATACTTGTCGATGAATTCAGTGAATCCCGGAGTGTCCTCGCTGTAGAAGATGAGGGCCTTGGATGTGAAGTATTCGTATCTTTCCTCTTCCAGAACCTCATCTTTCAGGTCGTGAGGATAGTTGTAGAGATATGCGCAAGGTATCACATCCACCTGTCCGTCCACTACCTCGCTGTTGAAGTAGTGGAGGTAGTTCGCATAGCTCCATGCCTGATACGACGGATGCAAAGTGTTCCTTCCGTAGAATTCCGCATACACCATGCCGGTGCTTTCCGTAGTTCTGATTCCGTCCTCCCAGCCCTTCATCTCCACGATTATCACGGATTCGTGGCCGTAGGAGTTGAGTCCTGCGATACCGAAGTCTATCCTGCTGGATGTGAACGGGACGTTGTATTCGATGAAGACGCAGGTATCATCGGGGAGATCGGTCGCGGACATGACCAGAGCCATACGGGCGGTGGAGTCTTTCCAGGACCTTACCTCGGATTCATCGTAGCCGATGTGGTTCTCCTCCAGGACAGCGCAGATCTCTTTGACGATGCGTCCGTTCAGAACATCGTTTCTGAACCCCTGTTTGGAGCTGCGATACAGTATCATCGAACCTTAGAGGGGATCGATGGAGAAATAGATTTGTTCCGCTGATCTCATCAATGGTGACTTGTCTGAAGGATGAAGAGGAGAGGACAAAAACGATAATGTCTCGCCGGATCAGAGTGAGTCTAAGGCAGTTGACCATCGCAGCCATCATCATTGTTAGGGATCTATAATCCTTACAAGATCATCCATCGCGGCACCGACCATCTCCATCATCCGCATGGTGGGTATATGTCCTGAATCTTCCGCGATCCTGACCTCGAGATTCTCATTCCCGGATGAATCGACGACATCCCTCACCGTCCTCGTGGACGCGACCGCATCTGTATCCCCCTGCACCATGATGTACGGCACCTCAATCCTCTTGAGCGTCTCGGTCAGGTCGATGCGCGGAATCTCCTCGAACAGCGGACGGTTCTTCCTGCATTCATTGACCATCATGGCCGCAAACGCATCCCTCAGCGTGTAATCGGGGCTGGTCAGCAGCAGCTTCAGCATCATGCTCAGGGGCATGTTCCTCCCCTTCCTGTTCCTGTATGCATCGGTATGCCTCATCAGAGCGCCAGAGATCATCTTGATGTCATTGAATGTGCAGTCATCCGCGGTGACGGAGCGTATCCTGGCCATCTTCTTCTCCGATATCCCAGCATCTCCGAGTACGTTCTTGACCTCGTCTCCGACGAACACATCCCTGACGATCTGCCCGCATGCAACTACGCCGTCCACAGAATGCCCGCCCCTCTCCAGGAGCTTCGCGCTCAGTACAGTCCCCCATGATGAGGCGAAAAGGAACACTTTGTTATCGGGAAACCTCCTCCCGATCTCCGCCACCAGGTCCTCCGTCATGTCCACATAGGATTCCACCGTGACAGTACTATCCAGCTTACGGTTGTTTATCCCGCATCCGAGCTGGTCCCAGAACACCGTGACGAAACGGTCGGTGACATCCTTGTACCGTCCTCTGAAACCGCATCCGGGGATGGCCTGCCCCGGACCTCCGTGCAGAACGACCATGATTGGGAGGTCCTTCCTCCTGCCCTCAATCAGGACCTTCTGTGGGAATCCTCCCAGTTCCAAGCTTATCATCTCGGAGATCTCGTTGTCTGTCCTGACTCTCCTTTTGAACATGTATCTGCTTCCTCCGGTCAACAGTTCATCCGTTTATGCGTATTTATACGGCGGTGCGGAAGTCTCGTACATGAACTTTTTTTTTCTGTAATTCGATTTCTTCTGACTGGAGATGTTCAGCAATTCTCCCGATCCTATCTGGTATCTGCCGTTACAATCTATCAGCCAGTAATCGAAAACCATTCACAGATGGCAAGATCTGTTCCGGATAATACAGAGTACGTCCGGATTCCTTCTCCGGCACAGCATGAACAGGACCGGAACGCCGGCATGACATCGGACACATCCTTTTCATCAGACGAACGGCACCGATACCGGATTCAGTTTCGAATCGCACAATGGGCATCTCTTCCCATCGAATACGGCGAAACAGTCCGGACACACCAACACTCTGCGGCACTTAATCTCATCAGTGTGCACCACGGTCGCGATCGGATACTCCAGTCTGACTGTCCAGTGCCCGTGTGGCGGATGGCTGACGGGATAATCCTCATCCCCGGAAAAGTGGGCGCTGGGGACGTATTCGCCGTACATCTCTTCCTCGTGGTATACGATGATCTTTCCAGTACGGCATGAGGCATACCCCAGATGTTCGCTGCCATAGGATGAGCACATCAGCCGGTCGCGGCAGCGGTATGCATGCTTCAGAAGATCCTCGTCGCTGCCTTTGCGGCTTTCTATGACCGTGTCCAGATCTCCTATGGAATCGAGACGGGCCATCGCCGTCTTGGCGATGTTCCCGTCCGCCGATCCGCAGGCGTATTCCATGATCACGGCGCGGTCGTCGATGCAGGCCATAGCCTCGGATGCGCATCCGTACTTTCCATTCCTGATGATGTCCAGCAGGAACTCCCTGTCGTCAGCCATCCTTATGATGCGTCTGCGGTCGCTGGGACGGCATCCGGGGCTTTCGAAGATCCTTCTGAGCGATCCGGACGTCTTCAGATTCCGCAGGACGATCTCACCGACTCTGCCGTCAGTCTCTTCGTACAACGTACATAGGTCCGTTTCGTCCATATCCTTCATCAGCACGGCCATCCTGTCCAGAGCCGCATCCCTAACAGGCCTCAGCGGAGCCTGCTTGTATATCCTGACCAGCTCCGAAACGTCGTCCGTCCCGTTAACATATGCAACAGCCTTTGCGATGCGTCTCTCGTTTTTAGTCATCCATGCGGGGCCGAACAGTTCCATGAGCAATACCTGGGGAAAGCACGTGTTCTCGGATATATTACCCTATGGCGGCGTCCCCGATAATCGGAAACAGGGCTTCCGGATCGATATCCTTCCGCATATGACATTATAAATACACCTCATCCGACTTCTCCCACCCGATAAACATGAATTGTCCAGCAAACAACAGCGGAGTCCTATGGCTCGTCGCCACCGTCATCGGAGCATTGATCGTCATAGTGTCATTCTTCCTGGCATACGTCAACTTCTCTGCCCTCGGATACACGGAGGTCCAGTCGGGACTAGACATCATCAGCAACGAGAATCTCACCAGCTGGAAGTACCTCCCCGTGGTAGCGGTCGTCCTCGCGGTCATCGCACTCCTCGTCGCAGTCATAAGGAAGAACACAGGCGCCAAGGGCGTATTGGTCGCCACAGGTCTGTTGATCATCATCCTCTCGGTCGCGTTCTTCTTCGTCGTCGACAACGGATCCATCCTGGACATCCACAGCAAGCTCGCCGAGATCCTCAAGGGATTCATGAAGGTCGACTACGGTGTGTACGTCACCATAATCGGCGGAATCGTGCTTGTGATCGCGGGATTCCTCCCGACTAAGAGCAACTGATTACGATATCAGCCTGCGGCCGGAAGCGGCCGCAGTCCAAACACCTTTTCTTTTACTTGGCAAAAACAAGCGATCAATTCGTACTCCCCATGCATCATTCCTGTATGCACGGATGCTTTACCGGTTGTGATGCGGTTCCGTGTCGATTCAGGACCCACTGCAATCTGCAGTCTATTTGGAATCAGATGTCCGTGAGGATCCTGCATCCGTCCTCTTCCAGCTTCCTGATCAGGATGCCCTCGTGCTCCTGGTCCTTCACCTCGCAGAATATGTGGATGCGGTGCTCGTTCATGTCCATCGGGTGGACCGTAGGCTCCTGATTGAGCGAGAATATGTTCGCTCCTACGTCCGAGAACGTCCTCAGGATCTTCTGCATCGATGTGGATGACGGTATGTACAGCACATCCATCATGATCCAGCGGTGCCTCGCGATCATACCCTTCTGGAGCACCATGAGGATCGAACTGATGTCTATGTTGCCTCCGGACAGGACGCATACGACCTTCTTCCCGGCGACGTCCACCTTGTTCTCCAGGAGGGTGGCTATGGGCACCGATCCCGCCGCTTCCACCACAAGCTTGTTGCGCTCGATGAGGAACGTCAGCGCGGCGTATATGCTCGATTCCGATACCGTTACGACGTCGTCGACGTATCTGTTGATCAGTTCGCATGTGATCTCTCCCGGTTTCTTCACTGCGATCCCGTCGGCCATGGTGCACGCGGTATCCGTGCAGACGCGTTTCTTCTCACGGAAGCTGCGTGCGATGGCATCGGCACCTTCGGCCTGGACTCCGATGACCTTAACGTTCGGGTTGATCTGTTTCACTGCGGCTGCAACCCCGGACAGCAGTCCTCCGCCCCCGGCGGGCACCAGTACGATGTCCGTATCGGGAAGCTGTTCCATTATCTCGAGGCCTATCGTACCCTGTCCCGCGATTACATCCGCATCATCGTAGGGGTGCAGGAATACGGCCCCTCTTTCGTCACAGATCTCCCTCGCTTTGGTATATGCATCATCATAACACGTTCCGTGCAGGACGACCTCGGCCCCGTAGCCCTTGGTGGCCTCGACCTTGGCGAGAGGCGCCGTCGCGGGCATGACGATCGTGGAAGGTATGCCGCACTGCGTGGCGGAGTATGCGACACCCTGCGCATGGTTTCCCGCGGAGGATGCCACTATCGGTGCCTTCTGCCCCGACTCGGCCATCTTCATTATCTTGTTGCCTGCTCCCCTGACCTTGAACGAACCGGTCTTCTGCAGGTTCTCGCATTTCAGATACACCTCCGCTTGGAAGAAACGTGAGAATGTGGAAGAACGGAGCAGCGAAGTCTTCACTGCGAACTTCGATATCCTTTCGGCTGCGGCCTCTATCTCTGACAATGCGATATCCATGCTGTTTCGGATGGTAGCATGGATATTTACGTCTGGCCCTTCTGCGTTCATCATCGTCTGCGGTTTATGCGACGGTGAGGTCTATCGTTATGTGGGCGATCACCGCGATCATCATCACGGCGATTATCGCCACATGATGTTTGGCAAGAAATCTGGACACTCTCTTGGGGCCTTTGCGGTTGAAGTATATCTTGAGCACCGTGATCAGCATCAGCAGGGAACACAGCACTCCGAGGAATACGTGGATCATGTCGTTTGCAGTGTATGATAGCTATATACATTACAAAGACAAATTCAGGTATTTCTTCTGATCCAACCGCCAATTAAAAGCTTGAAGAACTGTAAAAAAAACTGGCCTCTAAGTTG
>DAXB01000054.1 GCA_002506175.1 Methanomassiliicoccaceae archaeon UBA113
TCAATTAAATTTATATAATAATTCTAAACAATCATTTTGCGTTTGAATAAATTGTACAAATTACAATATTTAAATTAATTGATTAAAATTGATTTTATTTATATAGTATCATCCAATAATCACCAATATACCAATATTAGATTTGAACATCATAATCGAATTTTATAATTGAAAACATGAATAATATAATCAAAAAATAGTAATTATTTTTATTATAATGTCGTAATATCTCAATGATGGCCGAAACAGAGTATCAAACATCTAGACGGATGTGGGTAACCAAAAAGGTCATCTATACAAAGGGATTGTATAATTAACATTAAATATAAGTTCGTGTACAAACATTTTTTCAATGAAAGAAAATCGATAAAAAGCAACTATACTCTATAATTCGACTCAAAACCATGACAAAAGAAAGATGCTGATCATCTAATAATACAAGCGAATCCAATTCGAAACGCCCCGACAATCTTTATCAACGGATTATGACGTGCGCGGAGATGGAATCATCGGGGAAACACCGTGACGCACAAACCAAAAGAATATGACAGGATCCTCCTGGAAGGAAGGTTCCTGGGGCCCGAGGACTCTTGCTACGGAGAATACATAGAGGACCTCACATCGTGCTACATGAAACTTCAAAGATACAACTCGTCGGTCATGGACTGCAAGCAGATGCAGGCCGCCCTCTCGGACATCACCCAGCAGGAAGTGGATGCCGGCACCAGGATGATCTTTCCGTTCAGATGCGACCTCGGATACAACATAATCCTCGGGAAGAACCTCATCATCAACTACAACTGCACATTCCTCGACACCGCCCCGATAACAATCGGCGACAACACGATGATCGGTCCGGACTGCCATCTCGTCACAGCTATCCATCCGATGGATCCGGCGGAACGCCGGGATCACAGGGTCGGTGGGAAACCCATCACCATCGGCATAGACTGCTGGCTCGGAGCCAACGTCACTGTCCTGCCGGGTGTCACCATAGGCGACCGCTGCATAATAGGTGCGGGATCCGTGGTCACTAAGGATGTCCCCGACGGGATGACCTATGCCGGCAATCCCGCGAGACCCGTCGTGCACCGTGGCTGATTCTCGCATACATCTTTAGAAACAGCCGCATCCATCCTTCCATCCGCAGTTTCTTAAACCGCACATCAGATACCGTGTCCGATAAACATGTCAGATGACGGAGTTTCAAATGCCAGATGGGGCACGGCAGGTGCCATCGCAATCATCCTGGCGGTTGTGGTTGGTCTGCTGATTTACTATTTCACGGGACAGGTCGTCGCGGCAATCGGGGTTCCGATAGTCATAATCGGAGTCTACGAGGTCTACTCCTCCTTCAGGAAGAGCAAGGAGACCGATCAGTTCGGAACATCCCTTTCCGGTGCCGCTCTGCTCTGGGGATTCGTATTCATCTCTATCGGAGGGGCCGTGTTCGCATACGACTTCACCCACTCGATAATCATCGCCATCGTCGTGATACTGGTCGTCATGGCCCTGTACATCGCGGTGAAATCGTTCGGAAAGAAGAGCGCTTGAACACTTTTAATTGGAAGGTACGAGCTCCTCGTATCTTCCGTGATATTCTTTCATGACGGCCATGGCCTCTCTGAAGACCGGCATGGCCTTCATGTTGTCGCTGAAACGGGACAGGTTGTCCTTGGTGTACTTGACGATTTGGATGCTCTTGCCTTCCGATGACTTGCTTTCATTCAGGAATCTGTTCAGTCCGTCGAGGTTCCTGTCCTCCTCCGGCAAAGACCTTCCCATCCTCCTGCACTCGGCGTCGATCAGACTCCAGAAATCATCGTTGGATGCGTCCAGCGTCATGAGCGTTATCATCTCGATCTTGGTGCTGAGCGGATCGAACCCCATCGTGAGGAAGTAATGCCTGTCGCATCCTTTGAAATCGTACGGCCTGTACTTGTCCGGATACTCCACCTCAGAGTGCCCGAACAGCTCCTCCTCGAACTCCCTCCTGACGTTAGCGACTATGAACGCACCCTCCTCAGTTCCTTTCGGCATAGATATGACCAACGGCGTGAACGAACCCGCCGGGATCATTGATATCGTGCTCGATGCCTCGGCCAGCTCCTCGGACCTATGGTGAACCAGGAAGTAATCGCCCGCGGTCCCGGAACCATCCTTCAGATTCCTGATTATCGTCAGTGTGCATATCCCCGCAGCAACGATACGGTTGCCGTAATCCCCGAGGTCCACTGGACGCGGCGAGTATCCCTCGTCGATGCGCTGGGAATTGAAATGAGATATGTATTCACAGGTGTTGAAGTAAGAGAAGTAATCCGATCTGTAGAGAGTGAACCTCGGATGGATGGTTCCCGTGGAAACGTCCTCTACCGGAGCTATCCTCGAAATCGCGTACAGCTCCCCGTTGAACATCACCTTCTTCAGATGCCTCCTAACATTGGTGCTGTATGTCTGGGTGGTCTCCGGGAGCTGCCTGTTCCATATCATGTCCCTGAACGAATCCTTGACCGACGGGTACATGCGCGCACCGCGTATCCTGACGATTTTGTCGCCCTTCACATCGCTGGTGCTGTCGTCGATCTCCTTCCTGTCGAAGAAAACCGTATGCTCCGGACCCATCATTGTGGTCTTCCCTGGCCTGACCTCGAAGAAATCCTCGTCGCAGACCGCATCCGGGACATCCTCGTCCTTAGAACGGATGAGGATGGGTTCCTTCGTCAGGTTCCATGACCTCATGGTTATCAGGTTGTCGCATATCAGTTCCGGATTATCCCTCTTGGCGTAGATGTGCCTCATAGCCGTGGAGTATCCGTATCTGTTCTTCTCCACGTTCTTCCTGATGACGGTGAAACGCGCGATACGGGATTCGTATCTCATCGAATGAATCCTGAAGAATGCTACTATTATCGTGAGAAGCGTTCCGAACAATGCTATGGCGCCGTCCATGATCCAACCTGCGGAATGTCATCGGCTGTTGCGTTTAAAAATCATCCATGGAATGTGATTCATCGATCCTGCGGCGGTTTGTACATTTACTGACAAAACCGTAGTTCACTCCTTATATGTGGATGGAATCTCGCAATTAATCTGACATAAAACGGACTGCGGAGGAGATTAAACAGCACCTCCGCAGTCTAATCTTTTCATCTTCTACCATCATCTGATTCAAGAAAAACAGACTCAATCGCATGGATGCGGCTACGTCTGGATTTCTCGTGATTTATATATATTCGTAATTTATTGTAATAATACAATCAATTACGGATGGTTATATGCCAATCAAAAGAGACCTCCTCCTGAAGAAACTGATCGCCCGCAGAGGAAACAGCTCGATAAAAATCATCACAGGAGTGAGGAGGTGCGGAAAATCATACCTCCTGTCCACCCTGTACAGAGAATATCTGATCTCGGAAGGAGTCCCCGAGGACCATATCATAGCAATTGACCTTGAACTGAGGAGCAACAAACTGCTCCGCGACCCGGATGTCCTAATCAATCATATAAAGGGCCTCATCGGGAATGGGACCTACTACATATTCCTGGATGAGATCCAACTTGTGGAGGATTTCGAGGAGGCGGTGATGGATATCAATGCCCTGGACGACACGGACGTCTACATCACAGGTAGCAATTCCAGATTCCTGTCTACGGACATCATAACCGAATTCAGGGGAAGAGGGGATGAAATACGTGTGCATCCTCTGTCCTTCTCCGAATTCTATTTGTTCAACGGCGGAGACAGGTACGATGCCTGGACCGAATACTGCATGTACGGCGGCATGCCGGCCCTTACGGTAAGAAAGTCCCACGAAGAGAAGATGGAATACCTTCAGAGACTCATCAAGGAAGTATATCTTAGGGACGTGATTGACCGTAACAACCTGAGGGATCCGGACCTGATGGGCCGCATCATACTTTCCATGTTCTCATCTGTAGGATCCCTGACCAATCCGAACAAGACCGCCAACGCACTGAAGACCGCCGGTTTCAAAGATGCCGACAATGAGACCGTATCGAAGTACATGTCCATGCTTGAGGATGCGTTCATCTTCGAGAAGAGCGACAGATACGATGTTAGGGGCAAATCCTACTTCTCCACACCGTCCAAGTACTATTCGGCGGACGTGGGGCTCAGGAACGCAGGCCTAAATTTCAAACAGTTCGAGCTCACGCACATATCTGAGAACATAATCTATAACGAACTCAGGATCAGAGGATTCTCGGTAGATGTCGGCATAGTTCCTGTGAGGGACAAGGAAGGATACAGGCAGCTGGAGATAGATTTCGTAGCCAACAAGGGGAACAAAAGGTACTATATCCAGTCTGCTCTGAGCTGTCCCGATGATGAGAAGAGGAATCAGGAGATCCGTCCGTTCCTAAAAGTGGATGATTCCTTCAAAAAAATCGTTGTAACAGGGGACCGTTGCCTACCGTGGACCGATGAGAACGGGATACTGACCATCAACATAGTGGATTTCCTGCTGGATCAGAATAGCTTGGATATATAATCGTAAATTATTGTATATATGCAATATTTTACGAATTAATTTAACACCGATTACTAAACTCTATCATCGTTCAGCGAATGAACCGCATCCACAGAAGACAGATTCCATGAACGGTTTCAGGACAGCATGTCATGCATTGGAATCTTACCGCATTCCGCCATCTCGGGGATATCGCCGTACATCGCGACCTTCCCTCCGCAGACTGCCATGCATCCCTTCACACCATCTACGGACCCGATGGTCTCGAGAGCATCCTCCAGGGATGATTCGTCCTTCACGAGGTTACCCAAAGCCGTGGCGCAGCAGTCCGCCAGGATCACATCGTCTGAGAACACTGTGCAGACATTGCTGTTGCCCAGAGACACGGACGGACCGATCTTGGCAGACGACGAGCAAATGCCGGTTATGCGGTCATAGGATATCTCGAACGCCACATCCTTCAGAACAGGGTGGTCCGCGAAGAGACCGATCGGGACCTTCCTGTCCGAAAGGAACGCTATGTCTCCTCCGTTCTCCACTATGGCCTCCTTGGCTCCGGCCTCGGCCATCCTCTCGACAGCATAGACTGCCACGGCACCGGCGACTCCGGCCATCGGGCCAACGTTAGCAAGGGATGATGCCCTGCACATCCTTCTTATCAAATCATCATCTGAAGGATCCACAGGATACGGGTCGTAAGTTATGCCGAAGAAAGGATCGGAGGATATCTTCCTCTCGATGACCTCCCTGGCTAAAAAGATCGCATCCTCCGCGACCCTGACGTAATCGGGGTCGCAGACGATGCTGACGACTGTCTCCTTGACCTGGAAACGTGTCCTCATAGGATCAGGCTGAGCGCCCTCACCGAGCAGGCGTTCACACATGCGCCGCATGCGATGCACTTGTCGGTGTTGACATGGACCTCCCATGTCACCGGGTCATAGGTGAACGAATTGGTGGGGCAGATCGAAACGCATGCGCCGCAGCTGAAGCACTTGTCGTGGTTGCGGGTGATGTGGTTGGACAGTTCGTTGACGAGCAGTCCGATGCCTTTGAGCCTCTCGACGGCCTTGACCATATCGGCCTCCTCCCCTTCGATGCTCACGAGCATGACTCCGGTTCCGTCTCCCTCGATCTGGGCCTTGAGGATGTTCGGCTTGAGGTTGAACTCGGCCACGAGGATGTAGACGACTGAATCCTGGACGTTCGACTCCGTGAACTCGATCTTGAACTTCTTCTCCATGGTATCACTTCCTCTCCTTCAGACCTTTGAGAGTCCTCTCCTTCGGGAACTCCAGAACAGGCTGGTTGAGAGTGAACTCCTTCGACTCGATCCAGTCCTTGAGCTCCGCAGCTACCTTCTTGGCGCCGTAATATGACGACATCGAGGATGTCCTGATCTTCTTTCCCTCGTACTCGATGGAACCTGACCTCAGCTGGGCGTAGCTGTACCTGGCCATGGCGGGCCTGTCCACTGGCTGGCTGTAGTCCTGCAGCTGTGCGAATATCTCCTCATCGGAGATGGCGCACCTCCTCATGATATCCGCATTCAGTATGGGGATGGGGACACCGACTCCGACGGCCATGGAGATTCCGTATCCGGTGATGTCCAGTCCGCGGACGTACTTGGCATCCATCTGCTTCATGTCACCGATGAGGGCCAATGTCCTGGCTCCTCCGACGGGGACACCGTTGACCTCCTCGACGTTGGTCTTGTACTGTGTTCCGGGCCAGACGACGTAACCCTCCCCTCCTCCGAAGAAGATCTTGGTTCCCATTCCGATGGTCTCCAGGTGGGGGTCGTTGATGAGTGGCGAGAGCTGTCCTGCCGAGCTGAACGTGGCGTTCTTCATCCTGGGGAGCAGCTTTCCCATATAAGTGTAATAGGTCCTGTCGGACGTGTTGGTCGCGATCGAGTAGTTCTGATACGCGTTGCGGGGGTTGTACAGGTACGCATCGTTGATGTCATCCAGCGTGATGTACGTGTCGATGTCCTTCCTGACGTAGCAGTCCGTTCCGGGACCCCATGCGTGGAGATGGATCTTCTTCCCTGCGATCAGGTCCTCGATGACATGTGCCCCTCCGTATCCTCCCTTGGGGTCGGACGTCAATGCTGTGGCCCCGATGTATGTGTCGACAGCCGCGAGGCCTCCGTACGCCTCGACATCGTTGAGCCTGATGTCGGTCATCCTGATGGGGGGTGACGCGTGTCCGAGGTTGAGGAACGCACCCGACGAGCACATAGCGCCGAAGGTTCCGGTCGTGACTACGTCAACTTCCTCTGCTGCCTTCTCTGCACCTTTCTTCTTCACGAGATCGATTACCTCCTCAGCCGTATAGACGACGGCCTTCTTGGCACGGATCTTCTCGTTGATCTGCTCGTATGTCTTGGTCATGATACCGACTCCTCGGTATTCTGACTATTAATGGGATGCTTAAAAAATTTACTACCTTTAAACCTACATATTGGCGCGAATCGAACCTATAATAACCAACTCGCCATTCCAAGCATCGATGAATGAAAGGAAACTGATTGCCGGAGCAGCCATAACGGCCGTTATCCTGATCCTTCTGGCCGGATACATAGTCTCGGAGCAGAACAATATACCCGACATAACAGGGAAGTACATACTGACCGAGGGGCAGTTCGCCCTCCTTGACGGTAACGAAGTGACGTTCTACGATGAGGAGGAGGTCATCTTCGAAATCGCATCGTTCGATGGACACCGGGCCGTGGGATACTGGAACGGAACATTCTGTGCCGGTGTGTACGACAGAGGTTACCTTACATTCACATCCACATACTCCATCCCCGGACTGGGCACTATGCTGGAGGACGTCGGTGGATATGTACAGGACAACAAGCTCTACCTCGGATCCCTGAGCAAGAGCGACACCGGGATCACGATCGCCACCGGATACATACTGGTCAAAGAAGGCACGGACCCCACGCTCCCGGAGCGCGAAGAGAAGCTGTCTGTCGGAGATGTCTTCGAATCGTTCGCCAGCGACGTCGCATTCGACGGAATGACAGGGGATGCGAAAATCGATTCATACACGATCAGCGTGACCGATTTCCAGTGCGGGATGTTCGTACTGGAACACAGACTGTCGATGAATGACGGCCAATACACCGAAGCGTACAAAACGGTCGCCATGAGGTATTCGGAGAACAGCTACATGTCCGGCATAGAATCCTCCGGCGAAATAGCATACATCCACGTCGACGGAAAGCATCTGACCATCGAGTACAACTACCAGGTAGAGGGCACCCACATCACATGCACCCACTATATGTCATGCGACGGCAACACTTTCGACAAACCCTATGTTTCGATGATCTCCGGACTCGTGTACAGAGGGCAGTCATACACCCTCACCAGCGAGAAGAAGGAGTACAACATGGAGGTCTCCATGTCGTTCGGGAATGCCGTCGGCAACGCGTACCCCGTATACGAGACGGAAGGGCCGTACGAGTTCACCGAGTACATCCAGCTGATGCCCAATAAGGGCGGCGACGGGTACCAGATCAACACGATCTACAGAGGGTCGAACGTGATCGGCGATTACAAGGCCATGGCCACCGGATGGCTCAGCGGCGACCTCAAGACCATGAACATCAAGTTTGCGGTCCTCTACAGCAACGGCATCTACGAATCCGCGCTGTACCTGATGACGCTCAGCGATGAGCCCAGCATCCTCGGGACATACACGATGAAGAGCGGATCCATGGGCATGCTGATAGACGGGGAGTACTTCCTCTATGATGCGCCCAACGCAACAGTGCTCACGATAGACTTCTTCGACGGAGCTCTGCTCAAAGCAACCATCGACGGAGACGTGTACGTCGGCACATACACAGACGGATACGTCACCCTGTCATCCAGCTACAATCTGGATGGGGCGGACGGAACGTTCAACGAGAGCGCGTCCTGTTACCTCAAGGACGGAATCCTCCACTACAGCTCCCTCGCATACAACGAGACCTCCGATATGACTGGAGCCGTCCAGATGATATTTGCGAAAGAAGGAGCTACGGTCAAGGAAACAGCTATCGACCCTGCCATCAAGGTCGGTTCCGTGTTCAACACGTTCGAATACGAGGTGCAGACTGCGGATGGATACAAGAAACTGAAGGGTAACCCGTACACCATGACCGTGACGGATTACAGCAGAGGGGTGTACGTGCTAGACCATACGATCACCATAGGCGGAACGATGAATGAGTACAGGACGCTGGCAGTCCAGGACGGAGAGTTCACCCTGTTCTTCGGATGCGATTCCGTGACCGGCCTGTCCGACATATACACGGACGGCAGGAACGCCATAGTCCTCTACAACTTCGGAAGCGGTGATGACAAGGTGCTCGGCACATACCGCATGAGCCTCGGCGACGAATACAAGGAGAGCGATGCGAAAGATGTATCCGGACTCGTATATGCGGGAACCCTGAGCATCGTCAGCAACACAGGGCACGTCCAAGAGAAAGAATTCAGCATCATGTTCGGAGATATGGCCGGAACCATGTGTCAATACGTGATGCTGGTTGACGGAAAAACATATACCGACACCATGCAGCTGATCGCCATACCGGATGGGTCGTATGAGATTGTGAGCGGATACACATACGATGACGGAAGCATGACCAAGGGGAACATGTACGGAACCATCAGCTCCGACCTGAGCGTCATGACGATGGTGTCCGAGACATTCTGCCCGAATGGATCCACATGGGCCTCGACAGCGACCTTGGTCCTGAACTCGATCGATGATCCGGGCGTCAGTGGACCCATTGAGTGACTGTGAAACGATTTCATTAAAAGTGGTCTCTTGCTTCGTTTGAAACGGGATCGGACAAACATGAAGCAAGAGGCCATATGATCCATAAACATTCTATCCGCCTTTCCCAACCGCGCTAATTTCGTAATACCACGTTGTTTTATCGTACAATCCGATTCTGATTTATGAATGAGAGAAAACTCATTGCCGGAGCGGCTATCGCGGCCGTTGTCTTGATTCTCCTGGCTGGATTCATAGTCTCGGAACAGGAGAAATCATCCGGCATAAAGGGAAACTACGTCCTCGCAGAAGGCACAACAGCCTATTTCGGGGAGGACGGAACGGTTACGTACAATGAATCGATCGAAATGAACTTCAGCATCACCGAGTTCGACGGAAAGAACGTCAAAGCGTCATGGAACAGCAGCAAGCTGGTCGGACAGTACTGCGGCGGATACATCACGTTCGCATGCATCTACGACGGCATGCTTGGAACGAACATCGAGGAAATCAAAGCCACGATCGACGGCAACAAGCTGACCCTCTGTGGCATGAAGATCAGCGACAGGGGAATATCGTCCGCAACCAGTGCCGTGTTGTACAAGGAAGGAAGCAAGATCGTCAAGACGGAACAGCCCCAGTACATGGAGATCGGAGTCGTCTATGACACATTCGCCTCTAAATGCACCATCGACGGGGAGGCCTACGATGGCATGGTGAAGTCCTACTCCATGACTGCTTCAGAGTGGAAAGGCGGAATCTACGTCATCGACCACGAACTTGTCATGGGCAACGGAGTCGAATCGAAATACAGATCGCTGGCAGTCAACACCGCCGAGGGATGCGTCATGTCCGGAATCGACAGCTTCTATGGCATATCGTACATCCAGGTGTCCGGAGAGAGGGCATCGGCATCGTACAGCTACGACTATCAGGGAAAGACAGTGAACGAAACATGCTACATGACATCCGGCGACCGCTGGACTCTCGAAGATGTGTCTGTGCTCTCCGGACTCGTGTACAAAGGAGAATGCACCGCAATATACAACAATGGGGAAAAGAACGTCAGCGATGTCACGACGTCCTTCGGGGATGCAGTCGGCAACACTTACGCGATCATCGGCGAGGAGCACGGCGTGACCTACACCGAATACTATCTGGTCACTCCTACGAACCAGCACGACGGATACCTCATATGCGGGAACCGCAGCGGAACCGAAGGCTCGGTGGATTACATCCAATTCTCGTCCGGTTACATAACCAAGGACCTGAAGTGGATAGTCATACAGTTCTGCACCATCTACTCGGATGGATCGTACGAGACATCCATGCACCAGATGCAGCTTGTATCCGCCTGATGTAAACCATACCGCCGTTCGTCCGGTGGACGTTCGGCGGGAATCTTCCTTCCGATATAGTTATGAAAAAACTGGTCCCGGACGGGACCGATGGGTTTGATCAGTCGCACATAAGGCATCTGAGGGTGTTGTTGACGTAGGCCTTGATCTCCTCGGGAGTCTTTCCCTCGGCGACCTTGGCGAGGACGCTGAGCATCCCGTCTGCGTACTCCGCCTCGGAGTTGTTCTTGCTCTTCATCTTCGCGACCATGTCTTTCTCTTCTTCGATACTCATCATGATATCGGGCATGAGTTGTCGTTTCACATATATGCAAGTATCCCGCAGAGTTAAGTGTTCATCGATAACAGAAATAATGAGTGAAAAACACAGAAATCTTCATTTTTGATGAAATCATAATCTCGAAGTCATTTTTAAATAGACAACAACCCCTAGGATTCCATAACACCTGGTGAGCAATACCAGGCGGGCCCTTTGGGCCAGGGACCTGCTCAACGCAGGCCGAATATCACCAGAAGGTCGGAGGTTGCCCGTAGGACCTTACAGATGATATCGAGGACTTTTGTCCTCTCGGAGGGTATGGAGTCTTTTTCCATATTATCTCCGCAGAGCCCGTCTGTCGGGCTCTGCAACTCCTTCTGAGAACTGATGGGTATAATAGGCCGCTCTTGAGAATTAAGTCCGCTGTTTTTGACACGGTTTCGAGAGTTTTTCACTCTTTTCGATTTTACTTACGTCATAATACATAATGCAACCAATTACCATATCGAATATGCAACGAAACTAAACGGTTCCTTCTTTAAACAGATGAATATATGCGGAAGCATGCCCGAAGGACTGAAGGACTCCATCGTAGACATCATCAGACGCAGCGTAGAAGGGAAACACGTCGGCGTGGCCTGCTCCGGAGGATTGGATTCCGGACTTGTATCAGCGATAGCGAAGGAATACGCCGAATCCGTCACGCTCTACACATGCGGAACCACCAACGCATTCGACGTCTCCATGGCGAAGGACCTATCCAAAAGGCTCAACCTGCCGTTCGTCCACGTCCTGATAACCAAGGGCAACATCGAGGACCTCATCAAGGAGATCGTCACCGCCACGGGCGTATCGGACCCGTTCACCATATCCTATGAACTCCAGCTCTTCAGCGTCTGCAAGGAGGCCAAGGAGGATATCATCCTCACAGGCCAGGGGGCCGATGAGTACTTCATGGGGTGCGCCAAATACGTCGGCCAGACCCGTGACGACTTCGAACTTCTGAAGAACGCGGGAGTGGAGAGACTTATGAACGTCTCAGTCCCCTGCGAGATGGAGATCGCCAAATACTTCGGCAAGACGCTCGTGTATCCGTATCTGGAGCCGTCGGTCGTGTCCGAGGTGGAGAAGCTGGATCCGGAGAGCCTCATACCCAAGGACATGGATTCCAGGAAATCGGTCCTCAAGGATGTCGCCGCAGAGCTTGGTTACGGATTCCTGGCCGAGAGGAAGAAGAAATCGTCCCAGTATGGTTCCGGTACTACGGACCTCATCCGCGCATTGGCCAAGGAGAGGGGCGTAGGATACGCCAACCTCATCGCCATCTACTATGACGAGGTGGTATACGGTCAGAAATCGAAAGAGAGGGGAGCCGTTGTCAACGCCCGCATCGACCCGATCGTCAAGCTGAAGGCCGAGAAGATCCTGATGGAGATGGGAAAATCCCCTTCGGATGCCATCGAGGAGTTCTATCGTAAGATAATCAAAGATCACGGCGAATGATTTTTTATCCTGACTGGAGATTTAAGTAATATGTTCTGCGAAAGATGTGGCCGCATTCTGAAAGACAGCGAGTATGTCTGCCCCGAATGCGGGAAGCAATGCCGTGTGCCTCCGATTCAGGAGAACCAGTTCTCGCAGGGCAACCCGAGGTTCGGCCAGGTGCAGCCGGTCAACTTCGGAGAGATATTCAAAAGCAGATACTTCCTCGGTTCTCTGGTCTGCGGATTGCTGGCCGGGTTCGCGGTGACGTACGTCTGGAGATTCACGTTCCTGATGTTCTGCATCCCGCTATTCCTGCCTATGGGAGGGAAAGGCATAGGTCTCGGCCTGATGATAGGCATAAGCATGGGATGCATGATTGCGATGCTGATCAAAGCGCTGTATCCGATAACGTGATTGATAGAAGAGGCCCGCCGGATGTCCCGGACGGGCATTATGGTTTCATACCGATATCAGGCTGTACAGGGAATCCATGTTCTCCCCGGTCCTGGCGGATACCGGATAGACCTTCTTGGCGGGGAAGTTCGCGGAGAACCACTGTGTGATGTGTTCTATCTGACCCGGTTTCGCGATATCGATCTTGTTTATCAGGATGAAATCCGATCCGGACATCTGCATCCTGTAGAACTCCTCCTTCTTCTCTAGGAGGGAGTCGAACCTCTCGACATCCGCTATCCCTATGATACTGCAGCTGTCCTCGTCTATCATCGCCCTGTGAACAAGATCGCTGACCTTGTGAGGCAGGGCCAGACCGGTCGGCTCTATGATGATCACATCCGGGTCTATGTCCCTCTTGATGTTTCTGAGCGCATTCTGAAGCGTCCCGGATAGGGTGCAGCAGATGCATCCCTCAGGGAGCTCCACGGCATTGTATCCCTCTGCCTTGATCGTCGCTCCGTCGACCCCGACCTCTCCCGATTCGTTCACAACCAATGCGGTCTTCTTGCCGCGCTCGGTATAGACCTTCGCCAATCTGAGGAGCAGAGTGGTCTTGCCGCTTCCAAGGAAACCCCCTATGATGAAGACGTCCATCGTTCCACCTCAGAAGGTCAGCTTCAGGTTGTCGTACTTGTATACCTTCTCCGGACAGCTGAACTGGCATCTGTAGCATGCGGTTCCGAGGCAGTTCTTGGTCTTGACCACGATCCCCTTGTCATCGGTGACGGACAGTGCGTGCTCGGGACATTCCCTCTCGCACTTCTTGCATCCGGTGCAACCGTCCATCTTGGCGCGTAGCTCGGTCCCTATATCGTGGAGGATGAATAATCCCCTGTCTCCCAGGTCTGGGATGTCACGCTCCACCATCCTGTGGACTTTCGGCGTTCCCTTCGGTTTGGGCAACTCCTGGATCCCGACCATGGCATTGTTTTTGTTGTACATCTCCATGCTCATTCCCTCGTCGCACACGGCGAGCTCCTGGGTGTAGATCTGCTCGAAGGTCGGGTCCCCGGCGAACATCACGTGATTGGCCCTGATTCCGTTGGCGATTCCCTGGAGCTCGTCAAGAAGCTCCGGATCCCTCAGGATATCGGTGGACATCGCCAGAGAAGTGTTTCCGTACTGGTAGATGGTCTTGCAGGACGGCGGCAGGAGTCCGACGCCTCTGGCCTTGACCGCATCGACATAGGTTCCTGATGCTCCGGCCATGTACATGATATCGAGATCGCTGAACTTGATTCCTGCATGCTCAAGAAGGGTGAAATGTCCCGCCCTCATGGCTCCGATGGCTTTCATGGCCTCGGATATGTCGTGTGAATCGATGTACACTCCGTCCTGCAGATGCAACAGCCCGTCGGAGGTGGTGAGCTTTCCCTTCCTCCAGAGATGCGCATCAAGGACCGCGGAAACCGCTGCGATGACTCCGGTTCCGGTGATTCCGGTGGCCTTTCCGCTCATCGGCCCCTCGGGGGTGACCTTCTCCAGGGCCAGATCGATTCTGTCCCCGTTCTGCGAGATGATGTTCTCATCAAGTACCTTGCAGATGTATTGGAAATCATATTCCAGATCTGATATGGCGCCGGGTCCGGCGAGCATTCCGCACTTGATCGACTGCCCTTCCATCGCCGGTCCGGCTGCAGCGGATCCGGTGTATATGTCATCACCGATTTTCAGTGCCATCTCCGCGTTGGTTCCGTAATCGGTTACCATGCAGTTCTCCTTCTGCTCCAGGAATCCGCTCTTGTACATCATGGCAAGAGCATCGGCTCCGATCTCGTGCCTGATCGCTGGCGGGACGCATAGTTCGCATCCGTCCCTGACGTTGAGTCCGACGTCCACTGCCGAGAACACTCCCGCATCCCTCTTCTGTGCGGTGATTCCCCTCGCCTTATGTGCGTTCTCTCCCGCGAAGGCGAGATCATCGACAGGGATTCCCTGGAACAGAGAAAGCTGGATGGGGTTTCCGCATATGCTGACCCTCTCCACCTTGTTCAGATCTATGTCCAAGGTTGCTATCAGTTTGTTCACGGTGTCTATAAGGATCTTGTGGGCCGTGTCCGTTCCCGCGTTGATGCAGAATGTGAGGTGGTCCATGATGTTCGCTCCGGGAAGCGGGTGACATTCGGTCACCGAAGTAGAGAGAATCTTCCCCGTGTCGAGGTCGACCGCGTGTCCCCTGGTTCCGCTCGTTCCTATGTCCAATGAAATACCGTACGCCATTGATCTCATCTCCGACCTTTGCTATAATGTTAGTATAGTATTTCATAAATATAAAGAGAATCCAACGAATAGAATATTATATATATCAATGGATTAAAAATTGTTTTTTACAATTAGACAATACGTTCATAAATCACTACCCAGATATAATGACACAATTGTTTTAATGATTATGGACATCAAATCCATCCATCCAACCGATTAAATACACCGCAGGGTCATGTCTAAACTAGTAAGAGCGAACACCGCTCCGAAACAGAAAGGAGGAAAAGAAATGCTAGACTATTCTAAAGTTGATTTCTCGAAGATCCTCAAACGTTACGACGTTGAGGCTCAGAACGAGACAACACCTGAGGCGATTGCCGCAGCAATGTTGCCCAAAGATCCCGTCTTGAACAAGGTCGCAGACTGCGTTCTGTACATGAAGTTCAAAGAAGTCGGACCCGCAACCGCAGAAGCCCTGAAGTCCAAAGATGCTCTCGACATCATCAATAACGGACTTGTTGTCGGAATGGAATGCGTCGCAAAACTGTACGCAGAGCATATCTACTACCTGCCTGAGATCATGATGGCCGCCAAGACGATGGAGATCGGAATCGCTCTCGCAGAGAAGCAGATCCCCGGAGGAAGGTCCACAAAGGGAACCGTTGTCATGCACGCAGCAGAGGGAGATCCCCACGACATCGGAAAGAACATCGCAGCCGTCATGATGAGGTCCTCAGGATACACAGTCATCGACATGGGTAAGGATGTCGCAGTTGACGACGTCGTTGCAAAGGTGAAGGAAGTCAAACCATTCATGGTTACCGGAACCGCACTCATGACCACCACTATGACCGCGTTCCCGCGCGCAGCATCCAAGCTCGTAGCAGCCGGAATCAACATCCCGTTCATGGCAGCTGGAGGAGCAGTCAACAGGGACTTCTCCGAGTCCTTCGACCTCGGAATCTACTCCGAGAAAGCACCGCAGACACCGCCTATCGCAGACAAGGTCCTCGAAGGTTACGACTGGAAGAAGATCAGGGCTGAGTGGGACGATATCGTAGGAGCGTGATTCAAATGGCAAAATACACAAAGATGGCATACGGAAGCGCAGAGGAAATGGTATTCGGACACGCAAAAGAGCCGGTGTCCTATGGATTTGGAATCAAGGTCGGAGCAGGCAGAGTCATTCCTGAGCTCAACTACGGACCCAGGCCTGGATCTGAGGCAAGCCCCGAAAAACTGAGGAAAGAGTACGTCGACTACATTTCCAAGGATGTCCTCAACAGAGCAGTCACCCTCGGATTCCCCGACGTCCAGCTCGAAACCGAGTGGATCTCTCAGATGGGAGACCCCAAGATGGCAACACCCGTCGTAGAAGGACAGAAAGCAATCTGCGAGAAGTTCTACAACGAGTACGGAATCAACTGTGCAGTAAGGCAGACCATCCCCGACCAGCGTGAGGCAGAGGAAGGATACAGGCCCGGAATGGGCGGAAAGCACTCCTACCCCGAACACCTCTTCGGATGCGCGGAGGTTGCTTGTGAGAACGGAGCAGATGTCCTCTCATGTGAGACCCTTGGAGGAAAGGAGCTCGGAGACTACGCAACAACCAACGGAGATATCGTCGCATTCCTCTTCGGAATCGGATACCTCGGATCCATCGATATGGAATACGTATGGAAGGAGTTCGTCAACATCGCGAAGAAGAACAAAGTCATCGCAGGAGGAGACACCAACTGTTCCGGAGCAAACACCTCGATGTTCATGGCAGGAGGAATGCTCGATCAGGATGTCCAGAGGACCTACTCGGCCGTCACCCGTGCAATCTCAGCAGCAAGGACCCTTGTCGCATGGGAGCAGGGAGCATCCGGACCCGACAAGGACTGCGGATACGAGGGACCCATCTGTAAGGCAATCGCAGGAAAGCCCTGTGCCCAGGAGGGAAAGAACTGTCAGTGCGCACACGCCGATCTTCAGGGTAACCTGATGGCACAGGTGTGCGACCTGTGGTCCAACGAGTCCATCGAGTATCACCCGGAGTTCGGAGGAACTTCCGTCCAGTGTTGGATGGGATCCCTCGGATACGAGGTCGCACTCATGAACACCTCAATCCAGCTCGGAAAGGAGAAGGACCTGAGGGACATGTACATGATCACCGACAGGGAGAGAGGACCAGAGGGACACATCCTCGCATACGACAACGCCTACAAGATCGGACAGGCGATCGTTGCAGAGGGAGACAACTACTACCTCAGGGCAAAGGCAGCCGGACTCACCGCAGCCAAGCTCATCAAAGAGCACAACGAGGCAAAGGAACTCCAGCTCACCAAGAAGCAGTCTGATGTCCTCAACAGCATCATCAAGGACCTCGAGGCTCTCCCCGATGACGAAGACAAGTTCTTCGAGTACTGCTGCAAGAAGTACGCAGATGTCCCCAACTTCAACCTGAAGAACTACGGACTCTGATACTAAAACGAATCATATTTCCTGAAAACCATTTCCCGGCGGACAACCGCCGGGTTTCTCTCATATTGATAGGAGGCTACTCAAATGTCAGATTATAAGCCATTAGACCCGACAGCATGCGGTCTGTTCTTCGTAGCTGTCGTATCGTTGCCTTTGGCGATACTGCAGTTCCTCAACCAAGGTGTGCCCTCGGCGATGTTCTTCAACGTCCTGGGAATACTGATCCTCGGGGTCGGACTGCTAGCATATTTCACCGGTAGCAACTTCGGTTTCTGTGTCTTCGGACTTGTAGGAGCCGCGGTCCTGCTGACCGGATTGGGAATGGGGCCTTGGGAGAACATCACATTCGCTCTGCTGTTCATCCTTTCGATGATCTGGTCCATCTGGATCAAAACGCCAAAGGTACTCTCAATCATCCTGTTCACCACATGTCTGGTATTCCTCACCGTAGGATTGTCTGGAATCGTCGGCGGATCAGGTTGGAACATCGCGATCGGAGTCGCGGCACTGTTGAACTTCGCTGTCAACATGTACCTTTCCTATGCACTTGCAACAGAACGTTTCAAGGTCGTCTGAAAACCACTAGATGTCATTGACATCCTCCAAATAAACAAGGCTCAGAAGGGCCTTTTAGAACCTTCGAGAACTGTGACCTCGAAGGTTCATCATTAATATTCTCAAAACGATGGTGATATCATGCCAGGATGCAAAGTATGCGTAGATGCGGGCGTCTGCAAGATGAAAACTGTGATCACGGCCAAGCCGAATGACATCGGACTCATCGAGTTGGACATAAAGAGCGACTGTCCCAACATACTGAAGATGTCATGGAAGCTCGAACCGGTCAGCCCCTACGCAGAAGTGGAATCCGAATTCTACAAATCGGAGATCTACAAACTCGCTCAGGAGACCCCTATACCCCATACCGCATGTCCCGTCCCATGCGCGATGATAAAGGCGATAGAGGTTGCGGGAGACCTCGGTCTGAAACGCGGCGTAACCATCGAATTCCTCGAAGACGAAGAATGATCAGAGCAGTTTCGTACACAGAGGGACTTGCCTGCAGGCGAGAGTCCCATAATACACCTGAACTCCCGATCCTCTGTAATTCTCCATCAGTACATTCCAACCGACAACTGGGATGTCATCTACGATGATCAGATTCAGCTTCCTGCCGGATGCCAACTTCCCATCTATGAAAGCAGACAGCTCCCGTGAGAAACAGATGTCCTCATCTGCAAGGAGATCGCGGTCTATGCGCACCGTTAAGGACTCTGGCTCCTGCTTCTTCAGTTCTTCTTCAAGAACATCCATCATCGGGATCAATCCCTCGGTAACAAGGCCGGACATCGCACGTATTGAATCATTCGATACGAAATCAAATACATTCAGACGGGGATCCGCCTGAACAGGACAAGCATTAACCATAATTGTGTATCGCTTTGAGTTTATAAAAGAAAAATCATAGGGCCCCTCTAAAGGGGCCTGAAAAGATCATTTCATCTTTTTCTTGAGCTTCGCCATTTTTTTCTTGGCTTCGCTGTCCCCGGCCTCGGCCTTCTTCTCAAGGTCGGCCAGCTCTGCCTTCTTGGCCTGGTTCTTCTTCTCGAGTTGCTTCTTTGACATCGGCATTTCAAATCGCCTTGACTACCCGAACCGAAAGGAACAGTTTATAGGTTACCCTGTAGAATCAATAATGAAACCTCTGTGCAACAGCATCACTTGATTGTTACACTTGCAACTCCGCGGCATGATTTGAGCATCATGATGACACTCTCCTGGAGCTTTCCATCCACCACAATCTGAAGGGATGAATTCTCCCTGTCTCCATCATCCACGATCATCGCCTGTCTGAGAACGATACCTGAATTGTACAGCACGGTGGTGATGTCCGACAGGATTCCGGGGATCCTTGCATCAGTCGGTATGATCACCAAAGACGAACAATTGATCTCCGGAGCCAAATCGACCATAGAAAGCATCGGCCTCAATTTAGAGAAGATGCAGGACAATTCGGGCGATGAAGTGATGTGCTCCAATGTCGTACGGACCACTCTGCGATCTACCTCGCAGGCCCTAGCTATTCCAGAATCAGTCTGCTCGATGTCTCCGCAATAGGCTACGCCATTCTCGACACGGATCCCGTATTCGAGAAGCTTCTGAGCTACCTTCCTTTGCGAAGGATACCTTTTCAAAAGAATAGTCAGATCGTCCATACTGGATGTATGCTTTTCACAGTATATTTACTTCATCATAAGTCGAAAATATCCACCACCCAGCATCCTGTTAATATAACTAATTAAGGGCGATTTTTTACAGGAATAATATGACGGTTTTCAATCGGATGAATCTATTATAACCGTGGAACAATATCCCAATCCATGGATATTGGAAGCATCGAAGAACGTAGGGAAGAGATTGCCCGCATCGATGCGGAAATTGTAAAAATGATTTACATGAGAACCGAAACCGCAGGAAAAATAGGCCTTATCAAGAGAGATATGAACCTCCCGATTAAGGACCATGATACCGAAAGGAAGGTTCTGGACAGATACCGTGATCTCGCAGAGCAATACAACCTTCCTAAAGATGCGGTGGAATCGATAGCGGAAAAACTGATCAGCATCGCTGTCGACAGGCAGCGGAGATCGAATGATTGAGGCGTCCGTATGAAAATCTGTTCCACTTACGGGAAAGAGCAGAAACTCGAACCTGGGATGAATGAGATCCGCATGGATGTGTTCTCGGAGGTACCTAAGACGGCCGAGGGCTCCATAATCACCTTGTGCGGAAATGACCCCAGTGTCATCCCGAAAGACTTCAAAGGATTCATCGACAATGGCTCGGAGCCGATTGAAGGATACAGATGCATAAAATCCGTACATAATTTCGAATCCACCCCCTCCAGATCGGAGATAATCCAGGAAATGGCAGGAACTCAGGAGATATCCAAAGGCGCATACATGGTCAACTCCTTCAGGGACCTTCATTCGATATACGCGGCATCTCAAGAGATCAGGAACAAGCATGTGCTGATCGGGATGGGGGATACGGGAACCGTCACGCGCATCAGATCGGATATCCTGAACAACGAATTCACATTCGGATACGTAGGAGCGCCCACCGCCCCCGGCCAGCTCAGTAAAGAGGAGCTGGAATCACTGGATAACTGCCATATAGTCGGAATAACAGGCAACCCCGTGGGACAATCCAAATCCCCGGAGATGCAGACCGCCGCTATGAAGGCCCTCGGCATCAAAGGTGCTTATCTGAGATTCAATTCACCCAATCTCGATCTCATCGAGGATGTGATGACCGAATACAGGATACTCGGGATGAACGTCACATCCCCTCACAAAAGGAATCTGTTCGGCCACCTTGATGATTTCACCGAGACTGCGATGTCCACCGGCTCCGTCAACACCGTGCTCAATGTCAGGGGATGGATATCCGGATACAACACGGATGTCGCCGGGATCGAGTACGCACTGGGTTATCAATTCCCCGAGAATGCGCTCATCCTCGGTTCCGGAGGCGCGGCAAGATCGGCGGCGTACTGTCTGAAGGAGAACGGCTGCCACGTATCGGTGAAAGCCAGGAACAGGAACACCTTGGATGCTTTATGCAGGGATCTGGGTGTGGACCCGACCAATGTATCCGATGTAAGGGACTACGAGATGATCGTCAACTGCACACCGATAGGGATGACCGAGGACAACGAGAACTATCCCATCGAACTGGATACTATAACCGGTGCCGTGTTCGACATGGTGTACCACAGGAAGACCCTCCTGCAGCAGGTGGCGGAATCGAGAGGGTGCCCGCTGGTCAGCGGGAAGGATATGCTTGTAGGGCAGGGTGCTGAATCGTTCAAGATCTGGTTCAAGATGAGACCGGATACAAGAATCATGAGGGCCGTACTATGACAGGAATCGGAATGGCTCACGGAGCCATAAGCATACTCAACGCCATACCGTGCGGCATAGGCTCATCGTTGGCTGTGAACATGCATACGAAAGCGGTATTCAAATCCGAGAAAAGCGACAGGATGGTCGATCCCCTTGTGGATGCATGCGTCCGTAAAACGCTGGAATCCATCGGGGAGTCCCTTGACGAGTTCTCCGTTGAAGTGAAATCGGATATACCGATGATGCGCGGACTGAAGAGCTCCAGCTCCGTGGCGAATGCGGTTATCGATGCTGTACTGAACGAATACGGGCAGGAGATGGATAACGTCCTGAAATACAAGATAAACGCACTCTGCGGAATCAAAACGAAAGTATCGATAACGGGAGCATTCGATGATGCGTGTGCCACCGGAGAGCTGGGGTTATTCATCACGGACAATCCAAAGATGTCCGTCATCGGCTCGGAAAGACTCGATGAGACGTATGATGTCCTCCTCACAGTTCCGGAGAGGGCCATAGACAAACAGAGCATCGATGTATCCTCGTACCTTGAACTGGCGGACAAATACAGGAAGCTCTCGCATATGATATCCGGGGACCCGTTCATGGTCATGACCGAGAACGGGAGGCATGTCGCCAGCCTGGTCGGACAAGGATGCGGGATCATCGACATGGCGCTTGAGAACGGTGCGCTGGGTGCGGGGATGACCGGAACGGGACCCGCGATAGCGATCGTATGTTACAAAGAGAACACCGCCGACATCGAGAGCCGCCTGGAATGCCAGTATATCAAGACCAAGACCCTTCAATGAGCCTTTCTTCTCCGGCTGTACCTTGCCAGGTTGATATTCATCAGCAGGATCGAACCCAACACCATCGCGATTCCCAGGACGTTGAACGCATCCATAGGCTCCGAGAAAATCATCACCCCGACCACTGCGGACGTGACCGCCTCCAGCAAGGCAAGGATGAGCACCGTGATGGGATCCAATGACTCCATCCCCTTCGCATACAGATAATATGGCACGAGCGTAAGCAGGAAAGTCAGGATCAGCGAATCGAAGATCATGTTCGGAGTACCGAATGCGATGGAGAATGTGGCAGGAACGTCCATCACAAACATGAACAGCACCGCACCGACCAGGAAAACGTAGAACAGGACTGTATTCGGCTTGTAACCGTCGTTCAATGACAGCTTCACACCCGTGGAGTACAATGCACTGAATAAACCGGCACCGAGGCCGTATAGGACGCCTTCCACATTGATCTCCCCCGGATTTGTGAATATGTTCATGAGCAGCGCCACACCGGAGAAACCGACGAATGTCGCCAGGACCTTGGCGGGGGTGATGCCTCCCCTGAAAAGGAACAGCGATATGAACAGCATGAAATACGTTTCCGTGGCCAACAGGATACCTGCCAGTGCGAGACTCACCTCCATCAGAGACTGAATGTAGAATATGTCCATCAGGAACTTTAACACCCCGTAGAAGATCATCTTCAGAATGTCTTTGCGCTTCTTTATGACGAGGCTCTTAGGATCGGACAATACTATTATCATCAGAAAGATGAACGCACACAGTATGCCTCTGACACCGTTTATCTGAATGGAATCCAGCCCGCAGTCGTACATCGCCCTGGTGCACAATCCTATGAACCCCCATAGGATGGCAGCCAGTGCGACGATGCCCATCGCCAGATACCTATTCATGGATTACACAAGATTTGACAGGTAAATAAAGATGAACAATTAGTAAGACACACGCAAATGGCATGATTCATTACTTACTACCTTTCTGTGATTTACTTCCCATAAATAATCCATAAATAGGTTCTTTCATATTGAACCATCATGTCAGATTTTGCATCAAAGCTTGACAGCTTCTTCCACATCACGGAAAGAGGCTCTGACATCAAGACTGAGGTGAAGGGAGGAGTCATCACATTCCTCGCCATGTTCTACATCCTCGCAGTCAACCCCGGGATCCTCTCGGCGGCTGCAGGTGTCGAACTCTTCGGACAGCTCGTCACAGCAACAGCTCTGGCGGCGTTCATATCCTGTATCTTGATGGGTATCTATGCAAAGTTCCCCGTGGCTCTCGCCCCCGGAATGGGAATCAACGCATTCGTGGCATACACGATCGTCCTGACGATGGGATTCACCTACTACCAGGCGCTGCTCATCGTCTTGATCTCGGGAATCCTGTTCTTCATCCTCACCGTCACCGGTGTCAGGTCCAAGATCCTCACAAGCATCCCGATGATCATGAGGCTCTCTATCACAGCAGGTATCGGATTCTTCATAGTCGTCGTCGGACTCTTCAACGCAGGAATCATCCAGCACGGCAGCGGATGCGCACTCGCACTCGGCCCCCTCGGTGACCCCGGAGTCGCACTCGGCCTCCTGTGTATCCTCGTCACCCTCATCCTCTGGTTCAAGAGGAACTGGAGCGCAGTCCTCATCGGAGTCATCGTTACAGTCGCTGTCGGATGCATCATGAGCGCCTGCGGAGTCACATCGCAGATCTCCGGACTCATCCCCTCGCTCTCCAGCGTCGGACCCGTTGTATCCATGCCTGACTTCGGACTGTTCGGAGCGATGTTCACACAGTTCACCGGATTCGAGGGAACCATGTGGGCGGCATTCATCGTATCCATCGCATCCCTGCTCATCGTCGATATGTTCGATACCACCGGAACACTTCTGGGAATCGGACACTCCGCAGGAATCATCGACGAGAACGGAAACATCGAGGGTAACGAGAAGGCACTGCAGGTCGACTCCATCGCAACAATCTTCGGAGCGATCGCAGGTACATCCACAACCACCTCGTTCATCGAGTCATCAACTGGAATCGAGGCCGGGGCAAGGACCGGACTCATGGCAGTAGTCGTCGGAATCCTGTTCCTCGTCGCCATGTTCTTCGCACCCCTGTTCTCCGTCATCACATCGGCATGTACCGTCGGAGCACTGCTGCTCGTCGGACTCATGATGATCACAGCCCTCAAGGGAGTCGAGTGGGTCGATCCCGTCAACATCGCCACAGCGTTCTGTACCATCTTCATGATGGGACTGGCCGGATCGATCACCGACGGTATCGCTTTCGGAGTCTTCTCTTACATCATCGGATCGTTCGTGATGGGAAGGAAGAGCGAGATCTCGATTGCCATGTGGATCCTCGGAGCCGTGTTCCTCGCATACTTCATCATCACCTTCGTTGTGATCCCTGCGATGTGAACCTGAAAACACCAACAGGAACGGGCTTCGGCCCGTCCCTCCTTTTTGCTCTATATTTATAACCGTCAATAATATACAGAAATCCATAGGATGGATTTCCAATGGTAAATGTACACAGTACTGCCAAGAATCAGTACATGCTGACAGGCAAATACCGTCAGCAGGGATACGACTGGTGGTGGCACAACTTCACAGCCGTCAACGACGCGACAGGAGAGGAGAGGCCTTTCTTCCTCGAGTACTTCATGGTCAACCCCGGACTCTCGCCTGACAAGGTGCAGTTCGGACAGCTCCCCGAGAACAAGGAGAAAGGGTTGAAGCCATCATACCTCATGGTCAAGGTCGGAACATGGGGCGAAGACGGAGTCCAGGTCCACAGGTTCATCCCATGGAAGGACGTGAAGGTCGGAGGAGTCCCCTACGAGCTCACCGCACAGGACGTCTATGCATCCGAGACGCACCTCAAAGGAAACGCGAAGGTCACCAAAGAGGAATCCGAAGCCCACCCCGAGTACATCTGCGAGTATGGAGAATTCGAGTGGGACCTCAAGATCAACAAGGTCGATGCATGGAACGTAGGATACGGAACATGCGGACTCTTCCGTGCGATGAAGGCATTCCAGATGTTCTGGCATGCAGAGGGAGTCAAGAGCAAATACGACGGATACATCGTTTTCAACGGACAGAGGTACACCGTATCTCCCGAGACATCCAACGGATACGCAGACAAGAACTGGGGAAGCGGATTCACATCCCCCTGGGTATGGCTCTCGTCATGGGACATGGTCAGCAAGAAGACTGGCAAGAAGCTCGAGAACAGCGTCTTCGACATCGGAGGAGGAAGGCCCAAGGTAGGACCCCTCGTCATGGAGAGAAAGCTCCTCGGAGAGTTCTTCTACGAGGGAAAGAGCTACGAGTTCAACTTCTCGAAGTTCTGGACCGGATCCAAGACAGAGTTCGACTGCTACGAGACCGAAGACCAGATCATCTGGCATGTCGACCAGAAGACCAGGAAATACAGGCTCGTCACAGACATCACATGCATGAAGAAGGACATGGTCTTCGTCAAGTACGAGGATCCCCTCGGACAGATGCAGCACAACAGGCTCTGGAACGGAGGAAACGGAGTGGGAAC
>DAXB01000041.1 GCA_002506175.1 Methanomassiliicoccaceae archaeon UBA113
CGTGAATGAATCCTTCTTTCTCGTCATACTCGTCGAGTGTGACGAAAGCGCCGAAATTCTTTACGCTCTTGACGGTGCAGACTACGAGCTCACCGTTCTCGGGAAGTCCCCTGACCCTTGACATCAGTCGACTTCCTCAACGATTTCGCCCTTGATCTCTCCAACTCCGCCCTTGGGGACGATGAGTGTGGCGCCGCAGACGTGGCATGTGACCTTTGTCGCTGCCTTCTTGAAGGAGATCTGAACGTTCTCGCAGTCGGGACATTTGATCTTGATGAAATCAGACATTCAAATCACTCCACGAGCTCGAATTTCTTTGCACGGATGCAGGGAGAGATGTTGGCTTTCTTGCACTGAGAGCATCTGTACCTGAGGTTGATCCTCTTTGTGGGCTTCTCCCTTCCTTCCGGTTTAGGCCTGGGGAATCCTCCGTAACCAGCGGTTACTTTTCTGAATCTCCTCTGACCCCATTTGAGTTCACTGGCCTTCTTCTTCTTGACCCTCTCCACCTCTTGCTCGGTGTGGGCCTTGCAGGTAGGGCAGTATCTCTTGATTGTTCTGGGCATTTTCATGGTATTCACCTTGAATTGAATCGGGACGTGCTATTACGGAGGTTATATAAAAAGATAAGTGGCCTATAATATGCGCTATATACGCGTATATTAAGGTTCATTCTTTCTTGTTGGCCGCTTCGTCCGCCATGCTCATAACGGTACCGTCCGGTCTGCACACAAGGACGTCGTATGCGGTGTTGAGGAACAGTCCGTTCTCTACAACTCCTGGGATGACGTCAAGTCTTGTCTCGAGGAAGAACGGCTTCTCGATCGCTTCGAACTTGCAGTCGTAGATGTAGTTGCCCCCATCGGTGACGAATGGTTTTCCGTCTTTCATCCTGAGGACTGCTTTGCATCCCTGCCTTTCGAGTGCGTATTTGGTGTGGAGGTGTCCGAACTTGAGGACCTCCACGGGAAGGTGTGTCTTGACTCCCAGCTTGTCAACGAGCTTGGATCCGTCGCAGATGATGATCTCGCTCACCGTAGCGGCCGCGACGATCTTCTCCCTGAGGAGTGCGCCTCCGAGTCCCTTGATGAGCTGCATCGAGGGGTCCACCTCGTCCGCTCCGTCGATGGTTATGTCGAGATGGTCCACCTCGTCCAGGTCGACGACCTTGATGCCGCATTCCTTGGCGAGTTCCTCGCTCTGCACGGATGTTGCGACGCACGTGAGGTTGAATCCTTTGGCAACGAGCTCTCCGATCCTTTTGATGGCGAAGTATGCGGTCGATCCGGTACCGAGTCCGACGTTCATTCCGTCTTTGACGTATCTGTCGACTGCAGCCTCTGCTACGATCTTCTTCATCTCGGATGCTTCAAGGGCCATTGCGATTCCTCTGAGAGGGCTTATGCCAACGTTGGATTAAAGCCATTGGGTCGTCTTTGGGAGGGGATAGCGATTTTAACCGTTGCAACATATCTCGGATGCATGAGGCTGGCATCGTTATATTCCGGCGGAAAGGATTCTACGTTCTCGCTCTACATCATGGAGCAGATGGGGCATGAGGTGCCGTACCTCGTCAACATCAGACCGGAGGACGATGCGTCATGGATATTCCACACCCCTAACCTGGATATCGTTCCTCTCATGGCGGAAGCCATGGGGAAGGAGCTTGTCACAGCACCGAGCACCGGTACGGAGGAAGGCGACATGGACGGTCTGAGGAGAGCTCTCGAAGGATTGGATGTCGACGGGATCATAACCGGGGCCGTGTGGTCGGATTATCAGTGGGACAGGATGAACCATGTGTGCAACGACCTCGGTTTGAAGGTCATGTCTCCTCTGTGGAGGAAGGATCAGGACCTTATCATGGATGCGTTCCTGGCTTCGGGCATCAGGGCCATAATCGTAGGCTGCTACGCCGAGGGGCTGGGGGAGGAATGGCTCGGCCGCGAGATAAACGCGGAATCCGTTGAGGAGCTGAAGGAACTCCGCAGGAAGTTCGGCATCAGCATAATGGGTGAGGGCGGGGAGTACGAGTCCATGACAATAGATTCTCCGATGCATTCCCGTCCGATCGAGATAGTCAAGTCCGATAGGGTTTGGAAGAGGAATAACGGCCTTCTCGATGTGAAGTCAGCACGCCTCAAGGGATGATGGACGGAACCTTCCGAGCCTCAGGGCGTTGGAGACTACCGTTATCGAGGACAGGGACATAGCTATGGCGGAAACCATGGGCATCATGCTCACTAGATCGGTGAATCCGAAGATTATCGGCAGTCCTGCGGCGATCGGTATGCAGACCGCATTGTATGCGAATGCGAAGAACAGATTCTGACGGATGTTTCTGAGTGTGGCTTTCCCGATCTCCAGGGCTGCTGGCACGCATCTAAGGTCATTGCCTACTATGACGATGTCGGCGGATTCCACCGCGACATCAGTTCCTGAACCCATTGCCATTCCGGCATCGGATTGGGTCAGTGCCGGGGCATCGTTGATTCCGTCGCCCACCATCGCCACGCGTTTCTGCATCACCTGTAGCTTCCTGACGATGTCCAGTTTATCTTCGGGTGTCATACTGAAACGTACGTCAGGTATCCCCGCATCGGAAGCGATCCTTTCGGCGGCGCTCTTGCAGTCGCCGGTCACCATTATCACATCTGCTCCGATCCCGCGGATGCAGTCTACAGTCTGGCTGCTCTCCTTTCTGATAGGGTCGGAAATGACGAACGATCCCGAATATCTGCCGTCGATCGTCACTGGTATCCCCTCGATGCAGCCAAAGTCGGTGTCGATGTTTGTGATGGGGTGAACATTTCCGACTGTGACGGTTCTGCTGTCTACGGTGCATTCGACACCTCCGCCGATGATGCTTCTGAAATCAGAGTGGAGGGGGACGGTCAATCCTTTCGTTTCCGCATATCTTCTTACGGCATCCGCTATCGGATGCTCCGAGTCGGCCTCTGCGGCAGCGACGATTCCCATGAAACGATCTTCGGCCATATCCGTCCTCACATCGGTTACGGACGGGCGTCCGACGGTGACGGTCCCGGTCTTGTCCAGGATGACCGTATCGATTTTGGCTGTAGTCTCCAGGGATGATGCTGTCTTGAACAGTATGCCGTGCTTCGAACCGATCCCGGTTCCGACCGCTATCGCCAGCGGAGTGGCTAACCCCAGTGCGCAAGGGCATGATATCACCAGGACGGATATCGCCACGGTGAGGCTGAATTCGAGGCTTTTGCCAGATATGAACCATCCTACTAGGCTCAGGAGGGCTATGACGAGGACTGATGGTACGAAGACGGCGGAGACTCTGTCTGCTACGCGGGACACGGGGGCTTTGGTGCTCCTTGCCATGTCCATCATTCTTGCGATCTGGAAAAGCGCCGTATCCTCGCCGGTCCTGTCCACTCTTATCCTGAGGCTGCCTGCCCCGTTGACCGTGGCACCGAATACCTGTGAGGATGCCTTCTTCTCCACGGGCGAGGATTCCCCGGTGAGCATGGATTCGTCTGCGGACGAGGATCCTTCTATGACGGTACCGTCCGCCGGGATCGATTCGCCCGGACGTACCAGGACTATGTCACCGACCCTCAGTTCGGACGGGTCGGTCGGAATCTCCCTCCCGTCGACAATCAGATGCGCCTGTTTCGGTGCAAGCGACAGGAGCTTCCTGACGGAATCGTTCGTTCCGTATCTGGATCTTGCTTCGACATACTTCCCTATGCTCACCATTGCGATAATCATGCCTGCAGAATCAAAGCTCAGGGTTCCGGTCCCGGATCCAGAGAATGACAATGCGGTGCAGTACAGCCCGAGGATCACGGATGCCGAAGTGCTCAGTGCGACCAGCGAGTCCATGGTCGGGCTCTTGGACAAGAGTGCGGGGAAACCTCTGATGTAGAAACGTCTGCCGGCATAGAGTATGGGCAGGCACAGGATCAGCTGTATGATGCATCCGGTTTTCCGATTCCACGGGAAATCGAGGCCAAGCATCGGACCCATCGCTAAGATCGTGAGCGGTATCGCGAAGCCGATGGCTATGATCAGGTCCCTTCTCTGGATCCTCAGGGATTTTTTCTCCTGTCTTCCGGATTCGGAGGGATCGTCGCTCAGCAGAACGTATCCTGCGGAAGATACAGCTTTGCAAACGGCATCGTCGGATACTGATCCGTCGTGTGATACTGTGGCGGTGCAGCTGCCGTAGTTGGCGGAGACGGACGATACTCCGGGAACGGAGCCTATGGCCCTCTCCACTCTTGACGAACATGCGGCGCATGACATCCCGCCGATGCGGTACACGCGTGTATTCATGAGAACAGTCCGTGCTTCACGGATGCTCTGAACCCTGCGTCGACGACTGCGGATATCAGGGATTCGTCGGATGCGCCGTCGTGGATGACGACTGCTTTGGCGGATTTCAGATCGACAGTCGCGGATGTGACCTTCTCGACCCTTCCGAGTGCCGATTCCACGTTTGCGGCGCATCCTTCGCACATCATTCCCTCTATCTTAAGAACGGTCTTCATGATTTACTCTTCTCGATCGACTTGACGATGTTGTTGACCTCTTTCTCGGGATCCTTCCAGAATCCTGGAGTCCACACCCTGTGGATGTTCCATCCTCTGGATTCCAGGTATTTCTGCCTGTGGTAGTCCCTCTCCCTCGTGGATGAGGACATCTCGTACAGGCGGCTGTCGCATTCGATTCCCAGGATGAACTTGTCGTCCTGCTTGATCGCCATATCTATCTGGTATCCGCCTATTCCGACGTCCCTTTCTACTGTGTACCCTTTTTTAATCAAGGCATCGTACACTCTGTCGGCGATCCTGCCGGAGTTGAAGTCCTTCGGTTCAGACCAGCGTTCGTCTCCGAACGAATGCAGGATGGAATCTGCGAGATCCTTGTTCCCGTTGCTGACCGCATCGGCGTACTGGAGGTACTTCTTCAGGATCTTGGGGCCATCGTTCTTGTTGTCCTCCACCTGGAGGTCCTTAGGTTCGAACGAGGATACTATGTAGATTTTCTTCTTTGCGCGCGAGATGGCGACGTTGAGACGGTTCTCCCCTCCGCGGTTGTTGAGCCATCCGAACCTCTGCATCAGCTTGCCCTCGTTGTTCTTGGCGTATCCGATGGAGAACATGATGACGTCGCGTTCGTCTCCCTGTACGCTCTCGATGTTCTTGATGAACAGACCTACATCTTCGCCGTTGTCGAATCTCTTCATCTCGTCGGTCACGTTCTTACCGAACGTCGGGTCTTTCGAGCATTCCTCATCGATCATATCGTTGATGAGATCCCTCTGTGATGCGTTGAATGTGATTATTCCTATCGTCTCGTTGTTCTTCCTTTCCTCGAAGAACCGCTTCAGGAGCTCTATGACCTTCTCTCCCTCGGCCCTGTTGGATTTGTCCTCCCACAATCCGTCCACCCTGTGCACCTCTATCGGAGGTTTGGGCGGCTCCAGCACATTGGGGGACACATAAAGACGTCCTCCGTAGAATGCATAGTTGGAGAATGCGATGAGCTCCTCGTACTTCGACCTGTAATGGAAGTTGAGCAGGATGGAATCATACCTGGCCCTTGCGAGGTCAAGCAGGGATTCCTCCTCCAATGCTGCGGAGACGTCCAAGTCGTCATCCTCGTCGGAATCGTATTCGATCCTTCCGAATCCGAGACTCGACGGACGCAGCTGCTTGTGGTCTCCGGCGACGACGACCTTCTTCGCACGGTATATTGAGGGTATTCCCTTCTCCACATACATCTGGGAGGCCTCATCGAAGATCAGCATGTCGAACAGGCCCATCTCGAGCGGTATGATCTCGGATACGACCTCGGGGGTGAGCAGCCATACGCGGACACCCTTGAACAGCTCGTATCCGTAGCGGTTGATGAATTTGTTCAGGTTCCATTTCCTCTTGGATTCGATGATCCTGTTGATGTCTCCGCGTCTCTTGGATTCAGAGATGTATCTCAGGTTGTTCTGGAGCGTCTCCTCGACCTTGTTCTTGCACAGGAGGCGTTTCTCCTCCATCTTCCTGTCCATGTCAGCGATGATGCTGTCGAAGTCCCATATCTGCTGCATGAGGTCCTTGTGCTCGGCATCGAATTTCTGCAGATGCTCGTTGAGGATCCAGTTGTAGATCTTGTCGTTCGTGGCAGGATACTTCAGCTTGAGGTCGTCGGATGATGACAGGATATCGTCGCCGTACAGTTTCTGGCATTCGGTGAGTTTGTCGTACACGGTCGATACGGTGGAGAACCTCTCGTATCCGTCCAGTCCGTCGACTATGGACCGCGGGTCGTCCATGAGCATGCTGAGCGTGTGCTGGTTGTAGTTCTTGAAGTACTTGGAGGCCATCAGCGTGGTTTCCCTGGTGACCTTTCCCTTGGAGAACAGCTTGCTCACGAAGCTCTTGGAGTTGAAATCGATCATCTGGGCTTCAAGGTCCATGAGGTCGGCCTTCATCTCCCCGATGTTGTACTCGGACAGGTCGGATCTCATCTGAGTCATCCAGGGGTATTCCGAGGAGAGGTCTTTGTATGACTTGTAGTTGTTCATCAGGGTGCCGGTACCGTACATCCTGTGCAGATCGGCCACCTCTGGATACTCCAGAGTCATGAGCCTCGGGTTGACATGCTTCTTGAGTATGCTGTATTCGGTGAACTGGACGTTATCGCCGAAATCGGTCTTGTCCATGGAGTAGAGTTTGTACGGTTCGATTCCGAACTCGTTCGGAGTATAGACCGTGTCCGCAAGATGGGTCAGCATTCCGACATCCTTGTCTATGCTGGCGGAGATCGGCCCAAGGTCGGTCCCGTTGCTCGGGACGGATGCGTCGAGCATGCAGTCCAGCTGTTTGTAGAAAAGGTCCTTGTTTCCGACATCGTCGATCAGGAGGCAGTATTTCGCCAGATTGCCGAGACGAGAGTAGACGACATCCAGAGCGGTCTTCTTCTCCGACACCATGAGGACGGTCTTCCCCTGTACGACCGCGGATGCGATGAGTCCGGTGATGACCTGGGATTTTCCGGTTCCCGGAGGGCCCTGGACCACGATCTCGTCGCCTCTGTTCATGGCCGTGAGGATGTTCTCCTGGGCGCTGTTGAGGGAGTTGATGTACACCAGGTCTTTCTCGGATGCCTCGATCCCTTTCTTCTTCATCTCGCGTATCGTAAGCGGATCCGGTTTGTCCGACAGGAAATCCGTCTTGTCCAGATTGATGACCAGATCGTTGAGGATACCGTTGATCTTCTTTCCGGAGAGGATGCAGTCGAAGTCCCTCTGGATCGAGCTGGAGTACGTTGGGTACTTTCCGACAACAATGTTCGGCACCAGCTCCATTTCGCTGGGTTCGTAGCGCGGGAATTCGTTCGCCCTGTATTCTGTGAACTCTCTCAGGATGAAGTCGTCGCATCTGATGTCGATGCCGTTCTCCTTGTAGAATTGGACGAGTTCCGAGATGAAAGTCTCTCCGTTGACATCCTCGATGATGTTGTTCGGAAGAGGCTTGTTCAGTCCTGTGGCCTTGATGTAGGCCAGGATGAGCGTGTTGTTGTACATCGCATCGCGGGATGCATCGAAAGTGAGCGTGACGTAACGGGCATCCTTCTCCAGAGTCACCGGGAACAGCGCGAGCGGAGCGCGTATGTCGAAGTCGTCGTTGGGCATCTTCCCCTGGACGAACGGGTATCCTATGTACAGGTCGTACTGTCCCTTCTCCCTCAGTTCCCTGTTGACCTCACGGATGATCTGGTTGAGGTGCCTGTATCTCTTCTCGTCCTCCTTGCCGTTGCTTATGTCGCACAGCTTGAGGCACTTCTTCTTCCCGAACAGCAGGTCCATGACCTCCAGGTTCGGGACGGACATCAGATCGAAGGTGTTCTTGGCGGAGATTCTTCCCTGGAACAGCAGGCGGTTGCTCCTGCTTATGTTGATCAGCTTCTTCTCCAGTTCCCTGAGGGTCTTGGCGGAGTCCTTGTCGAGGTTAGATCCCTTGGCTGCGGAAACGGCATACTTCCTGGTTATCCCGAGGAAGCTCTCCCCGTAGACGTCCATGAACCTCTGGCCTATCCCGTTGATCGCTATGAAATCCTCGATCTTCGTGGGTATGCGCTGAGACATCTCTTCCAGAGCCTCATCTGAGCACACAGTGGGTATTCTCCCGGTGGACGACCGTCCCTCCTCTCTTAGGCGTTCCCTCAGTTCGACTAATTCTCTGTAGAGCTGTTCTTCGGATCCCATGCGACCCGTATCAGATTATAATAAGTAAAAGCATTACGACTGTCATGCTCGAGATGGGAATAAAGGGTGCACAATCAGTCGAAGTCGATGACAATAATACCGCAGCATCAATGGGCAGCGGCGATCTTCCCGTGTTCGCGACCCCTGCGATGATTGCATTGATCGAGAGGACGGCATTCGAAAGTGTTCTCCCTTATCTCGAACCGGGGATGTCGACCGTCGGCACCCATCTGGATGTGGCGCATTCCTCGGCAACGCCCATCGGGATGACGGTGGTATGCGAGACGGAGCTCGTCGAAGTGGATCGCAGACGCCTGGTTTTTTCTGTGAAGGTATATGATTCCGCAGGCGAAGTGGGTTCGGGCACCCACGAGAGGTTCATTGTGGATGCCATGAAGTTCATGGACAAGGCTGGACTCAAGCTTTCTTGATCTTATCCTCTTTCACGATCCATGCAGATAGGACTGCCAGGAACGATATCGCTATGGCGCAAAGCATGGCGAAATAGTATCCCTGCATGAAAGATTCCACGGACATGAGTTCCACAGGTATTTTGGCGGAACCTGCACCGAATGTGAGAAGCGATGCGAAAAGGGCTGTTCCGATGGAACCTCCCGAGTAGTATAGGAAGTTCGTGATTGTGGAGGCCATGCCCTTATCCTCGTTTTTGGATATGTCGATGATACGGCTGCAGGAGGATGGGCCGATTGTCCCCCACATCAATCCGGCGGCAATGAAGGCCGGGATGAGGCTCACCCATCCGTATGATGGATCGACTATTGCGTAGCATATCGATACGATTACTAGGAATATGGCGCATATTATCGCTGTATTGCGTCTTCCGTGCACATCACAGTATCTTCCAACCGGGATTGTCAGGGTTCCGCTGATTATACTGGGGATGAGCAGAACCAATCCGGTCGTCAGCGTATTCATCCCCATCGCTTTCGTCATCAGGAACGGGATGATGTAGAACACACCCATGTAGCATATGTTGGTCACTAGGTAGCAACTGATGAGGGCGATAAATCTCCAGTCGCCGAACATCTTGACATTCAGCATGGGGAACTTGACTTTTTTCTCTACCACAGCGAATATGAACAGCAGGATCAGCATGGCGACGGCCAACACAATGCATGTTGTCCCGTAACCGGGGTATGAGAACAGTTCAAGAGCGAGGACTCCGCAGAGAACTGCTATGAACAGAATTGCGGTCCCCGTCATATCCAGTTTCGGTTTACCCAATGCATTATCCTTCGGGAGTCCGCGCAGGGCTATCAGGATTCCGATTATACCTATCGGGATGTTGATGAAGAATGCCCAATGCCATGAGGCCACCTCTATAATGAGCCCCCCTATCGCAGGCCCGACACCGAAGCCTATGGCTCCGCCGACGCTGAGGATGGCCATTCCAAGACCGAGTTTGCTTGTCGGCAGGAACTTGACGCAGAACATGGGTGCGACGGCGGCCAGCATAGCTGCACCGAGACCCTGGATCACTCTTGCGAATATCATGAATTCCAATGATTCCGAAAGCCCGCACAGCAGAGATCCTCCGGCGAATATGGCGAATCCAGTCACATACACCTTTTTGATATGGCCACTGTCTGCTATCCTTCCGAAAGCCAGCATAAGCCCGGCAATCATGATGAAGTACACTATGGTGACCCATGCGATCGCATTCGTATCCGTTCCGAACGATTCTGCGATTATCGGGACCGCTATGTTTATGATACTGGAATCCAGACCGTCCATCACAACGCCCAGCACCATCGCCGTCATCGCGATTAATTCCAATCTGGATAGCATCATGTGATTGGAATTCTGCAGTTTCTATATCAATGTTGCATTTTGTAAGCTTTCAAGATCACATCACCATGACTGGGATGATTAGGCAGCCGCAGAGCACCGTTTTCCCGGCATCGCACGAGACGGGGATGAATCCTATCAGAAGGGCTCCAACAAGGATTATAATGCCCCAGATCCCGGTGGACAGGAATGTGAGGGATATCAAGAAAACGATGACGGCTCTGTTCATCAAGTCCTGTCTGATCCTGCTGACGAATCCGGCCATGACCTTCCCGGACCAGATAGCGAGCCAGTATCCTATGATCGATGCTACGGATGCGGACGTGAGCAGCGCTATGAAAGGTTCTGAGAGGAGTCCGGACACGGAATCTCCCAATATCTCGCCTATGACAATCACCGTGCCTGATCTCCCTCCGCCTGAAACGGAGAGGGTTACCAGAGACAGGATGGTGGTCACGGTGCCGATGGATGCGACTGTGGATACGAATCTCTCCGGAGTATTGTCAGGGAGGAGGGTGGCCGACACCGTCGCTCCGACGGTGGATGTGATCCCGGGAAACCATCCGGCTATGCATCCCATGACTATCCCCTTCAATCCGGGAACGATTCCCACTGGGTCGCGTTCATCGTCTGTCTGCTCCGGAAAAGGGTGGCCTCCATCGGACACGAGGAGGACCGGGAGTCCGAACAGACCGGTAAGCATAGGCATCAGCAGTGTCCCCTCGCCGAGGACTCCGGTGCACGGTATGGGGAGATTCATCACGGCATATCCGAGCATCCCGGACAGGATGAAAGCTACCAGGCCGAACAATAGGTTCCTTTTGCGGTATTCATTGTAGAGGAGGATGACGCAGACTGCAGTGAGGACGATTGTTGTCACGCTGTTCAGACGGTCGGCGATGCCAGCCATCATCGCATATTGGAGCGGGATTGCCAACAATATGGCCGCCGAGCATCCGACAAGGCTCCCAATCGATGCCGCCCTCACCGCCGCCATTCCTCTTCCATCCAGCAGAAGCCTGTGTCCGGGGAGAACGGAGACAGCCGTGTCCACATCGGGAGCTCCGATGAAGACCGACGGTACGAAATCCACGAAAGAATGGACCACTGATGCGGCCATGATCATGCTGCAAACCGCAGTAGGGACATGACTCTCGGGAACAATGCCGGTGAAAGCGGTTTCAAGAGTCGGGTAGGATACGAGCATCAGTGAAGCCAAGGTGTTGACATGGATGCCGGGGATGAGGCCTGTGAACAGACCCATTAATGAACCGAGTACAGCGAATGCGGATAAGATGATGAGCAGTGAGGGATCCACATGACCGTTTCCTTCTATACGGATAATAAGGCGGATGACTGCAAGCAGCCTACGTCACGCGAGCATCCCTGCGTTAATAATATTATATCGTTTACCCTTGCCACAGACAATGACAATGAATGTAGACGAAAGGTTGGCCCTCGTCACGAGGAACACCGAAGAGATCGTTACGGATGAGGAGCTCCGCGCACTTCTCACAGAGAAGGAGGAGCCCACCGCATATATCGGATTCGAGCCTTCCGGAATGGTCCACCTTGGATGGGTGCTTGTTGCCCAGAAGATCAAGGACCTTACCGATGCAGGCTTCAAAGTCACCATATTCTGGGCTGACTGGCACGCATACATCAATGACAAGCTCGGAGCTAACCTGGACAATATCAGAATCTGCGCCAGGTACATGGAGGACTGTTTCATCGCTCTCGGAATCCCCAGAGAGAAGGTCCAGTTCAAGTATGCGAGCGAACTCTGCTCCCAGATAGAGTACTGGGAGAAGGTCATCAAAGTCGCCAAGGTCACATCCCTGTCAAGGGTCAAGAGGGCAATGACGATCATGGGAAGGTCCGAGGACGAAGCCGAAGTCGATTCATCCAAGGTTTTGTACCCCATCCTCCAGGCAACAGATATCTTCTGTCTCGGAGAGGACCTTGCTTACGCGGGTCTCGACCAGAGGAGGGCCCATATGCTCGCAAGGGATGCCGCCGACAAGCTTGGATGGAAGAAGCCGGTCGCACTCCATACGCCTCTGCTTCCCGGTCTCAAGGGAGGAAACAGGATGGACCCCGTGGAGTCCAAGATGTCCAAGAGTGATCCCAACGGAAACATCACAATCCATGACGACAGGGATTCCATCATGCAGAAGATGAAGAAGGCATACTGTCCCCCCGAGAAGGACCTCGAGGCGGAGAACCCCGTCCTCATGCTCTGCAAGTACATCCTCTTCCCGAGGAACAGAGTGCTTAACGTGGACCGTCCCGAGAAGTACGGCGGACCGGTCTCATACGGGAGCTATGAGGAGCTCACCGAGGCATACTTCTCCGGAGCTCTCTCGCCTTTCGATCTGAAGACTGGAGTCACTGACGGACTCGCAAAGACTCTCGAGCCTGTCGCGGAGTACTTCGCAGATCATCCGGAGAACCGCGAGGCCCTCATCGAGGTCCTTAAGGGACTTGGAAAGCTCAGGTAAATATGTTTTAGGGGCATCAAGCCCCTTTTCATCCTTTTATCTTTTGACACATATTACGCTCTATGGCAGATAGAAAGTTCAGTTGCGTCGATTGTATCACGAAGAATTGCGATATGGGCGGAAGAACGTATCCTGCATTTTGTGTATCGAAGGGCATGGACCCAGCTCTTATCGAGGAGTCCAAGGAAGCGTACATGGCAGATCCTACAGACGAACTCATTATGAAGGTGGCCGCATCTGTCGAGCATGATTTCTACTGCCGCTACACGAGATTGGAAGATACGATAGAGTTCTGCAAGAGGATGGGTGCGAAGAAGATCGGAATCGCCACCTGCGTGGGACTTATCGGCGAGTCGAAGATCCTGGCCAGGGTCCTGGTGCATCACGGGTTCGAGGTGTTCGGGATTTCATGCAAGGCAGGAGAAGTCGACAAGGTGGAGATGGGAGTCCACGGATGCGAGGAGACCGGATGTCATCTGTGCAACCCCATCCTTCAGGCTAAGAGGCTGGCCCAGGAGGGTACAGACATAAACATCGTCATGGGTCTCTGCGTAGGTCATGATAGTCTATTCTACAGGCATTCCGTAGCACCATGTACAACTCTGGTTGCCAAGGACCGTGTACTCGGGCACAACACCGTGGCCGCTCTTCAGATGGTTGATGGCTATTACCACGACAAGCTGTTCGGAAAGCAGTCGGATTCAGAAAAAGAATGAGGATAGCGATTCCGAAAGCCATTTCGGAGTTTCTCTGGTAAACCGATGATGATTACAGCGGATGCCATCAAAGCGGATTCAGTCTTCTGAATTCTCCATGAGGCCTTTGGCCTTGATGTCCCTGAAGACTTCCATGGTCCTCTTCATACAGATGAACAAGAGTGCTTCCACATCCCCGATTCCGGAGAGTCCTGCCGCACCGCCGTGTCCACCGCCGTCGGCCATTGTTTCCGTGCCAATGCCTTTCAAGATGTCTCCAAGATGGATCCCTCTGCGGACCGCATCCTGTGTGGCCCTGGCGCTTATGCGGAACTCATCTTCCCTCTGCGATCCGACGAACACAACATCCGCACCTGTTGCCATGATGGCTCTGCATGACGAGGCTTCGAAGCTTCCTCCGTACGATGTGGCGACGATCATATTGCCGACGCGGTCGAACTTGGTCCTTTCGATGGCTTTCAGCATCGCGATTTTCTCAGACATACTGACCGGCGCATTGGTGAGGTCGAATGCCTCGTCCATCCCTATGTCGCATCTTCTCATGATGTCGGAGAACGCTTCGAGCAGGTCGGGTTTTGCGAATTGGAAATGACCGCTGTCTGTGATCATGCCTCCAAGGAGCATCATTCCGACATCCCTTTCGATCGGCATTCCGCATTCATCCATCATCTGCTTGATTATCTCGCAGCATGATGTCTTGGAATCATCGCAGTAGAATGTGCGTCCCTCCCATTTTCCAGTGGGCATATGGTGGTCTATGACAATGGCATCGGTAGGAACCGCTTGATCCTTCAGTTCGAGTTGTTCGGGAGACGATGTGTCGACAACCACCACCTGCTCGTACTTCGACAGGTCGCAGTTCTCCAGTATGCTGATGTCCATTTTGTCCACCACGACCTTGGAGATCCTGTCGATGCTGTTGGGTGCGTAGATGTCTGCATTGGGAAAGGCCCTCTTCAGAGCATATGCCGAACCGATGGCGTCCATGTCCGCGTTCCCGTGAACGAGGATGACTTTCTGCCTGTCTTTCAGTTTATCAGCAATGCTTCTGAGCATAGTCGGTTGATTGCGATTTGATTTAAAAAGATGGGGGCCTGAGCCCCCTTAGGGTTTCATATTTTCTTTCCTCTGAACTTCTGGATGTACTTGTTCTGGCTCAGTCCCGTGATGAGGATGTCGGATTTGTACAGCTTCACCGTGACCAGGATGCTGATGAGGGCGAATGCCATCATGTACGCTATACCGGCCAGCACCAACGTGTAGTCGTTGTTCAGGAGCGCTTCCGAAGCCAGCATAGGGTGTGAGAACGGGATGATGAAGAGTATGCCCTTCATTAGCATGCTCGAACCGTACCATCCTGAGAACATGGTGATGAACATCGGGATGATTGCCAGCAGGCTCAGGGGGAGGGTCATGGTCTGGGCAGATTTGAAGTTCTTCGCGAATGCTCCGAGGATCATGCATATTCCGAGAGCGCATACGATAGCCAGGAACATGGACAGCGTCAGAAGGACGAAGTCGAATGTATCCAGTGCCATCCCGTACTTGGACAGGTCGATGCTGGATGTGCCTTCGATCGATAGGATCGAGTTGAGGTAGAACCTCAGCCCTACCATGTACGCGATACCGTAAACCAGTCCGACGATCGCAGCCGCCAGGATCTTTCCGGATACTATGGTGGTCCTTTTGATAGGCATAGTGAGCAACGTCTCTAGGGTCTTGTTCTCCTTCTCTGATCCCATGGAGCTGATGACCATGCTTCCGATCATCATTATGATGATCATGATGATCATGGGGATCATGATGGTCTGAGAGGACATGGCTTCATCCAGCTGGGCGGGCGTGACATCCGAGTACTCCTGGCCGTTGATGAATGTGTGTGTGCCTCCGTTTGTGATCGGGTTGACAAGGAACTTGATCGCGGCCTTGGTGTCATCCGAACCCATGAGGTGCGATGAAAGGTCATCGTTGACGTTCTGTATCAGGATATCAGCAACGGCCGTAGAAACGCTTCCGTTGATCATTCCGGACGGCGAGTACACATAGTACTGATGCACCGTTCCCTGGATGCCGTTCAGTATATTGGACTTGAAATTGTCATCGACAATGAAAGCTACGGATATACCGTAAGTCTTGATGTCCTTCTCGATGTTGTTCATATCAATCTTGATGACCGATTTGTCCAGCGCCTCCTTGCTCATTCCCTGCGAGGTGTAGAATCCGCGGATGGTGTCATACACGTTCCATTCCCCGTCATCGAATTCGAGGGTCTGTTCCTCATAGTTTCCGACTCCGACCACCGGGAGGACTGCGCTCTTCTCTATCTCTCCGCCGATGAATCCTCCGAGTCCCATGAACAGGAAGATGACGACCATGATAGATATCACGGAACCAGGTGTGAGAAGCTCTCTGACTTCTTTTTTGACGATATTGAGAAGATGGCTCATGCTCCTTTCACCACCGTGACGAAGACCTCTTCGAGGGTCTTCTTGCCGTATTTCTCCTTTAGTTCCGCAGGCGTACCGATCTCCACCACGTTTCCTTGGTCGACCATGGCCACTCTGTCGCATATCATATCCACTTCGAACATGTTGTGGGATGACATTATGACGGTCATACCTTGTTCGGCTATGCCGCGAATGACTTCCCTTATCTCGAATGCATTGATGACATCCAATCCGGACGTAACTTCATCGAGTATGGCTAGTTTAGGAGAGGACATTATGGCTCTGGCAATCAGGAGTCTCCTCATCATTCCTTTGCTGTAGGTGTCGACCTTCGAATCGATCCTGTCTCCGAGGTCGGCGAGTTCGATTCCTTTCTGGACGAGTTCATTCTTCTTATCGCCCGATGTGAAGAAGTCCGCTATGAATTCTAGGTATTTCCTCCCCGTGAGGTCTTTGTATGCTCCTGCATCCTCGGGAAGGTAGCTGATTATCTCTCTGACCGCGTCCGGTTCTCTCATGACGTCGTGTCCGTAAACCGTGATGGTTCCGGATGTAACCTTCAGGATGGTGGATATCATCCTGAGCATCGTCGTTTTCCCTGCACCGTTATGGCCTATCAGTCCGAAGACCTCACCTTCTTTAACGGAGAACGAGACGCCATGAACGGCTTCTCTCTGGCCGTATGATTTGCGTACATCTTTCAGTACGAGAGCATCTGTCATGCATCATAATTTACGGTATAAGAAAAAAAGATTTTCTCCGACCCTGGTCTGGGTCGGAAAGATGGGAATATTCCCAGTTTCACTCTTCGTCGTCTTCGTTGACGGCGGCGGACTTGCCCATGGCCTTGTTGATTGTCTCCTGGAGCGCTGTGTACTTCTCTTTCAGAGAGTTCTCCTGGCGCTCGAGGCTTGCAATCCTGACCTCCATCGTCTCGATGGATTCATCAAGGTCTGATTTGAGTGCGTCCGTGTCCTCGACTTTGATCATGAAAGCACCGGATGTCTTGTAGACAGCACCGGTGGACTTCTCGAGTTCCTCTTTGGTCTTTACGAGCTCGCGCCTGCTTGCATCCATCTGGAGTTTCTGGCTCGTGACGGCCTGCAACTGCTGCTGGACCTGCTGGAACTGTGTGATCTGGTTCTGGAGCTGGGGGCTGATTCCGTTCATTGGTTCACCTTTGTTAATTGACCTATGTTTTCGATGACTCTAATGCATTCCAGATATGAATTCAATGCCGCTCTCATGGCTGTCGAATCCGTTGCTGTGACCGTGATCACAGCATCTTCTCCATCCATCCCAATCTTTGTCTCGGTGCGCGGGAGTTCCCTTCCGGCTTCGGGAGAGATTGTAGGCACCGCGGACGATGCCGCGGCACCTGAAATTTTGAGAGTGGCTTTCAGCATATCAGTCGGATTTGTACGTCTGCTTGTTCTCTTCTCTCTTTTTGAAGAAGATCTTGTAGCCGCACTTCTCGCACTGGAGTCCCATGGAACTACTGTTGAGAGGTTCGTTACATTTTGCACATCTGTAATCGCCAGCGTACATTGTAATCACCTTTCAGTAGCTTCACTGCTCAGAGACCTGGGACAGCTCTTTCTTTGCCTTGGGGCTGTATGCCTCTGCCGCGAACTTGGTGTCGCAGTGCTTGCAATACCAGATTCCGGAGCTGACCCTCTTGACTGCCATGTGGTGACAGACAGGGCACTCGTGCTTTGCCTTCTCCATGGCCTCGATGGTCTTAACTCTGTTACGTACAATAACTCCGTACCTTGCTCCGAACCTTCCGGAACTTCCTGCTTTAACTGTTCTCTTTGACATAGATATCACCCGATGATTTTCCTGATCTCGGCACCCTTCTCTACAGCTCTGTCGAGACAGAGGCTGAGTTCATCAAGTGTGATTGAACCGCAACCACCCTTCTGCATGGCCCTGAAGTTGCCAATGTCGTCGGTCGTGACCGTCAGACGGGCAGATGAAATCTGTTCTTCGTCGAAATTAGGGTCTACTATTAAATCATTACCTACTTTGACTTCCGTAATGGATATGGGAGTGCATGTGATCGGCAGAGGTTTGTTCTCTCCTTTGCCGTATTGCTCTCCAGGAATGGTTGCCGATTTGAGTGCGCAAACCGCTGCGAGGTTTGCTGCATCGAACAGGTTTCCATCATAGTCGAGGGCGTAGATGTCCACGAAGCACATCCATACCTCCTCACCGGGGGTGATGCACAGCGCTTCGACATCGACCATTCCGGATTCACGGATACCGCGGTCGACGACACGTGCCAGCTCGATTGCATCCTCTCCAGGTGGTCCAGACTCGAATGTGGGGTGGGCCATGGGGATGAGCTCTGCTCCGGTTGTGAGGACTCCGATGTTCGGTGTGTCCGGGAAAGGTGTTCCGGGGATGATCTTGACCCCTGCGATGACCTCGGTGTTTCCGAGTTTGACCCTTGCCGATCCGTCCGCGCTCTCGATTACGTCTGTGACGACTTTGATCTCACGAACGTCTGTGAGGGAACGTCCGTCAGCCCTTTTTCCGTTGGCGATGAGTCCCTCGATGTAGTCGCGTTTGATCTCTGACATTACGCTCATTCGGATTCCTCCTCCGCTTTCTTGGAGTAGCGTCTTTTCAGTGCGTCCTTCTGGAGCTCGTACAGCTCGTGGCATCCTGCTACGGCCATCTCGATTCCGTGGTCGAACTCTTCCCTGGTCATGTTTCCGTCCATCTGGAGGAGAACGATCTCGTCTGTGGATGGGATGATTGCGATCGGGACGTCGGCCTGTCCGTAGTTATCCTCCTCTTTGTTGAGGTCGAGGAGAACATGGCCGTCTGCCTTTCCTGCTGCGAGAGCGGGAACGATGTCCCTCATGGGGATTCCAGCATCCGCCAGTGCGACAGATGCCGCTGTGAGTCCTGCGCACCTGGTTCCGGCGTTTGCCTGGAGGATCTCGATGTAGACATCGATGGATGCACGGGGGTAGAGCTCGGTGAGGACGACCTTTTCGAGTGCCTCGGAGATGATCTTCGAGATCTCGATGGACCTTCTGTCCGGTCCAGGTCTCTTCCTGTCACTTACGGAGAATGCCTGCATGTTGTACTTGCACTGCACGATGGCCTTTGTGGGGTTCTGCAGGTGCCTGGGGTGGCATTCCCTGGGTCCGTAGACTGCTGCCAGGACCTTGTTCTTTCCAATCTCTACATATGCGGATCCGTCCGCATTGTTGAGGACTCCTGCCTCAACCTTGAACGGCCTGTGCTGATCGGCGGTCCTTCCGTCGATCCTCATTCCGTTCTCGTCAACCAAAACCATATCAGTGTGTCCGCTCATGGTCACTCGTCCCCCTCATCATCGTATTCTTCATCCTGAGGGATTTTGCTCTCGATAAATTCTTTAATCCTGTCTGTCAGGTTGCTGCTCTGTGCCTGTTCCTCGATCATCTTGATCGCATCCACGGCCACGTCAGCGTTCTCGTCATCGCCATCGACCCAAATGAGTCCATTCTGTCCGACGGTGATGCGGCAGTCGGTCATGTTCTTCAGCATCGAGATCATGGAACCGCTCTTTCCGATAACCCTGGAGACTTTGGAGTGGGAGACCTTCACAAGTCTTCCGCCCTCGATCTTCCTGAGACCGGAGTCTTTCATAGTAACTGAAATCTTCTTGCTCTCATCGACAGCCAGGACCTTCAGAAGGACGACGTCGCCCAGTGTGAGGTACCTCGATGTGTCTCCGAACTCAACCTTCCACGGCACTTCGCTGACATGCAGGGGTGCGGGGTAAGGTGCACTGATGTCCACTAACCAGTTCGACGGTCCGATGTCCTCGATGACTCCGATTACCGTGTCGCCCGATGTGGGCATGTAACATCCCCTGAGGGGGATTACTCCGACCGTGTTCTGGAAGACATTCCTCACTCCCATAACACAGGCGCGTACTTTGCCGTCCAGTACGTATGCGTTCTCTCCGGGTCTCATCCCCGTTCCGTCGAGGATATCTCCAGGGACAACGATCTCACGTGTCTGTCTGGCGTTTCTTTTCTCCATTTTATCACTCTCGCGAATGTAATTCATACTGTCTTCACGGATGCTGTGCCCTTTGTCTTGTGCTTCAGCTTCTCCGTTACTTCCGTTATGAGGCCTGCCGGTATCTCCATCAGACAGATCCATGATCCGTCTGCCGTCCATTCCTCCCTCTCGACCATTCCGAAGCTGATGATGTCATCATAGCAGCGTCCGTAGTCGGTTCCGTTCAGCTTAATCGCTATGCGGGTCTTCTCGAACCTGATGGGGATCAGCGGCCTAAGAAGCTTCATGGCCTCATCGATCTCCTTGTCCAGGGGTTTGAAGGGATCCACATGGAACTTGGCTTCTTCCAAGGCCAGCTGGATCCTCAATGGCGGGTGGGGGGCGTGTGTTTGCGGATTGATCGCATTAGCGGCAATGTATGTGATGATCTGCTGTCTCTTGGCATCGAGCATTTCTTTGCGCTGCTCGGCTGTGATCTGGATCTCGCCTTTCTCGACGATTTTCCTTGCGATCTCCGCAATATCTTCGGTACCGAATGCCTCTTTAATCTTGTCTTCTGCCGGTTTGGTGCCCTTGCTAGCGTTCTTGAAGACATCTTCCACCGCCATGTATTCGACGATGTCGAAGGTCTTTCCCTGTTTGATAAGGTCGAACACCTTCGGGTCCAGGAGGATCTCGAACGTCTCTCCGTGGCTCTCAAGTCTTGCTGTAATCGCGTCGTCAAGGCTCACCATGGGAATCAAGCCTTCTCTTTCTTGAGGAAGGCGGCGATCTCGGTCTCGCTCAGTCTTCTGAACTTCTTTCCGACATCGGCGACTCCGATTTCAACGGTCTCCGCATTGGGTTTCTCCTCGATCGCCGCCTCGAGAGCTTTGAGACCGAGTTTCATTGCTGCGTTGAACGTCATGTCGTCTTTGTATTCCTTCTCGAACAGGTCCATGACTGCCGGGCGTCCGCTTCCGATTCCGGTGGCCTTGTAAGCAACGAGTGCTCCAGAGGGGTCGGTCTCGAACAGGTGGACTCCGAGGTCATCGGTTCCTGCAACGAGGAGTGCGGTACCGAAGGGACGTGCCCCGCCGTACTGCGTGAACTGCTGTTTGTAGTCGCAGACCTTCTTAACAAGCATCTCGACGGAGATATTCTCGCCGTAGTTCACTCTGTGAACCTGTGCCTGCTTCCTTGCCTCGTCCACGAGAACCCTTGCATCTGCGACGAGTCCGGATGTTGCGCATCCGATGTAATCATCGATGTCGTGGATCTTCTCGGTGGATTTCGGTTCGAGTAACTTGCTCATCGATCTCTTGTCGACGATGAGGGCCACTCCGCCCTTGTATTTCAGTCCGATTGTTGTGGAACCTTTTTTCACAGCTTCACGGGCGTATTCTACTTGGAAAAGTCTTCCGTCAGGGGAGAAAACTGTAATCCCCCTGTCATAAGCCATTTGTCCGGGTTGCATAATTGCCGCTCCTTTATACTTTTACGCGACTGCATCCTTAAGCTATTATAAAAGAGATACGAACACAATTACCGTTTCTTTTTCTGCGGTACTTTCAGCTCAGGATAGGCATCTCTCACTGTTCTGAGAGTTCCCGAAGTAATGAGGGATTCCGTATCAGGATACCTCTCTTTCATTGTCGATGAGATCTTCTCGATCTCGGAAGGGCTGCATCTTATGATTGCCTTTCCTCCGAAGCTCGTGATGACCTTGAAATCGGGCATCTCCTGGACGAGTGACGATAAGGCGTCCAACATATCGTTCCTGCCTGTTTCAGCAGGAACGGTGAACACCACATAGCGACGCCTCCCGCGCACCGATTTTACGACCATATTCGCCTGTATTCTTTTCGTGGACTTAACATCTTCCGTCTAGTCGGAACAATGTCTCTCAGGATGGTTTCAAAAGAAGGATTTTAAGGCATTCCTAAATTATTTATCATGGAATGTTGGATATATTGATATATCCACTAATCGAGCATGTGCCAGTATATCAAAAAAGGAGTTGTTTTCAATTCCATTATAGTTAAAGATAACTTTAGTTGGATTGATCCAAAAAAGGCCCATTTTTATTTCGTATATAGACGAAGTAAAAAAAAATATTCAACTATTATGCAAGTAGAATTATCAAAAAGGATAATAGATTTGAATAGGCAATATTGAACGTCTGGCTGTCATAAGAAAATACGAAAAACAGGCTAAAAAACAAAATCCTATTTTTGAAATATTTTTTGAAGTTTTTAAAACAATTCTAATTATAAAAATGTTTCATAATCTTACTTAATATACCTATAGGTATTATCTTTTTACATTCCAAAAACGGAGGCAATGATTTGAGTAAGTCAGCATTGGTTATCGGAGGAGGAATTGCAGGAATCCAGGCTTCCCTGGATCTCGCAGACAGGGACATTCACGTCTACCTTGTGGAGAAAGACCCCACAATCGGAGGAGTGATGTGCCGTCTGGACAAGACATTCCCTACGAATGATTGTTCCGCCTGTATCCTCTCGCCTAAAATGGCAGATTGTAACGGACACCCCAACATCGACGTTTTGACCTATCACGAGGTTCAGAAAGTCGAGGGTGAGGCAGGAAACTTCAAAGTAACAGTCCTCAAGAAGGCCAGGTACGTCAACCCTAAGGAGTGTACCGGCTGTGGAGACTGTATGGCAAAGTGTCCTGTGAAGAACATCCCGGACAAATACGAGTTCGGGCTCACAAACAGAAAAGCAATCTACATCCCCCACGCACAGGCTGTGCCCAGGGTTGCAGTCATCGATGCAAGCGTCTGCATGAAGATCAACAAGGACAAGTGCGGAAACTGTGAGAAAGCTTGCGGTAAGGGAGCAATCCACTACGATGACAAGGATGAGATCATCACACTCGAAGTCGGATCGATCATCGCTGCTACCGGATTCAAGGTCTGGGACGGAAAGATCGCAACCGAGTACGGATACGGCAGATACCAGAACGTCGTCACCGCAATCGAGTACGAGAGGATTATGTGCGCATCCGGACCTCACAGAGGACACATCGTCGTCCCCTCATCCGGAGAGACACCTAAGAAGATCGCTTACATCCAGTGCT